>NZ_CP126170.1:4120000-4427282 GCF_033170385.1 Xanthomonas rydalmerensis | reverse complement strand
GGCTGCGATCCTGGGCATCGACCTGCGCCCGGGCAGCGATCCGTTCTAGGCAGACGTCAGTCGGCGCTGCGGGCGTGCTGTAGGAGCGGCTTCAGCCGCGACAGGCTTTCCCGGGAACGCCAGTCGCGGCTGAAGCCGCTCCTACGAAAAGCGCGTTGGCGGACGCGGTGGCATCGCTCACTGCGCCTCGCCGCGCGCCTGCGCACGCGCATGGCGGATCAGGGCTTTCAGCAGTTCGCGATCGCTGTGCCGCGACACCGGCACCGCGCCCAGGCGGATCGCTTCGTCGCGCAGGGGCGCCGGCACGTCGTAGTGCGCGCCGCTGAGCTTGTTCTGGAAGGCGCGGCGGGGAATGCCCAGCCGCGCCGCCATGGCGTGCAGTTCGTCCAGCGTGTCGGCGAGCAGGTGACCCCAGCGCTGGCCGCGCCAGGGATGCACCGCGTCGTCGATGTAGACCGCCATCGGGTCCGGTCAGGCCGGCTTGTGCGTGCCGTCGGCATCCGCCGCGGCGTCAGGCGCCGCGCTGCTGTCGGCCTGCGCCGGCGCGGCACCGGTCGTCTCCGGCGCGTCGTCCGCGTCGGTCCCGTCCTCGTCCTCGTCCGCATTCTCTGTCGCGCCGTCGCCAGCCGCGAACTCGGCGACCAGCGCGTCCAGGTACTCGGCCGGGGTCTGGCTGGCCTCGGCCGCCAGCGCGTCGATCATCTGCTGCAGCTGCGTCGAGTATTCCAGGGTGATGGTGTTGCCTTCCTGCTCCTGCAGGTTGGCCAGGTGCTTGAGCATCGCCAGCATCGGCACTGGATTGTCGGCATTGCCCATGGTCTGGCCGCCGACCGCCAGCAACCACTGGCGTCCCTGCAGGCCGATCGCGGCCAGCACGCGGCCGCTCTGGTCCTGCAGCACGGCGTGGTTGGCGATGGGCTGCTCGCGGCCCAGGCGGGCGAAGGGGCGCGGCGACTGCTGCTTCTTGCGCTTGTCGCGCTTGGCTTTGGATTGCTTGGACACGGCGGTCTCGTTGGCGAAGTGGCGGCCATTGTAAGCGCCGCGCCGTGTACGGTCCTGCCGGGCCAGCGCGGCGGGAGCGCCGCCGGCACGTCCGGGTACACCGAGATCAGCGTGCGCTGGCCGCTTCGGCCCCGCCGCTGCCCGCGGCGGCCGTCACCGGTGCGCCGCCGTTGATGCTGCGCAAGGCGTCGCGTGCGGCGGCGGCCGCGGCCTCCGGCGAGGTCGTGCGCGGCTTGGCGATCTGCACCGAGGCCTTGGCCGGTGTCGCAGCCGGTGCCGCCGGTGCCGCGCCAGGCGTGGCGGCAGGCGCCGCCGCGGGCGCGCCCTTGCCCGCGGCCGGTGTTGCGGCCGCTTCCGTCGCCGCGGCGCTCAGGTCCGGCACCTTGGTGTCGGCATCGGATTGCACCGTGCCCAGGGCGACGCTGTGGTCGCCATCGGCCGTGGCGGCATCCTCGGCATCCTTGGTCATCACCACGATGCTGATGCGGCGGTTGATCGGGTTGTTCGGCACCTGCTTGTCGAACAGCACCGACGAGGACAGCCCGACCACGCGCGAGACCTTGTCCTCGCCCATGCCGCCGGCGACCAGCTCGCGGCGCGCGGCGTTGGCGCGGTCCGCGCTCAGCTCCCAGTTGCTGTAGCCGTTCTTGCCGCTGTACTGGGTGACGTCGGTATGGCCGGTGATGCTGATGTGGTTGGGCACCTGGTTGATGAAGCCGGACAGCTCGTGGAGGATGCCGCGGGTATAGGGCTTGAGCACCGCGCTGCCGAGGTCGAACATCGGCCGGTTTTCCTTGTCCACGATCTGGATGCGCAGGCCGTCCGGGGTCAGGTCCAGCAGCAGCTGGTCCTTGAACGGCTCCAGCGCCTGGCTCTTGTCGATGGCTTGCTTCAGTTCCTGCATCAGCGTTTCCAGGCGCTCCTTTTCCTTCTCGCGCTGGCTGCTCTTGCTGTTGTCGTCGCCCTTCAGGCTCTTGCTGCCGAACGGATCCTTGTTGTTGCCGCGCTGCATTTCGCCGGCGCCGCCGAGCTTGATCATCGAGGTGCTGGCGCCGCCGGGGCCGGCCATGCCGGGGCTCGGCGCCGGGCTCTTGCCGGCCAGCGGGCTGGGATTGCGGAAGTATTCGGCGATCGCCGCGCGCTGTTCCTTGGTGGTGGCCGCGACCAGCCACAGCACCAGGAAGAACGCCATCATCGCGGTCACGAAGTCGGCATAGGCCACCTTCCACGCGCCGCCGTGGTGGCCGCCGCCCTGGACCTTCTTGACCCGGCGGATGACGACGGTGGGCTTGGTCTCGGCCATGGCGGCGTTACTTGATCGTCTTCAGATGCGTTTCGAAATCGGCGAAGCTCGGCCGCACGTCGGTCGGCAGGGTCTTGCGCGCGAATTCGAGGGCGATCTTCGGGTTGTAGCCGCGCAGGCAGGCCAGCAGCGCGGTCTTCACCGATTCGAAGATGCGGCTGTCCTGCTCGGCGCGCGCTTCCATCGCCGCCGACAGCGGCGAGACGAAGCCGTAAGCCATCAGGATGCCGAGGAAGGTGCCGACCAACGCCGCGCCGACGTGGTGGCCGATCTCCTCGATCGGGCCGCCGATCGCGCCCATGGTGATCACGATGCCCAGTACCGCGGCGACGATGCCGAAGCCGGGCAGGCCGTCGGACACCTTGCTCAGCGCATGGGCCGGCGCCATCGCCTCGTGGTGGTGCTTCTCCAGCTCCAGTTCCAGCAGCGGTTCCAGTTCGTGCGGCTCGATGTTGCTGCCGATCATCAGGCGCAGGCAGTCGGTGATGAAGTCGAGCAGGTGATGGTCGGCCAGCACCTTCGGGTAGTTGCCGAAGATCGCGCTGTCGGCCGGCCGCTCGACGTGGTCTTCCAGGGCCATGAAGCCGTCGCGGCGCGCCTTGTTCAGCAGTTCGTAGATCAGGGTCAGGGTGCTGCGATAGTCGTCGGACTTGTACTTCGGACCCTTGAACACCCCCATCACGTCGGCGATGGTGGCCTTGACGATCTTGCCCGGGGTGCTGACCAGGAACGCGCCCAGCGCCGCGCCACCGATGATCATCAGCTCGTAGGGCTGCCACAGCGCGCCGAGTTTGCCGTGCGACAGCACGTAGCCGCCGACCACGCTGATGATGACGACGATGAAGCCAACGATGATGAGCATGGCGGGGCAGCCTGCGGGCCGAAGCGGGGACGCCCTAGATGTCGGCCCCGCGGCGCCATTCTGAAGGTGTGAACTGTGCCGGCTTTTTGGCGATGTGGGTGGCGGACCGGGTGCTCAGCCGGTCATGCCGCTGTCGTGGCGGACGCATTTGAGCGTCTCGCCCACACCCGCCAGGGTCAGCGTGGCCTGGTCCGGCTGCGACTGCCAGAAGGTGTTTCCCAGTGCGTCGGCGTAGCGCGCGCCGGTGGCGGTGCCGGCATCGGTGCGCTGCATGTCCAGGCGGGTGCCGCGCACCTGCAGGGCCAGGCGCTCGCGCGCCGGATCGGCCGCCGCCTGCACCAGTTCCTCGCCGCAGCGCCATTGCATGGGCAGGGCATCGGCCTGCAGGCCGGGCGCGGCGGCGGGCGAAGACGTGGCCGCTGTCGGCGTGGTCTGCGCCGGCGGCGGGGTGGGGCTGCGCTGGCAGGCGCTCAGGGCCAGTGGCAGGAGCAGGAGGGGAAGCAACGGGGTACGCATACCGGTGGTCTCCCTATGGCGGCGCGGCTGCGCCGGAATCAGGCCGGTTCGGTCTCGCCGCCGGCGCGGTGCAGCGGGTTGGGCAACGCCTGGCCCTGTTCGGTGAACTGCAGCGAGATCGAGTTCAGGCAGTGGCGCTCGCCGCTCGGCGGCGGGCCGTCCGGGAACACGTGGCCGAGATGGCTGTCGCAGCGGGCGCAGACGATCTCGGTGCGGATCATGCCGTGGCTGGTGTCGCGTATCTCGCGCACGTGGTCGGGGTGGTAGGGCGCGAAGAAGCTCGGCCAGCCGGTGCCGGAATCGAACTTGGCGCTGGAGCGGAACAGCGGCAGTCCGCACAGCCGGCAGGTGTAGACGCCCTCCAGCTTGTTGTCCAGGAACACGCCGCAGAACGGCGCTTCGGTACCGTGCTGCAGCAGCACCCGGCGTTCCTCCACGTTCAGGTCGCCGATCAGGCGCTCGCGCTCGGCAGTGGTGGGAGGCGTGAGGTCGAATCGGCTCATGGCGGGACCCGTGGCTGGAAGAGGGGGAAAACAACATGAGGGCTGTACGCGGCGGATCAAGCGCGCCGTACCGCGTCGACGCGGCCTCGGCGATGCGCTAGCGTGGAACGCTCCCCCGGCCCATCGACGGAGCCACCGTGAACCGCTTGCTGCCCTGCGTTGCCATCGCCCTGCTCGTGCCGGCGCTTGCCGTCGCGCAGAGTCTTCAGCCAGTCCCCGGCGCACCGGCCGGCAATCGCGACGCCAATACCCTGCAGTCCGCGCCGCCGCCGGCGCCCTCGGTGGCCAGTCGTCTCGACGAGCGTCCGCCGGCTTCGGCAACCAGCCCCAAGGCCACGCCGGTGCCGTCCAACCTGGACGACCGACAAGGAAAGACTCGGCACACGCGCCCGGCCAGCCCGGCAGTGCCTGCGGCCGCGGTCGCCGACCCCTCCGCACGCCGTCCGGTGCGCCTCTACGACCGCAGCGGGCAGGTGATCCCCGGAGCGATGCAGGTCGGCCCGAACCGCGCGCTGGACACCCGCACCGGCCGTTACTACGACACCGTCCCCAGCGGCGACGGCGTGCGCATCCAGGAGTGATGCGCTTGCACCCGGGCGACGAACGCACGGCGAACGCCGCGTGGCCGCCATCCTCACAAATCGGTTTCTAGACTGGCGTACCGGCCGCGATTGCCGCGGCGCCATGTTTCGCAGGAGAACCGATGAGCAAGCTTCCCGACAACACCCTGATCGTCGTCGCCGACCGCACCAGCGCGCGCCTGTTCCGGGTCAACCTGGCCGGCGAGACCGCCCTGCTGGAGCAGACCGAAGTGCTGAATCCGACGCCGATCGAGGGCGTGGAGGACGGCGACCGGCCGATGACCATGGATGAGGCCGGGTTCGTGCGCCAGGTGGCCGAGCGCCTGTACCAGGATGCGTTGCGCGGGCAGGTGGAGCACCTGATGCTGGTCGCCGACCCGCACACGCTGGGGCAGCTGCGGCCGCTGTTGCACAAGGAGGTCCAGAAGCGGGTGGTGGCCGAACTGGCCAAGAACCACGCCAATTCCTCGCGCGACGATCTCGAGAAGCTGCTGGTCTCCTGACCTGCGCCCCGCGCGAAACGCTCAGTCGGCGATCGGCAGGCTGAGCGTTTCTTTCACTTCCTCCATCACGATGTAGCTCTTGGACTCGCGCACGTGCGGCAGGGTCAGCAGGGTGCTGCCCAGCAGCTTGCGGTAGGACGCCATCTCGCTGATGCGCGCCTTGAGCAGGTAGTCGAAGTCGCCCGAGACCAGGTGGCATTCGAGCACGTTCGGCAGCTTCAGCGCGGCGCGGCGGAACTCCTCGAAGATGTCGCCGGACTTGTAGGCCAGGCTGATCTCCACGAACACCAGTAGGCTGGCCTTGAGATAGTGCGGGTCCAGCCGCGCGTAGTAGCCGGTGATGGCGCCGTCGCGTTCCAGCCGGCGTACCCGCTCGGTGCACGGGGTGGTCGACAGGCCGACCCGCTCGCCCAGTTCGGTGAAGGAGATGCGCCCTTCCTGCTGCAGGATGCGTAGGATCTTGCGGTCGATCTTGTCTAGTTCGCGGAGGCGTGCGGCCATGCGGGCGGGTCTCAGGGGTTTGGCCTGCTGGGGTGGCGGAAGTCAGGGGAAAATCCTGGGTTGCGCTGCCTATACTGCACCGAACTTCTGCCCTGGCGCCATCCAGCCAGGGAATTGATCCGAACGGAGTAGGCGCATGCGGGTTCTGGTTCTCGGCAGCGGTGTGATCGGCACGGCCACGGCGTGGTATCTGGCCCGCAGCGGCTGCGAGGTGACGGTGGTCGACCGCCAACCGGCGGCCGGGCTGGAGACCAGCTACGCCAATGCCGGCCAGGTCTCGCCCGGCTACGCGTCGCCGTGGGCGGCGCCGGGGGTGCCGCTGAAGGCGCTGAAATGGCTGTTCCAGCGCCATGCGCCGCTGGCGATCACGCCGACCGCCGACCTGCAGCAGTACCTGTGGCTGGCGCAGATGCTGCGCAATTGCACCGCCGAGAGCTATGCGATCAACAAGGCGCGGATGGTGCGCCTGTCCGAGTACAGCCGCGACTGCCTGGACCAGCTGCGCGCCGAGACCGGCATCGCCTACGAAGGCCGCCAGCTCGGCACCACCCAACTGTTCCGCACCCAGCAGCAACTGGACGGCGCGGCCAAGGACATCGAGGTGCTGCGCGAGTACGGCGTGCCCTACGAACTGCTGGACCGTGCCGGCATCGCCCGGGTCGAGCCGGCCCTGGCCAGCGCACCGGCGACCCTGGTCGGCGCGCTGCGCCTGCCCAACGACCAGACCGGCGACTGTCGCCTGTTCACCCAGCGCCTGGCGGCGATGGCGGCTGCGGCCGGCGTGCAGTTCCGGCAGGGCGAGACCATCGAGGCACTGCAGGCCGATGGCGATCGCATCGACGGCGTGCGCATCGGCGGCCGGCTGGAGCGCGCCGACCGCTACGTGGTCGCGCTGGGCAGCTATTCGCCCGGCCTGCTGGCGCCGCTGGGCATCCGCCTGCCGGTGTACCCGCTGAAGGGCTATTCGCTGACCCTGCCGATCCGCGACGCGGCGTTGGCGCCGACCTCCACCATCCTCGACGAGAGCTACAAGGTCGCGATCACCCGCTTCGACGAGCGTATCCGCGTCGGCGGCATGGCCGAACTGGCCGGCTTCGATCTGTCGCGGCCGGCGCGGCGCCGCGCCACGCTGGAGAAGGTGGTCAACGACCTGTACCCGCACGGCGGCGACCTGGCCGCGGCCGAGTTCTGGACCGGGCTGCGTCCGGCCACCCCGGACGGCACGCCGGTGGTCGGCGCCACCGGCTACCGCAACCTGTTCCTCAACACCGGCCACGGCACGCTGGGCTGGACCATGGCCTGCGGCTCCGGCCGCTACCTGGCCGACCTGATGGTCTCGCGGCAGCCGCAGATCAGCGGCGAGGGCCTGGACATCTTCCGTTACTCCCGCGGTTCCGCCGCGTCCGTCGCCGAGGCCGTCGCGTGCGCCCAGCCCGTGCATTGATCGACCTCGACGCGCTGCGCAACAACTACCGCCTGGCCCGCCAACTGAGCGGCGGCAAGGCACTGGCGGTGGTCAAGGCCGATGCCTACGGGCATGGCGCGGTGGCGTGCGCGCGCGCGCTGGACGGCGAGGCCGACGGCTTCGCGGTGGCCTGCATCGAGGAGGCGCTGGAACTGCGCCAGGCCGGCATCGCCGCGCCGATCCTGCTGCTGGAAGGCATCTTCGACGCCGACGAATTGCCGCTGGTCGCCGAACACCGGCTGTGGTGCGCGGTGGCCTCGCCCTGGCAGGTGGAGGCGATCGCCGCCTTCGCCGCGCCGCAGCCGCTGTGCCTGTGGCTGAAGCTGGACAGCGGCATGCACCGGCTGGGCCTGGCGCCGGAGGAATTCCGCGCCGCGCATGCGCGCCTGAGCGCGTTGCCGCAGGTCGAGCGGCTGGTGCTGATGAGCCACTTCGCCCGTGCCGACGAACTGGACAGCGCACGTACCCGCGAGCAGGTGGAGGTGTTCCGCCAGGCGACTGCCGGCCTGGCCGGCGAGACCAGCCTGTGCAATTCGCCGGCGCTGCTGGGCTGGCCTGAGCTGCACAACGACTGGGGGCGGCCGGGGCTGATGCTGTACGGTGCCGACCCGTTCGCCGCGACGGCGGCACTGCCCGGCGAACTGCGCCCGGTGATGACCCTGCAGTCCAAGGTCATCTCGGTGCGCGACCTGGGGCCGGGTGAGCCGGTCGGCTATGGCGCGCGCTTCGTCGCGGCGCGGCCGACCCGGGTCGGGGTGGTGGCGATCGGTTATGCCGACGGCTATCCGCAGTTCGCGCCCAATGGCACGCCGGTGCTGATCGACGGCGCGCCTGGTGAACTGATCGGGCGCGTGTCGATGGACATGCTGACCGTGGATCTGACCGACCACCCGCAGGCCGGACTCGGCAGCGAGGTGCAGTTGTGGGGCGCGCAGCCGCGTATCGATGCGCTGGCCGGGCGCTGCAACTCCAGCGCCTACCGGTTGCTGTGCGGCCTCAAGCGCGCGCCGCGCACTTATCTCGGCGGTTGACCCGTGCCTGACGGCGCCGGCGCGATGCCGGCGCCGCGCGGACGGCTTCAGCGCTCGGCGACCGCGCTGTCCTTGTTGCGGAACTGGCGGCGCAGCCAGTCGTCGAGCATGCGTTTTTCGTAGCGCAGCGGATCGGTGCTCAGGCCGACCGAGCTGTTGTACAGGTAGCTCGGGTCCATCAGCTTCGGCTGGCCCTGCGCCAGCACCTGGCCGTCGGCGCCGTACAGGGTGAAGTCGAGACTGATCCGCGGCGGGTACAGGTCGCGCATCACCCGCACGTCGTTCCAGTTCGGGCCGTGCCATGGCTCGTAGTCGCCGGCGCGCTTGATGTCGGTCAGTTTGATGTCCAGGCGCTGGCCGGGCTGCAGTTGCTTGGCGGCCTGCTTCTGCAGGTAGGCGGCCAGGTCCTGCACCCAATCGCCGCGTTCGGCTTCCCAGCGGTTGCGGCTCTGCCGCAGTTCGCTGAAGCTGGCCGGATCGGCCCAACTGACCTGTACCGGGCCGTCGCTGGCGAGGCTGCGCGGCGCCTGCGGGTCGGTGACGTTACGGATCTCGGCGGAGGCGCCGCCCGCCCACAGGCAGGCAACAGCCAGCGCCGTCCAGGCATAGCGGATCTTCATGGCGGATCTCCAGGAGGCGTGTGTCCAGTGTGTGCCTGTGCCGGCGCGCCCGCAATCGCGGCGAGGCGTGTGGCGAGCACCGTTGGCCGCGGATTCATCCGCTCCGGCGTGACGGCCGGCTCACATCGCCTCGCCGCCTGCTTCACGGTGCGCGCGCGAGCATGGAGGCCACTCGAGTGATGCGGGGATCGCATGAAGACGCCGTTGTTCCACCACGCCCATACCGGTAGCGATGTGCGCCTGCAGTTCATCGAGTGGGCCAAGCGCCACGGGCACAGCCCGGCCAGTGGCGCGGCCGCGTTCGTCGAGTACCAGGCCAACTTGGACGAGGCGGCGCGCCAGCTGCGCCTGAACCCGGGCGACGACGTGCGCCATCTGTTGCGGCGCTACCTGGTCTCGCTCGGCGAGGCGCAGGACGTGGCCGTGCAGTTCCCGCCCAGTTACCACTACCGCAGCCCGCAGGGGCAGAGCTTCCGCTATACGCTGACGCTGGTGCTGGCCGAAGACGGCGTGGAGTGGAAGGCGCGGGTGTGGGCCGGCCTGGAGTACCTGGGCCTGATCGTCGGCCGCGGGGCCGGCCCGCGTGCCAACTACACGCGATTGGCGCGGATGGCGGTGGAGCACGAGCTCGCCAGCGACGCACCGCGTTTCACGCTCGGCTGAGCGGTTCAGGAAGCTTGTCATGTCCGTCGTGAGCGCACCCCAGCGACCCGTGGTCCCCGAAGAATGCCGTCGGCAATGCCGGCAGTTGGGGACGGCGCGCGTGCAGCAACTGCTGGAATCCTCGCCGCCGCCGCCGTGGCGCGAGGAGGCCGAGCGTTGGCTGGAAGAGCAGGCCTTGCGCAGCGCGCGCCTGACCCAGCGGCTGGTGTTTGCCGGGATCGGTCTCTCGCTGCTGGGCATCGTCCTGGGGATCGCCTTCTTCTGGTGACCCGGTTCCCGCAGGTGCAGCGTGCACCCTGGCTTGACGGCGGCGGAGTGGCTTAACAAGATGGGGGTTCCGCCTCGCCGTTCCTAGCGCGTCGTTGTTGCGCCGCGGATGCAGGGCACCGTCGTCATCCGTTGCCGTAGGCCGCTTCCAGAGTTACTCCGTCATGCATGCCAGCCCAGAATCCACCTCGTCTTCGTTCGCGCAGGCGACGGACCTGCAGTACCGCGAAATCTTCGACAAGATCGATTCCGGCTTTTGCGTGATCCAGATGCTGTTCGAAGGCGAGCGCGCGGTCGATTACGTGTTCCTGCAGGTCAATCCGGCCTTCGAGCGCGAGACCGGCCTGCGCGAGGTGGTCGGGCGGCGCATGCGCGACATCTCGCCGACCCACGAGGAGCACTGGTTCCAGCGCTACGGCGAGGTGGCGCTGAGCGGCCGCTCGGCCAAGTTCGAAAACTTCGCCACCGCGCTGGACCGCTGGTGGGCGGTGGATGCGTTCCGCGTCGGTGCGCCGGAATTGCACCAGGTCGCCGTGCAGTTCCTCGACATCACCGAGCGCAAGCGGATGGAGCGCGACCTGGCCGAGAGCGAGGCGCGCTTCAGCGCGCTGGCCGAGGGCCTGCCGATGCCGGTGTGGGTGCTGGACGCCCAGGGCGAGCTGCGTTTCACCAACACTGCCTACGCCGAGTTCTTCGGCATCGATCTGGACACCGATGGGGTGCGCCCGGGCTGGGGCGATGTGCTGCATCCGGAGGATGTGGGCGTGTTCGCCTACGAGCTGCGCAACGCGCTGCACGACCAGCGCAATCTGCGCGCGCTGGCGCGCGCGCGCCGCCACGACGGTGAATGGCGCTGGGTGGAAATGACCGCGGTGCCGCGCTACTCCGCCGAGGGTAAGTTCATCGGCCTGGCCGGCAGCAGCCCGGACGTCACCGAACGCCGCGACATCGAGCTGGCGCGCGAGCAACTGCTGGAGTCCGAGCGCAGCGCGCGCAACGCCGCCGAGAGCATGGCGCGGCTGAAGGACGAATTCCTGGCGACACTGTCGCACGAACTGCGCACGCCGCTGACCACCATCCTCGGCTGGAGCGATCTGCTGCTGCAGCGGTTGCCGCCGGGCGACCCGAGCAGCAAGGGCCTGTCGGTGATCGCCAGTAGCGCGCGTGCGCAGCAGCGGCTGATTTCCGACATGCTCGACCTCAGCAGCATGCTGCTGGGCAAGGTGCAGTTGGAAGTGGAGGCGCTGGACCTGGCCGAGCAGGTGCGCGAGGCGATGCGCGCGCAGGAGCCGGTGGCCGAAGGCAAGGACCAGGCGCTGACCCTGCAGGCGCCCGCGCAGCCCTGCATGGTGCTGGGCGACGCCACGCGCCTGCAGCAGGTGTTCTGGAACCTGTTGTCCAATGCGATCAAGTTCACCCCCGCGCACGGGCGCATCGCCCTGGCGATCGAGCTCGACGACGATGGCGAGCACGTCAGCGTCGCCGTGCGCGATTCCGGCGACGGCATCCCGCCGGAATTCCTGCCGCACCTGTTCGGCCGCTTCCGCCAGGCCGACAGCACCACCACGCGTCTGCACGGCGGCCTCGGCCTGGGTCTGGCGATCGTGCAGCAACTGGTGGAGATGCACGGCGGCCAGATCAGCGCGTTCAGCGAAGGCCGCGACTGCGGCTCGGTGTTCACCGTGCGCCTGCCGCTGCACCGCGACGCGCCGGGCTCGCGCCCGCTGCGCGAAGTGCGCGCCTTCGCGATGGCCGAACAAGTGGTCGAGGCGTATTCGCTCAAGGGCGTGCGCCTGCTGGCGGTGGAGGACCAGCCGGACATGCTCGACTACCTGCGGCGCCTGCTCGAGGAGCAGGGGGCCGAAGTGGTCGCGGTGGGCTCGGCCAGCGAGGCACTGGAGGTGCTCGATGGCGGCGGCCATGCGGCGATCGACGTGATGGTCACCGACATCGGCATGCCGGGCATGGACGGCTACGGCCTGATCCGCACCGTGCGCGAGAACATGGGTCTGAGCGCGGACGACCTGCCGGCGGTGGCAGTGACCGCGCTGGCGCGTGCCGACGATCGCCAGCGCGCGCTGCAGTCCGGCTTCCAGGAGCACCTGGCCAAGCCGTACAGCGTGGCGCAGCTGGTGTCGGCGGTGCGCTTCGCGCGGCAGCGCTGACTGCCGGCTCACACCGGCGGCGCTAGGGTGCAGCGGTCCCCATACGGAGTCCGCCGATGACCCAGTTTGCCGAGCGTATCCACACCGACCAGGCGCAGATCCAGGCGCTGGAAGCGTTGATCCTGCAACTGCCCGGTCAGTCGCATGTGCGCATCGAACTGACCGACGGCAGCGTGTGCTTCGGCACCGTGTCGGTGCGCCCCAGCATCCAGCAATTCCGCGATGCCGACGGCAATGAAGGCAGCAATGCGCAGGTGCGCATCGACGATCTCGACGATCCGGCCCAGCACCGTTACCTGTGGCTGGACGAAATCCGCAGCGTGCGCCAGCTGCCGGCGCGGCCCTGGGACAGCGATCCGCGCGGCGACGCCTCTTGACGCATCTTTCACTTTTTCCGCGGCGGGGCTGGGCATCATCGGCGTTCCCCCGTGTTCCCGGATATCCAAGACGCATGACCATGTCTTCGCCGATTCGTGCCCGTTGGGTGTTGTGTGCGCTCAGTGCCGCCTTGCTCGCTGCCTGCGGCGACACCGCCAAGCACCCCATCGAGGACGGCATGGGGCCGAACCCGGTGCTGCCCGATCCGGTCAAGCGCATGATCCCCACGGTCAA
Organism: Xanthomonas rydalmerensis; assembly: GCF_033170385.1. Classification (NCBI taxonomy): domain Bacteria; kingdom Pseudomonadati; phylum Pseudomonadota; class Gammaproteobacteria; order Lysobacterales; family Lysobacteraceae; genus Xanthomonas; species Xanthomonas rydalmerensis. The sequence goes on along the minus strand of NZ_CP126170.1, from coordinate 4,414,688 downwards.
GGTCGCCGAGGTCAAGCGCTGGGCCGATGGCGCCGCGCCGGTACCGGCCGCCGATCTGGCGGTGCAGGCCTTCGCGCGCGACCTCGACCATCCGCGCTGGCTGTACGTGCTGCCCAACGGCGACGTGCTGGTCGCCGAGACCGCCGAGCCGCCGGCGCCGGAAAAAGAGAGCAGCGGGCTGCGCGACAAGATCCAGGGCGCGATGATGTCCAAGGCCGGCGCCAGCGTGCCCAGCGCCAACCGCATCACCCTGCTGCGCGATGCCGACGGCGACGGCGTCGCCGAAGTGCGCACACAGTTCCTCAAGGGCCTGTATTCGCCGTTCGGCATGGCCCTGGTCGGCGACCGCCTGTACATCGCCAATGCCGATGCGCTGGTCAGCTTCCCGTACAAGGACGGCGACACCCAGATCACCGCCGCGCCCAGCTTCGTCGCCAACCTGCCCGGCGGCATCAATCACCACTGGACCAAGAGCCTGCTGGCCAGCCGCGACGGCAAGAAGCTTTACGTGGGCGTCGGCTCCAACAGCAACGTCGCCGAGAACGGCATGGAGCAGGAACTCAACCGCGCCGCGATCCTGGAAGTGGACGCGGCCAGCGGCGCCACCCGCGTGTTCGCCAGCGGCCTGCGCAACCCGGTCGGCCTGGCCTGGCAGCCCGGCACCGACACCCTGTGGACGGTGGTCAACGAGCGCGACGAACTCGGTAGCGACCTGGTGCCCGATTACCTGACCTCGGTGCGCGAGGGCGGCTTCTACGGCTGGCCCTATAGCTATTACGGCCAGCACGTGGACGAGCGTGTGCAGCCGCAGAACCCGGAGATGGTGGCCAGCGCGATCAAGCCTGATTACGCGCTGGGCGCACATACCGCCTCGCTCGGCCTGGCTTTCTACGAAGGCGCGCTGCTGCCGCAGACCTACCGCGGCGGCGCCTTCATTGGCCAGCACGGCTCCTGGAACCGCGACCCGCCGTCGGGCTACAAGGTGATCTACGTGCCCTTCGCCAACGGCAAGCCCAGCGGCAAGCCGCAGGACGTGCTGACCGGCTTCCTCGACGCCGAGGGCCACGCCCAGGGTCGCCCGGTCGGTGTGGCAGTGGACAAGCCGGGCGCGCTGCTGGTCGCCGACGACGTCGGCAATGTGATCTGGCGGGTGACGCCGAAGCCGGGCAAGTGAGGGGCAGGCGCTGGCGGCGTTAGGCGCGCCTGTTCGCATCGATCTTAGAAGCGTATTTGGTCGCGATCAGCGGCTTCCTGATGAAGCCCGGTCGCGGCTGAAACCACTCCTACAAAAGCATTTCGGAGCTGGCCGGCACAGGACCACTAAGGCTCCCGCATTCGCGCATCCCGATGCACGGCGTCGCCGCGTCCTTCTAAAAAGATGTGCACTTCTTCGCAGGAGCGGCTTCAGCCGCGACCGGGGGATTCCTGGTAAGGCCCGGTCGCGGCTGAAGCCGCTCCTACATGTCGACTTTGGATTTCCTACGCCGCCTGCCCGACGTCAGTGTTCCACCGGCGCCGGCTCCACGCCGAAACGGCGGGCGTAGCCGCGTTCGTTGAATACGCGCTCCACTTCGGTGTCGCCCAGTTCCGGGGCGGCGTAGACGGCATAGACCACGCTACCGTCGTCGCGCGCGCCGCGCTGGTGCAGGCGGTAGCGCGGGCGCCCGGTGCCGGTGTTCTCCGGGTAGTGCAACGGCGGCTGGCTGCCATCCAGGTCCACTTCGCTGTTGTCGACGACGCCGCCGATGAACACTGCGCGCATGCTGCCTCTCCGGTCATTTGGTGTCTTGCAGCCTAGGCGCGGCGATGTTGCCGGAACATCAATGATGCGTTGGATTCGCGCAAAACCGGGGTCGCGGCGCGCTGCCGGTAGAATGCGCGTCCCTGTTCCGATGACCATGCCCGATGCCGGCCGCGCAAGACGCTCCCCTCGATACCCTGTTCCTGCCGTTTTCCCAGGGCGTGCTGCGCTGGCCTGCCGGCAAGGTGCTGTTCCTGCGCGCCCGCGACGGCTGGGCGCTGCGCCAGCACGCGCAGTCGGCGCAACTGGTCTGCGAGCAGGACTACCGGCCGTTCGCCAGCGCGCTGCAGCAGGGTGGCTGGACCGTGCGCGCCGAGCAGGACGGCGCCGCCGATGCCGGCGGCTACGCGCTGGTGCTGGTGCTGCCGCCGCGCCAGCGCGAGGAGGCGCGGGCGCTGCTGGCGCGCGCCGTGGCGCTGGCCGCGCCGGGCGGCGTGGTGGTGGCCTGCCAGGCCAACAACGAGGGCGCGCGCTCAGGAGAGGACGACCTGCAGCAACTGGCCGGCCTCGGCGGCAAGTTGACCAAGCACCACTGCCGGGTCTACTGGACCGCGCCGCTGCACGGCACCCATGACGCCGCGCTGCAGCAGCGCTGGGCGAAACTGGACGCGGTGCGGCCGATCCTGGACGGGCGCTTCCGCAGCCGTCCGGGCGTGTTCGCCTGGGACCGCATCGACCCGGCCTCGGCGCTGCTGGCCGAGCACCTGCCCGCCGACCTGCGTGGCCGTGCCGCCGATCTCGGCGCCGGCTACGGCTACCTGTCGGCGGAACTGCTGGCGCGCTGCCCGCAGCTGACCGCGCTGGACCTGTTCGAGGCCGATGCGCGCGCGCTGGCGCTGGCGCGCGCCAACCTGGCGCAGGCGCCGACCGGGACGACGCTGGGCTTCCACTGGCACGACGTGACCACCGGACTGCCGGGGCAGTACGACGTCATCGTCAGCAATCCGCCGTTCCATGCGCCGGGGCGGCTGGAACGGCCGGACATCGGCCGGCGCTTCATCGCGGTGGCGGCGCAGGCGCTGGCGCCCGGCGGGCGGCTGTTCCTGGTCGCCAACCGCCATCTGCCCTACGAGGCGGTGCTCGACGCCAGCTTCGGCGCGACCGAGGTGCTCGCCACCCGCGACGGCTTCAAGCTGATCCACGCGGTGCGCAGCCGCGGCGGAGCGCGCCGATGAAACTGGTCAAGCACCTGGCCAACCTGGGTTACGGCAGCCGCAAGCAGGTGGCGCTGATGTTCCGCGAAGGCCGCATCACCGACGCCGAGGGCGAGGTGCTGTACGCCGACGACCAGGTGCCGCACGCGGCGATCCGGGTTGACGGTGAGCCGCTGGATCCGCCGCCCGGGCTGATCCTGGCGCTGCACAAGCCGGTCGGCTACACCTGCTCGACCAAGGATCCGGGACGCATCGTCTATGACCTGCTGCCGCCGCGCTTCCGCCTGCGCTCGCCGTTGCTGTCCACGGTCGGGCGGCTGGACCGCGACACCAGCGGCCTGCTGCTGATGACCGACGACGGCGCGCTGCTGCACCGCATCGTCTCGCCGAAGGCACGCCTGGCGAAGGTCTACGAGGCCACCCTGGCCGAGGATCTGCGTGGCGACGAAGCGGCGCAGTTCGCCAGTGGCACGCTGATGCTCGAGGGCGAGACCACGCCGCTGCTGCCGGTGCATCTGGAAACGCTGGGGCCACGGCAGGTGCGCGTGGCCCTGCACGAAGGCCGCTACCACCAGGTGCGGCGCATGTTCGCCGCCGTCGGCAACCACGTGACCGCGCTGCACCGCAGCCGCATCGGCGGCTTTGCGCTGGGCGATCTACCCCCGGGACAGTGGCGGGTGCTGGAGGCAGCGGACGTGGCGGTGCTGTTCGAGGGCCGGGAGTAGGGATTGGGGATTCGGGATTGGCAAAGGCGCGATGCGCCTCGCACCGCCGCGATCCTGCTGTTACGAATCCCCAATCCCGAATGCCTAATCCCGGCCGTCAAGCGCCCGCTTCCAGCCCTCCAGCCCCAGCTTCTCCAAGGTCTGGAGATTGCGCTCGACGATCACGTCCGCGTCCGGGAACGCGGCCACCGCGCGTTCCACGCTGTCCTCGCGCAACAGGTGCAGGGTGGGGTAGGGCGCGCGGTTGGTGTAGTTGCCGATGTCCTCCGGCGCCGTGCCGGCAAACTGGTACTGCGGATGGAAACTGGCCACCTGCAGGATGCCCTGCAGGTCCAGCGCCTCGACCGCGGCGTCGGCGTTGTCGAGGAAGTCGTTGTAGTCCAGGAAATCCTGCAGCACATCCGGGTGCACGATCAGCGTGGTGTCGATCTGCTCGGCCGGGGTGTCGCGCAGCAGCACCAGTTCCTCGGCCAACTGTTCGAGCAGCGCCTCCGGCGTGCTCGCATCGCTGAGCACGTAGCGGATCTGCTGCTTGACGTGCACCGCCTTGGCGAAGGGGCACAGATTCAGGCCGATCACCGCGCGTTCCAGCCAGCGGCGGGTGTCGCCCAGGTAGTCGGGCGCGTCGTTGGGCGTGGGGGTCTGCATCGGTGCTGGCGTTGCCTAGGGGAGAAGAAGCAGGCGATTGTAGGCGCTGTCCAGCCAGGCCGGCCGTTCCAGGTACATCTCCCGGATCAACTGCATGATCAGCGGGAGCAGGTCCGAACTGTCGTTGCGGCGGTGGCTGAGGATGATCGGCGAGGTGGCGCGTTCATCGTCGAGCAGACGGTAGTGCAGGTCGCGGCGCAGCACCCGGACGGAAGTGGGGATGACGCAAAGGCCCAGGTCGGCGGCCACCAGGCCCAGCGCGGTCTGCAGTTCGCGCACCTCCTGCACCGCCAGCGGGCGGATGCCGCGGTCGCGCAGCAGCGACAGCACCTGGTCGGCGAAGCTCGGCCGCGGTTGGCTGGGATAGACGATCAATCGCTGTGCGGTCAGCGCTTCCGGCGCCAGCGGGGCGTCGGACGTGGCCAGCGGATGGTCCATCGGCAGCGCCACCGCCAGGCGCTCCTCGCGCAGCACGAAGCGCTCCACCATGTCGTCGTCGTGGCGGATGCGGCCGATGCCCAGATCGATGCGGCCGGTCTTCAGCGCTTCGATCTGCTCGCCCGACATCAGCTCCAGCAGGCGGATATCTAGGTCGGGACGCTGTTGCCGCAGGCGCCGCACCAGGGTCGGCAGGCCACCGTAGAGGGAGGAGGCGACGAAACCGATCGAGAACACGCGTTGCTCGCTGCGGCCGAGCCGGCGCGTGGCGTCCTGCATCTGTTCCACGCGCCCGAGGATCTGCAGCGCCTCTTCGTAGAGCAGCTTGCCGGCATCGGTGAGGCGGAGCGGGCGGCTGCTGCGCACCAGAAGGCGCGTGCCCAGTTGTTCCTCCAGTTGCTGGATCTGCCGGCTCAGCGGCGGCTGGGCGATGTGCAGCAGCTCGGCCGCGCGGGTGAAGTTGCGCTCGCGAGCGACGGCGACGAAGTAACGCAGTTGGCGCAGTTCCATTGTGGTCGATGTGCTCTTTGGGTATGTTGCACTGCAAAAAAGGCAGCTCAAACGGGTATCGCGAGAGGAAAATACCAGAAAGGTATGATGGAAAGACCCACATAGTCTTGGACGCGCGGACGGTGGCGGCGCAGTGTTGTCCGCATGAACCCGTTGCCGCACGCCCCCCATCGCGCCGCCCCGACCATCGACCGCGTCGAGACCCTGCTGCTCGACCTGCCGACTATTCGCCCGCACCGTCTGTCGGTGGCGACCATGCAGGGCCAGACCCTGATGCTGGTGCGCCTGCACTGCTCCGATGGCGTGGTCGGCGTGGGCGAAGGCACCACCATCGGCGGCCTGGCCTACGGCGCGGAGAGCCCGGAAGGCATGAAGCTGGCGATCGACCGCTACCTGGCGCCGCTGCTGACCGGTGCCGACGCCAGCGGCGTGCAGGCGCTGATGCAGCGCATCGGCAAGCAGGTCAAGGGCAATCATTTCGCCAAGTGCGCGGTGGAGACCGCGCTGCTGGACGCGCAGGGCAAGCGGGTCGGGCTGCCGCTGAGCGAGTTGCTGGGCGGGCGCCTGCGCGAGCGCCTGCCGGTGGCCTGGACCCTGGCGTCTGGCGACACCGCGCGCGACATCGCCGAGGCCGAGCAGATGCTGGACCTGCGCCGGCACCAGGTGTTCAAGCTGAAGATCGGTGCGCGGCCGCCGGCCGATGACATCGCCCACGTGGCCGCGATCAAGCGTGCGCTGGGTGCACGCGGCGCGGTGCGGGTCGACGTCAACATGGCCTGGAGCGAGGCCGAGGCGGTACGCGCGCTGCCGGCGCTGGCCGATGCCGGCTGCGAGCTGGTCGAGCAGCCGGTGGCCTCGCGCGACGCGATGCAGCGGCTGATGCAGCGCTTCCCGCTGGCGCTGATGGCCGACGAGATCCTGGCCGGGCCGGAGAGCGCGTTCCTGGCCGCGCGGGCGCCGGCGGCCGACGTGTTCGCGGTGAAGATCGAGCCGTCCGGCGGGCCGATCGCCGCGCAGAAGGTCGCCGCCATCGCCGAGGCGGCCGGCATCGGCCTGTACGGCGGCACCATGCTGGAAGGGCCGATCGGCACCATCGCCTCGGCGCAGGTGTTCGCCACCTTCCCGCAACTGCAGTGGGGCACCGAACTGTTCGGGCCGCTGCTGCTCACCGAGCACCTGCTGACCGAGCCGCTGCGCTACGCCGACTTCCATCTGCATCTGCCCACCGGCCCCGGCCTGGGCATCGCGCTGGACGAGGCGCAGGTGCAGGCCTTCCGCCGCGATCGCGGCCGCAGCGTGGTGGCGATCAGCGCCGCCGCGGAGGACTGATCATGCTGTTCCACGTGACCATGGACGTGAATCTTCCCGCCGACATGCCGCCGGAGCGCGCCGAGCAGCTCAAGCGCGAGGAGAAGGCGCGCTTCCAGGAACTGCAGCGCGACGGCCGCTGGCGGCACATCTGGCGGGTGGTAGGGCAGTACGCCAACGTCAGCATCTTCGACGTGGCCGACAACGCCGAACTGCACGCGCTGCTGCTGTCGCTGCCGCTGTTCCCCTACATGCGCATCGCGGTCACCCCGCTGTGCCGCCACCCCTCGTCGCTGTACGCAGACGATCGTTAGACCCGGACCGCGGGCGCTCCCATAGTCGGGGCGTCTCAAGGCAGCCAACGCAACCAAGCGCAGAGAAGGAACACCACGATGAGCGTCAAGATCTTCGAGACTCGGCAGGTGCAGGAATTCCTGCGTACCGTCAGCGGCCTGGACCAGGCGGCCGGCGATGCGCGCGTAAAACAGATCGTGCACCGGGTGCTGTCGGACCTGTTCAAGGCGATCGACGATCTCGACGTGACGCCGGACGAGTACTGGGCGGCGATCGCCTGGCTCAACGACCTGGGGGCGGCCGGGCAGGCCGGGCTGATCTCGCCCGGGCTGGGCCTGGACCACTTCCTGGACCTGCGCCTGGACGCCATGGACGCCGCGCTGGGCATCGACAATCCCACCCCGCGCACCATCGAAGGGCCGCTGTACGTGGCCGGCGCGCCGGTGGCGCAGGGCTTCGCCCGGCTCGACGACGGCACCGACGAAAATGGCCACACCCTGATCATGCACGGCACCGTGTACGGCGCCGACGGCCAGCCGCTGCCCGGCGCCAGCGTCGAGGTCTGGCATTGCGACACGCGTGGGTTCTATTCGCACTTCGATCCCACCGGCAAGCAGGCGCCATTCAACATGCGCCGCACCATCCTCGCCGACGACAACGGCCAGTACCGTTTCCGCAGCATCGTGCCCAAGGGCTACGGCGTGCCGCCGGGCAGCCCGACCGAACGGCTGCTGTTCGCGCTCGGCCGGCATGGCCAGCGTCCGGCGCACATCCACTTCTTCATCGGCGCCGACGGCCACCGCAAGCTGACCACGCAGATCAACATCGCCGGCGATCCGCTGGTCGACGACGACTTCGCCTACGCCACCCGCGACGGCCTGGTGCCGGCGATCGTGGAGCACAGCGACCCGGCCAGCATCGCCGCCAACGGCGTGGATGGCCCGTTCGCCGAGATCGCCTTCGATTTCCACCTGACCCCGCTGGTCGACGGCGTCGACAACCAGGCCAATCCGCTGCGCCGCCGCGCCGCGGCCTGATCCCACCATCGCGTGATGCGGCCCGCGCCGTCTCGGCCACGCCGCCCGCTTCCACGCTTCCAGGAGACAACGCCATGTCCGCCGTCATCGACAAAGCGGCTGCGCTGGATGCGCTGCTCGCGCATGCCATCGAGCACGATCCCGCCGAGGGCCGGTTCCGTTGCCGCCGCGACATCTTCACCGACGCCGATCTGTTCGAGCTGGAGATGCAACACCTGTTCGAGGGCAACTGGGTGTACCTGGCGCACGAGAGCCAGATCCCGAACGAAAACGACTACTACGCCACCTATATCGGGCGGCAACCGGTGGTCGTCACGCGCGACAAGCAGGGGCAACTGCACGCGCTGATCAACGCCTGCGCCCACCGCGGCGCCATGCTGTGCCGACGCAAGCACGGCAACAAGGGCAGCTTCACCTGTCCGTTCCACGGCTGGACCTTCTCCAACAGCGGCAAGCTGCTCAAGGTCAAGGACGAGAAGACCACCCAGTATCCGCCGCAGTTCGGCCAGAACGGCAGCCACGATCTCAAGCGCGTGCCGCGGTTCGAGAACTACCGCGGTTTCCTGTTCGGCAGCCTGCGCGAGGACGTGGCGCCGCTGGAGCAGTTCCTCGGCCAGGCGCGGTTGATCGTCGATCAGATCGTCGACCAGGCGCCGCAGGGGCTGGAGGTGTTGCGCGGCAACTCCTCCTACATCTACGACGGCAACTGGAAGCTGCAGATGGAGAACGGCTGCGACGGCTACCACGTCAGCACCGTGCACTGGAACTACGCGGCCACCATGAGCCGGCGAAAGCAGGAAGGCACGCCGGCGGTGGATGCCGCCAGCTGGAGCAAGAGCGTCGCCGGCGTCTACGGTTTCGAGAACGGCCACCTCCTGTTGTGGACCAGGACCATGAACCCCGAGGTGCGCCCGGTGTACGCCCATCGCGAGGAGCTCGCGCAGCGGTTGGGTGCCGAGCGTGCCGCGCTGATCGTCGAGCAGACCCGCAATCTGTGCCTGTATCCGAACCTGTTCCTGATGGATCAGTTCTCCACGCAGATCCGCGTGATCCGGCCGATCGACGTCGACCGCACCGAGGTCAGCATCTTCTGCTTCGCCCCGAAGGGCGAGAGCGCGCAGGAGCGGACCCTGCGCATCCGTCAGTACGAGGATTTCTTCAACGTCTCGGGCATGGGCACCGCCGACGATCTGGAGGAGTTCCGTGCCTGTCAGGCCGGCTATGCGGCCACCGCCGCGCCGTGGAACGATCTCAGTCGCGGCGCGCCGCTGTGGATCGAGGGGCCGGACGACAACGCGCGGCGCATGGGCCTGAAACCGCTGCTGTCCGGCGAGCGCAGTGAGGACGAAGGCCTGTTCGTGCGCCAGCACGCCTACTGGGCGCAGGCGATGCGCGCGGCGATCGCGCGCGACCGGGCGGAGGGCGTATGAGCGTCGACTACCAGGCCATCTGCGCCTTCCTGTACCGCGAGGCGCGGCTGCTCGACGATCGCCAGTGGGACGAATGGCTGACCCTGTACGCCGAGGATGCGACGTACTGGATGCCGGCCTGGGACGACGACGACCGCCTCACCGACGACCCGCAATCGCAGATCTCGCTGATCTACTACGCCGACCGGTCCGGCCTGGAGGACCGCGTGTTCCGCATCAAGACCGAACGTTCCGGCGCCTCCACCCCGGAGCCGCGTACCGCGCACCAGGTGAGCAACGTCGAGGTGCTGGCCGCGCGCCGACGCGAGATCGAGGTGCGCCACAACTTCCACACGCTCAGTCACCGCTACAAGGTCACCGACCAGTTCTTCGGCACGACCTCGCTCACCTTGCGCCAGGAGGGCGATGCGCTGCGCATCGCGCGCAAGACCATCGTGCTGAAGAACGACTACATCCGCCAGGTCGTCGACATCTATCACGTCTGACCGGGCCGCACCGCGAGCAACCGCCATGTCCTATCGCATCGCACTGAACTTCGAAGACGGGGTCACCCGCGTGATCCACTGCACCGTGGGCGAAACGGTGCTCGATGCCGCGTTCCGCCAGCGGATCAACCTGCCGATGGATTGCGCCGACGGCGTGTGCGGCACCTGCAAATGCCGCGCCGAAAGCGGGCGCTACACGCTCGGCGAGGACTACATCGAGGACGCGCTCAGCGCCGGGGAGGCCGCCGCCGGCCTGGTGCTGACCTGCCAGATGCGTCCGGATTCCGACTGCGCGCTGGCGGTGCCGGCGACGTCGGCCGCGTGCAAGACCGGCAGCGTGCCGTTCCAGGCGACGCTGGCGTCGGTGCGCGCGCACGCCGACGCCGCCCTGGAGCTGACCCTGCAGCCGGTCGGCGAGGTTCCCGACTTCCTGCCCGGCCAGTACGTCAACATCGCCGTTCCCGGCAGCGGACAGACCCGCGCCTACTCGTTCAGTTCGCCGCCCGGCGCTTCCGAACTGACGTTCCTGATCAAGCGCGTACCTGGCGGATTGATGAGCGCCTGCCTGGATGCGGCCACGCCGGGACAACGGTTCGATCTGAGCGGCCCGCTGGGCAGCTTCTATCTGCGCGAGGTGACGCGGCCGCTGCTGATGCTGGCCGGCGGCACCGGCCTGGCGCCGTTCCTGTCGATGCTGGCGCAACTGGAGGCCAGCGGCTGCGCGCAGCCCGTGCACCTGGTGTATGGCGCCACCCGTGGCGCGGACCTGGTCCTGGTCGAGCGCCTGCAGGCGCTCGCCGAACGCGTGGCCTGGTTCGACGTCACCACCTGCGTGGTCGATCCGGCGGCCGGCCACCCGCGGACCGGCTACGTCACCGATCACCTGCCGGCGCAGGCGCTGCACGACGGCGATGTGGACGTCTATCTGTGCGGCCCGCCGCCGATGGTCGAGGCGGTGCGTGCGCACTTCCAGCAGCGTGGCCTGGTGCCGGCGAACTTCCACTGCGAGAAGTTCGTCGCCAACACGGCGGCGCCGGCCCAGGAGCGCGCCGCGTGAGCCCGCGCTTCGCCGGCAAGGTGGTGGTGGTCACCGGCGCCGCGCAAGGAATCGGCCGCAGGGTCGCCGAGCGCGCCGCCGCCGAGGGCGCGCGGCTTGTGCTGGTGGATCGCGCCGAGCACATCGTCGAACTGGAGCAGGCGCTGGCGCCGGCGGAGGCGACGACGCTGGTGGCCGACCTGGAGGACTACGCCGAGAACGCGCGCGCCATGGCGTTCGCACATGCGCGGATGGGGCGGATCGATGTGCTGGTCAACAACGTCGGCGGCACCATCTGGGCCAAGCCCTACGCGGCGTATACGCCGGACCAGATCGAGGCCGAAGTGCGGCGTTCGCTGTTTCCCGCGCTGTGGGGATGTCGGGCCGTGCTGCCGTATCTGATCGAGCAGGGCGGCGGCGCGATCGTCAACGTCTCTTCCATCGCCACCCGCAGCATCCACCGCGTTCCCTACGGTGCCGCCAAGGGGGGAGTCAACGCGCTGACCGCCTGCCTGGCGTTCGAGTACGCGGGGCAGGGGATCCGGGTCAACGCGGTCGCGCCGGGCGGCACCGACGCACCGCCGCGGCGGGTGCCGCGCAATGCCGAGCCGCAGAGCGCGCAGGAGCAGGCGTGGTACCAGGACATCGTGGCGCAGACGCTCGGTTCGAGCCTGATGAAGCGCTACGGCACGCTCGACGAGCAGGCCGCGGCGGTCCTGTTCCTTGCCTCGGACGAGGCCTCCTACATCACGGGCACCGTGCTGCCGGTCGGCGGAGGCGACCAGGGATGAGGCGCGCGGGCGACCGTCCGTGCGTTGGCGTTGTCCCGCGTCTTCGCCTGGTCCGAGCCGTCTGCCATGCCGTCTCGCGGGCGGACGCCGGCAGCCCGGTCCGCATGCGCACCGCCGTGCACCGGCCCTGACGTCCCGCCGCACCACCCCATCCCCCTGGAGTCTTCATCGATGCAGACCATCCCATTCGATCCTGCGCGGCTGGCACCGGAGGTGCTGGCGGTGCTGCAGGGCATGGCCGCCGCCGGCGTGCCTGCCCTGGAGACGTTGCCGATCCCGCTGATGCGTCAGGCCTACGCACAGATCGGCGCATTGCTGGGAGGCACGCCGTTGCCGATGGCCGACGTCCGCGACCTGCATGCGCAGGGGCCGGCCGGCGCGATCCCGCTGCGCCTGTATCGCCCCGAATCCGCCAGCACCGGCCCGGCCATCGTCTATGCGCATGGCGGCGGCTGGACCGCCGGCGATCTGGATACCCACGACAAGATTTGCCGGCGATTGGCGCAGGCGGCCGGTTGCGCGGTCGTGGCCATCGGCTATCGGTTGGCACCTGAGCATCCGGCACCGGCCGGGCCGCAGGACGTAGTGGCGGCCATTACCTGGCTGGCGGCCAATGCCGACGGGCTTGCCATCGATCCCGCGCGGCTGGCCGTGGCCGGCGACAGCGCCGGCGGCAGTCTGGCAGCGGTGGCATGCCAGCAGTTGCGTGGCAGTGCGGTGACGCTGCGCGCGCAGGTGCTGTTCTATCCAAGTACGGATCTGTCGCCAGCGGCGCGGGAATTTCCGGCGCGACACGAGAACGCCGCGATGCCGCCACTGACCCTGGCGACCATGCAGGCGATGGTGGCGCCGTTCGTGGAGGGCTTCGATCCAAGCGATCCGCGGGTGTCGCCGTTGCGTGCGGCGGACCTGCGCGGCCTGCCGCCGGCGCTGATCTATACCGCTGCCTGCGACGTGCTGCGCGATGACGGGCGCTTCTACGCCGAGGCCCTGCGCGCGGCCGAGGTGCCGGTGGACTATGTCGAACTGCCGGGCATGGTGCACGGCTTCGTCGAAATGGCCGGCGTGCTGCCGGCGGCGGTACACGCGCTCGAACATGCCGCGGCGTTCCTGCGCGAGCGGCTGGCACGCCCCTGAACGAAGGATCCCGAGGAACGACCATGACGGAAGATGCATTGCTGCAAGACGATGCCTGGCAGGCCGCCTTGTTTACCGGCCAATGGCAGGCGAGCGACGCCAGCGCTGCGGCGATCGAGCCGGCCACCGGCAAGGAACTCGCGCGCATCGGCCTGGCCGGGCCGGCGCAGATCGCCGCCTCCGCGGCCTCCGCCGCGCAGGCGCAGCGCGGTTGGGCCGCGGCGCCGTATGCGCAGCGCGCCCAGGTGCTGCGCGAGGCGGCGAGGCTGGCCGAACGCCACCAGCAGGAGATCGCCGGCTGGCTGGTGCGCGAAAGCGGCTCCACCCAAGGCAAGGCCGGCTTCGAGGCGAGCCTGTGCGCGAGCGCGCTGCACGAAGCGGCGGCGCTGCCGTCGCGCAGCCAAGGCGAGGTGCTGCCATCGGCTCCGGGGCGGCTGAGCGTGGCGCGACGGCGTCCGCTCGGCGTGGTCGGGGTGATCGCGCCGTTCAATTTCCCGCTGTACCTGGCGATGCGCGCCGTGGCCCCGGCGCTGGCGCTGGGCAACGCGGTCGTGCTCAAGCCCGATCCGCGCACCGCGGTCTGCGGCGGCGTGGTCATCGCCCGGCTGTTCGAACGGGCCGGCCTGCCCGCCGGCGTGCTGCACGTGTTGCCCGGCGACGGCGCCGCCGGGGCCGCACTGACCGCGGACCCGCACGTGGCGATGATCCAGTTCACCGGTTCCACCGCGGCCGGACGCAAGGTCGGCGAGGCCGCCAGTCGGCACCTGAAGAAGGTCTCGCTTGAACTGGGCGGCAAGAATTCGCTGATCGTGCTCGACGATGCCGACCTCGATCTGGCGATCGCCAACACGGCCTGGGGCGCGTATCTGCACCAGGGACAGATCTGCATGTCGACCGGGCGGGTGCTGGTGCAGCGCGCGCTCTATCCGCGTTTCGTGGAGCGCCTGGCCGCCAAGGCCGGGAGCCTGCGCGTGGGCGACCCGGCCAGCGGCGAGGTCGCGCTCGGGCCGCTGATCAACGCCGCCCAGCGCGACCATGCCGCGCGGCTGGTGGCGGATGCCTGCAAGGCCGGCGCCACCCTCGCGGCCGGCGGCGGCTACCGCGACCTCTTCTTCGAACCCACCGTGCTCAGCGATGTCCGGCCGGACAATCCCGCCTTCCGCGAGGAGATCTTCGCCCCGGTCGCGGTGGTGGTGCCGTTCGAGACCGACGCCGATGCCATCGGCCTGGCCAACGACACCGAGTATGGCCTGTCGATGGCGGTGATCTCGGCCGACGTCGGCCGCGCGCTGGCGCTGGGCGAACAGCTGCGCACGGGCCTGCTGCACATCAACGACCAGACCGTCAACGACGAGGTCGTCAATCCGTTCGGCGGCGTCGGCGCGTCGGGCAACGGCAGCAGCATCGGCGGTCCGGCCAATTGGGAGGAATTCACCCAATGGCAGTGGTTGACCGTCAAGGGCACCGCGCCCGCCTACCCACTTTGACCGCCAGGAGACGTGCCATGCATGCAGCAACCGACAAGCGCCAGATCACCGTGGCCGTGGCGCACGCGCCGCAACAGCCGTTCACCATCGAACAGGCGCGCATCCGCGCGCCGCAGGACGACGAGGTGCTGGTGCGGGTGGTGGCCACCGGCCTGTGCCATACCGACCTGATCGTGCGCGACCAGTACTATCCCGTGCCGCTGCCGGCGGTCCTCGGCCACGAAGGCGCTGGCGTGGTCGAGGCGCTCGGGCCCAACGTCAAAGGGTTGCAGGTCGGCGATCATGTCGTGCTGACCTACGGCGCGTGCGGCCACTGCAATCCCTGCACGGGAGGCCACGCCGCCTACTGCCAGGAATTCTTTCCGCGCAACTTCGGCGGTGGCGACGCGCACGGCCATACCGCCATCGAAGATCTGCACGGCCAGCCGCTGCACGACCACTTCTTCGCCCAATCCTCCTTCGCCACCTATGCGCTGGCGCGCGAGAACAACGCCATCAAGGTGGCGCGCGAGGCGCCGCTGGAACTGCTGGGTCCGCTCGGCTGCGGCATCCAGACCGGTGCCGGCGCGGTGATCAACGCGCTGAACGTGCGGCCCGGCAGCAGCTTCGTGGCGATCGGCGCTGGCGCGGTCGGACTCAGCGCGGTGATGGCCGCGCGCGTGGCCGGCGCCGCCTGCATCGTCGCCGTGGACGTGGTGCCCTCGCGGCTGGAGCTGGCGATGGAGGTGGGCGCGACACATGTCATCGACAACCGCGAAGGCGATCTGGTCGAGGCCGTGCGCGCGATCACCGGCGGAGGCGCGGACTTCGCGCTCGAATCCACCGGGCGCCCGGAGCTGCTGGAGCTCGGCATCGAGGCGTTGGGCGGTCTCGGTACGATCGGCGTGGTGGGCGCGCCCAAGCTGGGCACCAAGGCCGGTTTCGACGTCAACAATCTGCTGCTGGGCGGACGCAGCATCCGCGGCATCGTGGAAGGCGACAGCGTGCCGCAGGTCTTCATTCCGCAATTGGTGACGCTGTATCAGCAGGGGCGCTTCCCGTTCGACAAGCTGGTGAAGTTCTATCCGCTGGCGCAGATCAACCAGGCCGCCGCCGATAGCAGCAGCGGCATCACCCTGAAGCCGATCCTGCGCATGGCGTCCTGAGCCGGTCGCCCGCGGCGGCGGCACTGCCGCCACGACCTGCGCGGCGGCGCCAGCGCTGTCCGCCGCGCCCTGATACGCGCCTGCACGATGCCGTCTGCGTCGTGCAGGCGCGTTTTGCTTTCTGGCCATGCTTGCGTCCCAGTGCCGCGTTGTGCAATTCGGCAGCGTCGCCATCTCGCGATCCGGCACTGCCTGTCGCCCCGCCTGGCGGGCGCCGCCCACCGCATCGTCGCGCTCGGCGGCGGTCGCCTGTGCCGCGTTGTGTGCGACGCCCGCCGCTGCCCCGCGAGCCCGCTGCACTGGCGTCATTGCGCGATTCGCACCGGGCGAGGCGCACATGCACGGGCGGCGATGAACGCAATGCCCGTGTCGCGCACGTATTGATGCACTGCGGAAGATGCAGTGGATTCGGGCCTTGCGCGACGAACATACCGGCAGAGTATCGAGCGAGACTGCGATGGTCTTAGACGCCCGGTCCGATCGCGCGCAGTGTCGATGGCATGAACCGCACGCCGCGTCCCACCGACCCCATCAGCCGACCCGTGCCGTGGCGCTGGCGCGCGCCGCGTGCGCCGCGCGCCAGCGGCGACACACTGCGGCGATGCGCCGATGGCGCGGAAGCGATCCGTCGCCGTCTTCGATCGGCGCGCGCCGAACCGCGAGCACATCCACGTTCGATTTCCGCTGCCGCCGCGTAGGCGACGGCACGCACCCCCGCGCGCCGCCGGCCGGCGGCACGCATCCACGCATCGGCTCGGAGGGAGGGCCCGATCATGCAGCAGTTCCGACATCCATCGCGTCGCACGACGCAACGCCACTTCAAGCAGCGCTGGACCACGCTGCTGTGGACCATGGCGGCGGTTTCCGGCGGCGCGGCCGCCAACAACGGCGTGGCCTTGCCCGGCTACGGCGCGCAGACCCAGGGCCTGGCCGGCACCTCGATCGCCTTGCCGCTGGATGCGGCGGCGTCGGCCAACAACCCGGCCGGCATGGGCGCGGTCGGCGACCGTGTCGATGCCGACCTCACCCTGATCTCCGCGCCGGTGCGCAGCCAGGTCGGCGCTGCCCGCTATAAGGACGATGCGCTGGTCCCGGTGCCGACCGCCGGCTACAACCGCCAGCTCAACGACGACCTGAGCCTGGGCGTGTCGGTGTTCGGGCATGGCGTGGCGCTGGACTATGGCGCCCCGGTCTACGGCAGCCATGACACCCTGTCCAAGCTGCAGCAGGTGGTGCTGGCGCCGACCCTGGCCTGGCGTGTGGGCGAGCACCAATACCTGGGCCTCTCGCCGCGGCTGGCCTATCAGCGCCTGCACATCGCCGGCCTGGAAGGCATCGGTTTCCAGTCGGCCGGTGCCGACACCGCGTACGGCTATGGCATGGCGCTGGGCTGGTACGGCCAGTTGGCGCCGGGTTTGAACGCGGGAATTACCTGGTCCAGCCGCATCCGCTTCGGCCGCCTGCAGCGCTACCGCGGGCTGCTGCCGGAAGGCCGCCTGGACCTGCCGCAGCAGGCCGGCGCCGGCCTGGCCTGGCAGCCCACCGCGGCACTGACACTGGCCGCCGATTGGCTGTGGATCGACTGGTCCGGCGAGCGCGCCTACGGCAATCGCATCGACCAGGGTGGCGCGCTCGGCGATGCGGACGGCCCCGGCTTCGGCTGGCGCAGCCAGCGCGTGTTCCGGCTTGGCGCCGACTACCGCCTCGACGATGCGTGGTCGTTGCGGCTGGGCTACTCGCGCGCCAGCCGCCTGATCCCCGACAGCCAGGCGCAACTGGCCGTGCTGGCGCCGCTGGCGCAATACCGCCACTACGCGTTGGGCGCGACCTGGCGGCTGTCGCCGCAGCTGTCGCTGACCGGCAGCGTCACCCACGCGCCGGGCGGCGCGGTCGCCAGCGGTGGCGTGCAGGCCGGGACCCGCGATCTCACCTACTTCAATCTCGGCATCGGCTGGACCTTCCGCTGAGCCTCACGGAGACGACTCCATGCAAACCTATCTGTTGCTGCACGGTTCTTGGCATGACGGCCACGCCTGGGATGGCGTCGCCGAGCACCTGCGCGCGCACGGTGCGCAGGTGCATGCGCCGACCATCGCCGGGCATGGCGCCGGCGCCGACAAGCGCGTCTCGCACGCCGACTGCGTGGCCTCGGTGGTGGACTACGTGCGCCGCCACGATCTGCGCGACCTGGTCGTGCTCGGCCACAGCTGGGGCGGCAGCATCGTGCAGCGCCTGGCGGAAGAGGAACCGGAACGCTGCAAGCGCCTGGTGTTCCACAACGCCTTCGTGTTGCGCGACGGCGAGGCGCTGTTCGACCTGCTGCCGTCGCACTACCAAGCGCTGTGGAAGAACGCGGTCGATGCCGACGGCGGCATCATGCTGCCGTTCCCGATCTGGCGCGACGGCTTCATCGGCGACGCCGACCTGGCGCAGGCGCAGCAGGCCTACGCGCAGCTGAGCCCGACCCCGGCGCGCAGCCATTTCGACGCGGTGCCGCTCAAGCGCTTCCACGAACTGCTGATCCCGCGCAGCTGGCTCTACGCCACCGACGATGTGGCGCTGCCGCCGGGCGAGTACGGCTGGCATCCGCGGCTGAGTGCGCGCCTGGGCGCCTATCGCCTGGTCAGCCTGCCGGGCAGCCACGAAGTGTGTTTCAGCGCGCCCGCGCGGCTGGCCGAAAAGATCCTGCTGGCCGGCCGCGACTGACCTTCCCAACCGGAGACTCCAGATGAACCCTGCATCCCCCCTGCGCATCGGCATCGTCGGCGGCGGCATCGCCGGCGTCGGCCTGGCCCTGGGCCTGTGCCGCCACCGCCATCTCGACGTGCAGTTGTTCGAATCGGCACCAGCCTTCGGCGAAATCGGCGCCGGCGTCTCGTTCGGTCCCAACGCGGTGCGCGCGCTGGCTGGCCTGGGCATGGGCGAGCCCTATGCCGAACTCGCCGACCGCACGCCGGCACCGTGGCAGGACGTGTGGTTCGAATGGCGCCGCGGCGAGGACGCGCGGCTGCTGGGGCAGACCCTGGCGCCGGGCGTCGGCCAGTCCTCGGTGCATCGCGCTGACTTCCTCGACGCGCTGGCCACGCGCCTGCCGTTCGGGCTGGCCCAGTTCGGCAAGCGCGCGGTCGCTGTGGAGCAGGATGCCGACGCGGCGCGCGTGCGCTTCGCCGACGGCAGCCAGTACGAAGGCGACGTGCTGATCGCCGCCGACGGCATCAAGTCGGCCTTGCGCGGCGAGGTGCTGCGCGCGCTCGGCCACGCGCCGGCGGAGCCGCGCTTCACCGGCACTTGCGCCTATCGCGGCCTGATCGACGCGGCGCGGTTGCGCGCCGCCTTCGCCACGCGCGGTGTGGACGCGCACCTGGTCGACGTGCCGCAGATGTTGCTGGGCCTGGACGCGCACATCCTCACCTTCCCGGTGAAGCAGGGCCGGCTGATCAATGTGGTCGCCTTCGTCTCCGACCGCAGCGACCCGGCGCCGCAGTGGCGTACCGGCCAGGCCTGGGTGCGCGAGGCCAGCCGTCGCGAGATGCTGGAGGCGTTCGCGCACTGGGGCGAGGCGGCGCGCACTTTGCTGGAGTGCATCGACACGCCCACGCACTGGGCGCTGCACGATCTGGCCGAGTTGCCCGGCTACGTGCACGGGCGGCTGGCGCTGATCGGGGATGCCGCGCACGCGATGCTGCCGCACCAGGGCGCCGGCGCCGGGCAGGGCCTGGAGGACGCCTATCTGCTGGCGCAACTGCTGGCCACGCCCGGCCTGACCCGCGGCGATCTGCCGGCCCTGCTGCAGGTCTACGAGCGCCTGCGCCTGCCGCGCGCCTGCCGCGTGCAGCGCACCTCGCGCGAGGCCGGCGAGCTGTACGAGCTGCGCGATCCGCAGGCCGGCGCCGACGATACGCGGCTGGCGCAGACGCTGGCGCAGCGCTTCGACTGGATCTGGACGCACGACCTGGAGGCCGAAGTGGAGCAGGGGCGGCGGATGCTGGCCGCGGGCGTCACCGCGGGCGCCTAGCCCAGGATTGCGGCGCGCGGCGTTGAGCGTCCGCGGCCCGGAGGCGGCGTCGTATCGACGCGTCGCGCTGCGCCGTGCATCGCCTTTGCACGCATCGCGACGCCAGGAGGCGTCCCGGTTGCCACGCCGGGACGCCCACGCCTGCGCTGGCCGGATGGCGTGCGCAGGTCGCGGCATGGCGTACTTGAGACATGGCGTACCGGCCATTCCGCCGCGCGGCCCCGGCGATGCGATCGGCGGTGTGGGCATTCACGCCGCATGCGAAGACATCGTGCGGTCGAGTGCAACGCGACCAGTCGCCACGCGGTGCCCCCATGCGCCCTCGTACTGATATGGCGATGAGGCGTGAAGCGTTTGCTCGGCCCGCCTCAGTCGCGGAAGTTGTCGAACTGCAGCGGCAGCTCGAAATCGCTCTTCTTCAGCAGCGCGATCGCGTCCTGCAGGTCGTCGCGCTTCTTGCCGCTGACCCGCAGCTTGTCGCCGTTGATCTGCGCTTCCACCTTCAGCTTGGCCTCCTTGAGCGAGGCCACGATCTTTTTGCCCAGC
This sequence comes from Xanthomonas rydalmerensis, assembly GCF_033170385.1. NCBI lineage: Bacteria > Pseudomonadati > Pseudomonadota > Gammaproteobacteria > Lysobacterales > Lysobacteraceae > Xanthomonas > Xanthomonas rydalmerensis. The sequence continues at coordinate 4,394,701 of NZ_CP126170.1, read as the reverse complement.
TTCTGCTCGATGCCCTGCTTGACGGTGATCTTCTGCCGCGCGCCGGCCAGGTTGGTCTCCACGTCGCCGAACTCCAGGCAGCGCACGTCGATGCCGCGGGCCAGCAGGCGCGCGCGCAGGATGTCGGTCATCTGCTTGACCTGGAAATCGCTGGGCGCGGACTGCGTGATGACCTGGTCGTCCAGCTCGAACTTGGCCTCCACGCCCTTGAAGTCGAAACGCGTCGACAGCTCGCGGTTGGCCTGGTCGACGGCATTGGTCAGTTCGTGCTTGTCGACTTCGGAAACGATATCGAAGGAAGGCATGGGCGGGTCCTCGGCAAAGATGCCTATCGTAGAACGTGCGGGCGGCGCGTGGGGACGTGCATGTGCGCAATGCCGTGCGTTGGTCGGTGCCGCGCGTCGCGACTGAAGACGCTTCCACAGGAGGCGGCATCGGCCGGCACGCCGGCCGGAGCCATGTGGGAGGGACTTCAGTCCCGACGCGATGTCCTCCGGCACCACGCCCAGCGCCGATCGCGGCGATAATGCGCCGATGCCCACCTCCCGTTCCAATGCCGCAGCCGCCGCGTGGATGATCGCCGCGGTCGCGTTCTTTTCGCTGATGGATGCGTCCATGAAGCAGCTCAGCACGCACTATCCGGCGCTGCAGGTCGCGGCGCTGCGCGGCGGCGCCTCGCTGCCGTTCGTGCTGGTGTGGGTGCTGGCCAGCGCCGGGCCGCATGCGATCTGGCCGGTGCGCTGGGGGCTGCACCTGCTGCGCGGCGTGCTCGGCATCGCCATGATCGGCTGCTTCGCCTGGGCCTTGCGCAGCCTGCCGCTGTCCACCGCCTACACCATCTACTTCGTCGCCCCGCTGCTGGTGGCGGCGCTGTCGGTGCCGCTGCTCGGCGAGTACGTGGGTCCGCGGCGCTGGGCGGCGATCGGCGTCGGCCTGGTCGGCGTGCTGGTGGTGCTGCGCCCCGGCATGGATGGGTTCGTCTCGCTGCCGGGGCTGATGGTGCTGCTGGCGGCCGTGGCCTATGCGGTCGCCTCGGTGTTGGTCAGCCTGCTGGCGCGCACCGACACGTCGCAGTCGCTGGTAGTGTGGTTCCTGCTGATCATGGCGCTGGGCGCCGGCGCGTTGGCGCTGCCGGACTGGACCCCGCTGCGCCCGGCCGACACCGGCTGGATCGCCGGCATGGGCCTGGCCGGGGCGCTGGGCCAGGTGGCGCTGACCCAGGCGTTCCGCCGCGGCGACGCCTCGCTGGTCGCGCCGCTGGAGTACAGCGGCCTGCTGTGGGTGATTCCCTGGGACTGGCTGCTGTGGCGCAAGCTGCCCGACGCCTGGACCTGGGTGGGCGGGGCGATCATCGTCGCCAGCGGCCTGTATCTGCTGCACCGCGAGCGGATCCGCGCGGTGGCGCATCCGCCGCCGCAGGCGCGGCCGTAGTCGTAGCCGGCTGCGATGCGCGCCTACGTTAGAATCGAATGGAATAACGCACGCCATCTTGGCCTGCTAGGCTTTGCGCCCCCCGTCGCTGCCGGTTCCGCGCGTTGATCCAGTTCGAGCGCCTGCACAAGTCCTATTCCGTCGCCGGCCAGCCGGTCGTGGCGCTGCATCCGCTCGACCTGCGCATCGACGCCGGCGAGGTGTTCGGCATCATCGGCCATTCCGGCGCCGGCAAGTCGACCCTGATCCGGCTGATCAACCGGCTCGAGGAGCCCAGCGGCGGCCGCCTGATCATCGACGGCGAGGACGTCACCGCGCTGGATCGCGCCGGGCTGCGCACACTGCGCCAGCGCGTGGGCATGATCTTCCAGCACTTCAACCTGCTGTCCTCGCGCACGGTCGCCGGCAACGTCGCGTTCCCGCTGGAACTGGCCGGCACACCGCGCGCGGAGATCGACGCGCGGGTGGCCGAACTGCTGGAGCGGGTGGGGCTGGCCGCGCATGCCGGCAAGTATCCGGCGCAGCTGTCGGGCGGGCAGAAGCAGCGCGTCGGCATCGCCCGCGCCCTGGCCACGCGCCCGCGGATCCTGCTGTGCGACGAGGCCACCAGCGCGCTGGATCCGCAGACCACCGCCTCGGTGCTGGCGCTGCTGGCGCAGATCAACCGCGAACTGGGCCTGACCATCGTGCTGATCACCCACGAGATGGAAGTGATCCGCCGCGTCTGCGACCGCGTGGCGGTGCTCGACGCCGGGCGCCTGGTCGAGAGTGGGCCGGTCACCGAGGTGTTCCTGCATCCGCAGCATCCGACCACCAAGCGCTTCGTCTCCGAGGCCGAACACGTCGACGAGGCCGAGCTGTACCGCGACCTCACCGCGGTGGACGGGCGCATCCTGCGGCTGACCTTCCTCGGCACCGACACCTACGCGCCGCTGCTCGGGCGCATCGCCCGCGCCACCGCGGTGGACTACAACATCCTGTCCGGGCGCATCGACCGGATCAAGGACACCCCTTACGGCCAACTGACCGTGGCCCTGGTCGGTGGCGACATGGATGCGGCGCAGGCCGCCTTCGTCGCCGCCGGCGTGCATGTGCAGGAGCTGCGCCGATGAGCCCGTTCGCCACCGCCGCCGCCGGCTTCTTCCGCAATCTCGATGCCGGCAAGTGGAGCGAGATCGGCCGCGCCACCGTCGACACCCTGCTGATGCTCGGCGGCTCGCTGCCGCTGACCCTGCTGATCGGCCTGCCGCTGGGTGTGCTGCTGTTCCTGACCGGCCCGCGCCAGACCCACCAGAAGCCGCTGCTGTACGGCGGCCTGGCGCTGGTCATCAACGTGCTGCGCTCGGTGCCCTTCATCATCCTGATGATCGCGATGATCCCGCTGACGCTGTGGGCGATGGGCACCTCGCTGGGCGTGCGCGGCGCGATCCTGCCGTTGGTGGTGGGTGCGGCGCCGTTCTACGCGCGGCTGGTGGAGACCGCACTGCGCGAAGTGGACCGCGGCGTGGTCGAGGCTAGCCTGGCGATGGGCGCGACCACCTGGCAACTGGTGACGCGGGTGCTGCTGCCGGAAGCGCGGCCGGGCCTGATCGCCGGCGCCACGGTGACCACCATCGCCCTGATCGGCTTCACCGCGATGGGCGGCGCGATCGGTTCCGGCGGCCTCGGCGACCTGGCCTACCGCGACGGCTACCAGCGCTCGCATGCCGACGTGGCGCTGGTGACGGTGGTGATCCTGCTGCTGCTGGTGCAGGCGCTGCAGATGCTCGGCGACCGCCTGGTCGCGCATTACAGCCGGCGCTGATGTCCTCCTGGTTGTCGTCGTAGGAGCGGCTCTTGTCCCTTTGCGGGATCAGCTGCGACCGCTGGCGGTAGCGCGGTCACGGCTGACCTGCAAGCGCACACGAGCGTCGCTCCCACAACACGACGCAATCTAAGGTCTTTCGCCGCAGAGCGAGGCCGGGTCTGCTAGCGTGCTGACAGAGCTGGTCGCTGCCCTTCTCCTTCCCCACGTTTTCCGGATACCTGCCATGACCCGATTCCCGTTCCGCCTCCTGCTCGCCAGCGCCGTGCTCGCCCTCGGCGGTTGCGGCAAGCCCGATGCCGGCGCCGCCAGCGACCACCTCAGCGTCGCCGCCACCGCGGTGCCGCACGCCGAGATCCTGGAGGTGGTCAAGCCGATGCTGGAACAGCAGGGCGTGACCCTGGACGTGCGCGTGTTCAACGACTACGTGCAGCCCAACGACCAGGTGGTGCAGAAGCAGATCGACGTGAACTACTTCCAGACCGAGCCCTACCTGCAGGCCTACAACCGCGACCGCAAGAGCGATCTGGTCACCGTAGTCGGCGTGCACATCGAGCCGTTCGGCGCTTATTCGCGCCGCTACAAGTCGCTGGACGCACTGCCGCAGGGCGCCGACGTGGTGATCCCCAACGACCCCAGCAACAACAGCCGCGCGCTGATCCTGCTGGACAAGGCCGGGGTCATCAAGCTCAAGGACCCGCGCAATGCGCTGTCCACCCAGCGCGACATCGTCGCCAATCCCAAGCAGCTGAAGTTCCGCGAGCTGGATTCGGCGATGCTGCCGCGGGTGCTGGACCAGGTCGACCTGGCGCTGATCAACACCAACTACGCGCTCGACGCCGGACTCAATCCCACCCGCGACGCGCTGGCGATCGAGAGCAAGGATTCGCCATACGTGAACTTCCTGGTCGCGCGTGCCGACAACAAGGACGATCCGCGCGTGCAGAAGCTGGCCAAGGCGTTGACCAGCCCGGAAGTGAAGGCCTTCATCCAGCGCAAGTACCAGGGCGCGGTGTTGCCCGCGTTCTGATCGGCCCACACGCATGCCGCTGCTGCTGGCCATTCCGCTGGCGATCGTGATCGCGCTGGCGGTGACCGCGGTGCTGCTGCCGCTGTCGCTGCTGCAGCGGTTCCGCGTGGGCACGGCGCGGCGTCAGGCGCGCGGTTGGCTGATCGCAGTGCAACTGTGGTCGGCGCTGCTGTCCAGCGTGGTGCTGCTGGTCTTCGCCCTGATCGCCGCGCACTGGTGGCCCGGTGCGGCCATCAGTGCGTTGGCCGGCTGGGGTATCGGCGTGCTGCTGGGTGCGCTCGGCATCGTCGCCACCCGCTTCGAGCCACTGCCGCACGGGCTGCACTACACGCCGAACCTGTGGCTGGTGCTGGGCATGACCGCGCTGGTGGCGGTGCGCATCGGTGCCGGGGTGTGGCAGGGCTGGCGCAGCCTGGTCGATGGTGCGGCCTGGCCCACCGAGGGCTGGATGAGCCACGCCAGCCTGCTGGCCGCGGCGGCCTTGTTACTCGGTTATGCCTGCGCCTATGCCTGGCTGTTGCGGCGGCGCCTGCGCCGTTTCGATCGCTACCGCGGTTTCGATCGCTCGCCGTGTTGAGGGCGGGCGCGCCTGCAAGGCGACGCGGTACCTTCTGTTGATCGCGCTGCCAGCAATTGTGAGCGCAGAGTCGAGTGAAGCGAACGCACAAAAACAAACGGGCCCTTTCGGGCCCGTTTGCGCAAACACTGGAGACGGAACGCTTAGAAGCGCGCGCCGACGCCGAAGCTGAACAGCCACGGATCCAGCTTCAGGTCTTCGCCGGTGCCTTCGCCGGCCACCTTCACTTCCGGACGCGAATGCATGTAGCGCGCATCGGCACGGGCGAACCAGGTGGAGTTGATGTTCATGTCCACGCCGACGGTGCCGATGGCGCCCTTGGCGGTGTCCAGGCTCACGTGCTGGCCGGTACCGGCAAGCGCGTCGATCTTCTCGTTGCTGAAGTTGGACTCGTAGTAACCGACGCCGACGAACGGACGGAACACGTTGTCCGCCTGGCCGAAGTGGTACTGGCCGCTCAGCGCGATCGGCTGCTGTTCGACGGTGCCGACCTTGCCAACGCCGTCCGCCTTGACGCGGTGGTTGAACTTGTCGGCAGCGCCCCACAGTTCGACCGCCCAATTGTCGTTGATCAGCCAGCTGGCGCTGATGGTCGGCGCCGGGCCGCCGTCGACGTCGAGGCCGGCCGCCGGCTTGGAGTGCGTGTCGAGCAGGGTCGCGCTGCCGACGACGGAGAAATGCTTGCCGGACGCGGTATCGGCATCCTGTGCGAATGCGGCGGGCGCAAACGCAAGGGCGGACACGACAGCCAGGCTCAGGATCTGAATGGACCGCATGGGGTATCTCCTCATCTTTTTCTTGTGGGGCCACGGGAGTGGGCGCGCACACCGTATCGATGAGAAGATGAATCGTCGCCGACCCTCGCCGGACCAATGCAGGCGACGTTCAGGCACTTGCGCCTGATGCTTGAAATAACGAGGTTTTAAGGCTTTTGGCTGTTCATCCTGATGTGTGCGACGTGACGACGCAGCCGCTGTTGCAGGGTCTGCCCGCGCAGATACGCGACGATTGCCGGGTGCTGGTGCTCGGCTCCATGCCAGGCGCGGCGTCGTTGCAGCAGGCGCGTTACTACGCGCATCCACGCAACCGGTTCTGGCCACTGATGGCGGCGCTGTGCGGTTTCGATGTGGCACTGGACGCCGAAGCGCGGATGCAGGCGCTGCACGCCGCCGGCGTCGGCCTGTGGGACGTGATCGGCCAGTGCCGACGCCGCGGCAGCCTGGATGCGGCGATCGTGCGCGGCAGCGAAGTCCCCAATGCCTTGCCCGAACGCATCGCGCAGTTGCCGCAGTTGCGCGTCATCGCCTGCAACGGCGCGGCGGCGGCGCAGGCGTTCGCGCGCTTCGTGCAGCCGCAACTGCCGCTGCGCGATCCGCCGCTGGTACTGCTGGCGCTGCCTTCCAGCAGTCCGGCCAATGCCGCCTTCGCCTGGCCGCGCTTGCTGCAGGCGTGGTCTCAGCTGCAGCCCTGGTTGCGCGCGCCGGCAGCCGGTGATTGAAGGGCGCCTCCAATCCCTCAGGCGGCACATGCTTAGGAGCGGCTTCAGCCGCGACGAGGCGCTCCCTGCAACACTGTCGCGGCTGAAGCCGCTCCTACGAGAGACGGCGTGCTGTGCGGGAAAAACAGGTGATTGGCGGTGCCCTGACGTCGCGCCGATCGATCACCGCCGCGCGCGCAGGCGCAGCCACAGGGTCTGCAGCGCCAGCGCGGCGGCCAGCAGCAGCGCCACCCAGGCCGCGGTCTGCGCACCGGCGAGCGTGCTGCCGGCCTGTTTGACGTCGGCCTGTTTGACGTAGACCGCGGCCAGCGCCCACAGCGCCGCCGCCGCATAGGCAAGATTGCCGCGCATCGCCCGGTTCATGCCCAGCAGCAGCGCCGCCGCCAGCGCGAACAGCACCAGGCTCCACGGCAGCATCCGCTCGGTCGAGAGCCAGCGGTAGGCCACGACCACCTGCGCGGTGTTCAGGAACGCCGCCAGCGACAGCCAGCCGGCATGCAGCGACAGCGGCAGCCAGGCCCACAGGGTCTGGCCCGGTTCGGTCGCCCGATCGCGCGACAGCCGCAGCGCGGCCAGCAGCATCGCCGCCAGCGCGGTCCAGATCACCGCCAGCGCCAGCAGGAAGTGCTGCTGGGAGAACACCGGCATCCACGCCGCGGTCAGCGCGAAGCCCAGCGCGGCCGGTGCCCGCACCTGCGCCAGCGCGCTGCCGTGGCGGCGCCGCGCGCTGAATTGCCACAGGCCGAAGGCCAGGTCGAGCAGGAAGATCACGCCCCAGATCGCAAAGGCGTAGCCGGCGGCGACGATCAGGGTCGGGTAGCGGTCGGAAATGGCGCCGTTGGTCGGGCCGAACGCGCCGCGTTGCCCGAACCAGGCGACCAGCGGCATCGCCAACGCCATCAACAGCACCAGGATCCGCATGCCTGCCCTCCGGAAATCTGCGGTGAGCCTAGCGGCGGCTCCGTGAAGGCGGCGCACCGGCGGTTGGCGCCGCGGGCGCGCAACATGCGCCGGCGTACTGTCCGCCGGCAGTCGCGCGCCGCGCAGGCGATCGGGCTTTTTTGCCCGGCAAAGGTTGGCGCTGCGGCTGCGGGCCGCCACAATAGGGGTTTCCCCCTCATTAGTTGCCGGAGTTGCCCGCATGGCCGAAATCAAGGAAGCACTTGTCCCCGATATCGGTGACTACAGCGACGTCCCGGTAATCGAAGTGCTGGTGGCCGTCGGCGACACGGTGAAGAAGGACCAGAGCCTGGTCACCCTGGAGTCGGACAAGGCGACGATGGAAGTGCCGTCGCCGTTCGCCGGCGTGGTCAAGGAACTCAAGGTCAAGGTCGGCGACAGCCTGTCCGAGGGCAAGGTGGTGGCGCTGATCGAAGTGGCCGAGGGTGGCGCCAGTGCCGCACCCGCCGCGCCTGCGGCCGCCAAGGCCACGCCCGCGCCGGCCCAGCAGGCCGCCGCCCCGGCCGCCGCACCCTCGCAGAATGCGGTCAAGCCGGCGCCGGCCGCTGCCGCTGCCGCGGCGGGCGGCGTGGTCGAAGCGCGGGTGCCGGACATCGGCGACTACAGCGACGTGCCGGTGATCGAGGTGCTGGTCGCGGTCGGCGACACGGTCAAGAAGGACCAGAGCCTGGTCACCCTGGAGTCGGACAAGGCGACGATGGAAGTGCCCTCGTCGGTGGCCGGCGTGGTCAAGGAAATCAAGGTCAAGGTCGGCGACAGCCTGTCCGAGGGCAAGGTGGTGGCGCTGATCGAAGTGGCCGGCAGCGATGCCGACGCACCGTCCGCGCCCGCGATCCAGCCCAGCGCCGAGACCGGCGGCGGCGTCGAGCCGGTGCCGACCTCCTCTGCGCCGGACAAGCTGGCCCAGCGCGAAATCGCCCAGGTCCAGGCCACGGCGCCGGCCAAGGCGGCCGCGCCGTCCGCCACCCAGAGCAGCCCGCCGGTGGCGTTCGACGCCGACAGCGTGCTGCCGCAGAAGGTGCCCTATGCGAGCCCGGCGGTGCGCGTGTTCGCCCGCGAACTCGGCGTGGACCTGTTCCAGGTCAGCGGCTCGGAACAGGGCGGCCGCATCAGCAAGGACGACGTGCAGCGCTACGTCAAGGCGGCGCTGTCCGGCGCCGCGCCGGCTGCTGCGGGTGCCGCACCTGCCGCCGGCGGCAACGGCCTGAACCTGCTGCCGTGGCCGAAGGTGGACTTCGCCAAGTTCGGCGAGGTCGAGGTCAAGCCGCTGTCGCGGATCAAGAAGATCTCCGGCGCCAACCTGGCGCGCAACTGGGCGATGATCCCGCACGTCACCCAGTTCGAGCAGGCCGACATCACCGACCTGGAAGCCCTGCGCGTGGCGCTGAACAAGGAAAACGAGAAGGCCGGCATCAAGCTGACCATGCTCGCCTTCCTGCTCAAGGCCAGCGCCGCGGCGCTGAAGCAGTTCCCCGAGTTCAACGCCTCGCTCGATGCCAGCGGCGAGAACCTGACCCTGAAGAAGTACTTCCACATCGGCTTCGCCGCCGACACCCCGAACGGGCTGGTGGTGCCGGTGATCCGCGACGTGGACAAGAAGGGCGTGGTCGAGCTGGCGCGCGAGAGCGGCGAGCTGGCCAAGAAGGCGCGCGACGGCAAGCTGGGCCCGGCCGACATGAGCGGCGGCTGCTTCTCGATCAGCTCGCTCGGCGGCATCGGCGGCACCGCCTTCACCCCGATCGTCAATGCGCCGGAAGTGGCGATCCTGGGCGTGTCCAAGTCGTCGATCCAGCCGGTCTGGAACGGCAAGGAATTCGCGCCCAAGCTGCTCTTGCCGCTGTCGCTGAGCTACGACCACCGCGTCATCGACGGTGCCGCGGCCGCGCGCTTCACCACCTACCTGAGCCAGGTGCTGGCGGACATGCGCCGCGTGCTGCTGTAAGCCCTGCCGTCACGGCGCCGCGTCCGTCGCGGTGCCGGTTTTCCCCCACTTGCGCGCGCCGCGTGTTTGCGCTGTCGCGCCGACGAACTGCAAACGCCCATCGCCGCGGCGATGGGCCACAGGAGAAGCTGCATGGCGGTCATTGAGGTCAAGGTCCCGGATATCGGCGACTACAGCGACGTTCCGGTCATCGAGGTGCTGGTCGCCGTCGGCGACACGGTGAAGAAGGACCAGGGCCTGGTGACGCTGGAGTCGGACAAGGCCACGCTGGAAGTGCCGTCCGCGGCCGCCGGCGTGATCAAGGAGCTGAAGGTCAAGCTTGGCGACACCCTGTCCGAGGGCGCGGTGATCGCGCTGCTGGAGACCGCGGACGGCGCCGCGGCCGCGCCCGCCGCGGCCCCGGCCGAGGTGCCGGCCAGCAAGCCGCCGGTGGCGCCGTCGCACCGCGCGCCGGCCGAGCCGCCGGCGCCCAAGCCGGCGCTGGCCAGCGGCAAGCCCGCCGACATCGAATGCAAGATGGTGGTGCTCGGCGCCGGCCCTGGCGGCTACACCGCCGCGTTCCGCGCTGCCGACCTGGGCCTGGACACGGTGCTGATCGAGCGCTACGCCAGCCTCGGCGGCGTCTGCCTCAACGTCGGCTGCATTCCCTCCAAGGCGCTGCTGCATGCGGCCGCCGTGATCGACGAGGTCGCCCACGCCGGCGACTTCGGCGTGGACTTCGGCAAGCCGAAGATCACCCTGGACAAGCTGCGCGAGTACAAGGAGAAGGTGGTCGGCAAGCTCACCGGCGGCCTGGCCAGCATGGCCAAGCAGCGCAAGGTGCGCACCGTCACCGGCGTGGCGTCGTTCGTGTCGCCGAACGAGTTGGAGATCGTCGGTGCCGACGGCAAGACCCAGTTGCTGCGCTTCGAGCACTGCATCGTCGCCGCCGGCTCGCAGGCGGTGAAGCTGCCGAATTTCCCGTGGGACGACAAGCGGGTGATGGACTCCACCGACGCGCTGGAACTGCAGGACATCCCCAAGACCCTGCTGGTGGTCGGTGGCGGCATCATCGGCCTGGAAATGGCCACCGTGTACAGCGCGCTGGGCAGCAAGGTCACCGTCGTCGAGTTCATGGACCAGTTGATGCCGGGCGCCGACAAGGACCTGGTCAAGCCGCTGGCCGACCGGCTGAAGAAGCAGGGCGTGGAGGTCCATCTCAAGACCAAGGCAGCCGAGGTCAAGGCCGATAAGAAGGGCATCACCGTGTCCTTCGAAGCCGCTACCGCGGGCGAAACGCCGGCGCTGGCCGCCACCACCTACGACCGCGTACTGGTCGCGGTGGGTCGCGCGCCCAACGGCAAGAAGATCGGCGCCGACAAGGCCGGCATCAATGTCACCGAGCGCGGCTTCATTCCGGTCGACCGGCAGATGCGCACCAACGTGCCGCACATCTTCGCCATCGGCGACATCGTCGGTAACCCGATGCTGGCGCACAAGGCCACCCACGAGGGCAAGCTGGCCGCGGAAGTGGCCGCCGGCGAGAAGAAGGAGTGGGTGGCGCGGGTGATTCCGTCGGTGGCCTACACCAACCCGGAAATCGCCTGGGTCGGCGTCACCGAGACCGAGGCCAAGGCCAAGGGGTTGAAGGTCGGCGTGGCCAAGTTCCCGTGGGCGGCCAGCGGCCGCGCCATCGGCATCGGCCGTACCGAGGGCTTCACCAAGCTGATCTTCGACGAGGAGACGCACCGGGTCATCGGCGGCGCCATCGTCGGCGTGCACGCCGGCGACCTGCTGGCCGAGATCGGCCTGGCGATCGAGATGGGCGCGGAGGCCGAGGACATCGGCCACACCATCCACGCGCATCCGACCCTGAGCGAGTCGGTCGGCATGAGCGCCGAGGTCTACGACGGCACCATCACCGATCTGTACATCCCGAAGAAGAAGTGACGTCGCTCCGTGTGACCGTGCCGCCACGCGCGGTGCGGTCGCGGCCGCGGTGAGCCGACGCACGGAGGTCGCTGTGGGGCAGGACAATCTATGTCCCGAACTGCAGGCGCTGCTGCAGCGCGAACTGGCCGGCGGCAACCGCATCGCCGAGTCGCCGCAGCGGACCGACTGGCCGCAGCCGGGCTCGGTGTTCGTGTCGTTGAAGCGCGACTTGCGCAGCGACGTGGCGTCGCTGCCGGCGGCGGTGCAACACGCGATCTGCACCGATCCGCACTACGGCTGGCACGACGAGTGCTACTGCACGACGCACCAGCATCTGCTGGTGGCGGGAGCGACCAAGCCGCCCTGAGCGTGTGTCGGCTGCCGCGACGCAGCTGCCGCCGTGCCGGCCATTGTCCACGTACCCGTTAAACGACAGAACCCCGCATCGCTGCGGGGTTCTGCATCAAGCTGCTTGCGGGTCCCGGGTCCCGGGTCCCGAACCAATCAGAACGCGAAGGTCACGCCCGCGACCGGACCCTTGAATTCCTGCTTCAGGCCGATGCTGGCATTGTCGCGCTTGCGGTCCACGTCGAGCTTGAACCAGTCGTAGCCGGCGAAGATGCCGAAGTTGCGGGTGAAGCGGTATTCGACGATGGCGTTGGCGCGGCTCAGGTCGCCGTCGTACTTGTCGAAGTTGCCCCACTTGGTGTTGAGGTACTGGCCCTGGATGTTGAACAGCCAGTGCTCGCTCGGGTGCGCGGTGAAGCGCAGGCCAACCACCGGCGCGGCGCCGTCCTCGCTCTCGTCCAGGAAGGTGCCGGCGTACACCGGGCCCAGGTCGGCGTAGGCGTTGGCCTGCACCTTGGCCCATTCGGCACCGATCTGCAGGCCCATGCTGAACTGCGGGTTGTCGATCACCGAGTAGTCGTATACCAGGCTGGCGACCTGGTACTTCAGTTCGCCCTTGACGAAGCTGCCGGTCGGCACGGTCACGCCGCCGAAGCTGACGTCCTCGCCCAGCTCTTCGCGGCGGTCCTTGTCGTACTTGAAGTAGTCGAAGATCAGGCGCTGGCGGGTGCTGAGGCGGAACACGCCATCCACGCGCGGCTCCCATTCCTTGCCGCCGAAATTGAAGTCCTGCGCGCCGGAAATGGCGTTGCCATTGATCACGGCATTGCCGCGCAGGGTGTTGTCGTTGTCCACGTTCATCGCGCCCACCCGCAGGGTGAAGCGGTCGTCGCCGTCTTCGGCGTGGGCGGGCGTGGCGTAAGCGGCGGCGAGCGCGAACGGCAGCGCCAGGGCAAGCAAGTGTTTCATGGGGGACAAGCTCCGTCGTCTTGGGTTCTTGGGATAGGTCGTCGATGGCTGGCGCCAGCGCGTGGCGTCACTATCCTTAAATCCGCGTCCACCATTCGTGAAAGTATGGTTGCCCGTGTCGCCACCCACGTCCCAGAACGCGCAACGAAAAGAGCCCCGGAAGGACCGGGGCTCGGTGGGTCTGCGCTGTGGGCCGACGAGGATGGGCGCAGTCCCTGTCCGATCAGACAGGGCAGTGGACAGAAAGTTCCTCCGCAAAGACGTGTTGCAACGCCGCATTCGGCGCCGGCCGTGGGCGACGGCCGTGCTATCGTCTACGGGCGGATGGGCATTCGGGCGCGGTCAGGACCACTGGCGGTTGTCTCGCAAATTGTCCCATTGCTATAATTCCGCGGCTCGACGGACGCGAAGCCGTCCTCAATCCACCACCAAATGCAGGATTTTCTGTGCTGAACTCCGTTGATGCGGGTCGGCGGCTGATGCTGCGCGCAGCGATTTACCCGCTGGTGGCGGTGGCCGTGATGTCCCTGCTGTTCTTGCTGCTGGGGCCGAAGTACGCGATGGGCGCTGCCGCAACCGGGCTGGCGACCGTGGCAGGGGGATGGCTGGCAGCACGTACCGCGCTCAATGGCGGTGTGCAGGCGGCGGGTTCGGCATTGGCGCGGTTGATCGTGGCCATGGTGCTGAAGTGGGTGTTGGTGTTCGCGGTACTGGCGCTGGGCTTTGCCTGGTGGCGGCTGCCTCCTCTGGCCCTGTTGGCGGGTATCGCCGTCGGGCTGATGTTCCAGGTTCTGGCTCTGGCCAGACGTTGATCGAATCAAGAAAAGGCTCAGGACACATGGCGGGCGAGGCAGAAACCCCTACCTCCTACATCCAGCACCATCTGCACAACCTCACCTTCCAGGTGCAGGAAGGCGGGTTCTGGCAGGTGCACGTCGATACCATGGTCATGTCGGTGCTGTCCGGCCTGCTGATGGTGTTCGGCTTCTGGCTGGCCACGCGCAAGGCCACCGCCGGCGTGCCGGGCAAGTGGCAGGCGTTCGTGGAGATCCTGCTGGAGTTCGTGGACCGCCAGGCCAAGGACACCTACCACGGCACCAGCAAGCTGGTGACCCCGATCGCGATCACCCTGTTCTTCTGGATCCTGATGATGAACCTCATCAAGATGATCCCGGCGGACTTCCTGGCGATCCCGCTGAGCTGGGCCGGCGTGCACTACTGGAAGCCAGTGCCGACCGCCGACGTCAATGCCACCCTGGGCATGTCGATCAGCGTGTTCTTCCTGATGATCTTCTTCTCGCTGCGCTCCAAGGGCGTGGGCGGCATGGCCAAGGAATTCCTCACCGCGCCGTTCGGCAAGTGGATGCTGCCGTTCAACCTGATCCTCAATGTCGTCGAGTGGCTGAGCAAGCCGGTGTCGCTGGCGATGCGACTGTTCGGCAACATGTTCGGCGGCGAGATCGTGTTCCTGCTGATCTGGGTGCTCGGCGGTGCCGGCATCTTCGGCGCGCTGGCCGGCGGTGCGTTCGGCTTCGGCTGGATGCTGTTCCACCTGCTGGTGATTCCGCTGCAGGCGTTCATTTTCATGATGCTGTCCATCGTGTATCTGAGCCTGGCGGAAGACAGCCACTGACGTTTCTGTTTCACGCGTTCTAAGCAACCCTTCGTTCGATTCACCATCCTCAAGCAACTTTGTTCCTGGAGAAAACCATGTACTTCGCCGTCCTGACCAACCTCGCCCAAGTCCAGAGCTCCACCGTCCTCGCCGTCGGCATCATGATCGGCCTGGCCGCGCTGGGCGCCGGCCTCGGTCTGGCCATCATGGCCGGCAAGTTCCTGGAATCGGCCGCGCGCCAGCCGGAACTGATCCCGGTGCTGCAGGTCCGCATGTTCATCACCGCCGGCTTGATCGACGCCGCGTTCATTATCAGCGTCGCGGTCGGCCTGCTGTTCGCGTTCGCCAACCCGATGATCGGCGAGTTCGTCGCGCGTCTGCCGCAGGGCGGTTGATCCCGTCGTACCGGCGTGCGGTCGCCACCGGCGGCCGCCGCTACGGATGAAGGTTCGGACGCGCTGCCGTGCTGGCGGCGCGTCCACCCCGTCACCATTGGCTGAGCGTACCCCATGAATATCGGTCTCACCCTCTTTGCCCAGGCGCTGGCGTTCGCCGGTCTGATCTGGATCGTCGCGACCAAGATCTGGCCGCCGCTGATGCAGGCCATCGAAGAGCGCCAACAGAAGATCGCCGAAGGCCTGGCCGCCGCCGATCGCAGTCAGAAGGATCTGGCGCAGGCGCAGGAAAAGGTCAACGAAGCGTTGAAGGACGCCCGCATCAAGGCCAACGAGATCATCGATCAGGCCCATGCGCGCGCCAATCAGATCGTCGAGGCGGCCAAGCACGAGGCGATCGTCGAAGCCAACCGGCAGAAGGAACTGGCCCAGGCCGAGATCGACGCCGCGGCCAACCGTGCGCGCGAGGACCTGCGTCGCCAGGTGTCGCTGCTGGCGGTGAGCGGTGCCGAGAAGCTGCTCAAGCGCGAAATCGACGCCAACGCCCACAAGGCGCTGCTCGACGAGCTGGCGGCGGAGATCTGAGATGAGCCAGGCCCTCACACTGGCGCGTCCCTACGCTCGCGCTGCGTTCGCCGCGGCCAGCGACGCCGGCAAGCTCGCGCCCTGGTCGCAGGCGCTGGCGTTCTCCGCCCAGGTCGCGGCCGACCCGCGCGTGGCCGCGTTGCTGCACAACCCGCTGCTGCAGCGGGAACAGGCGGTGTCGCTGCTGGCGCCGGAAGCCGCCGACGAGCAGTACCAGCGCTTCCTGAGCCTGCTGGCCGAAGGCCAGCGGCTGCCGCTGCTGCCGGAGATCGCCGGGCTGTACGACCAGCTGCGGGCCGAGGCCGAGCGCGTGGTGCAGGCCAACGTGACCTCCGCGACGGCGCTGAGCGATGCCGAGGTGGCCTCGCTGAAGGTGGCGCTGAAGCAGCGCTTCGGCCGCGAGGTCGAGATCACCACGGCGGTGGACGCTTCGCTGATCGGCGGCGCGGTGATCGACGCCGGCGACGTGGTCATCGACGGTTCGTTGAAAGGCAAGCTGTCGCGTCTGCAATCCGCACTGGCCCACTAAGAAACGGGAATGGCGAATAGAGAGGAGAGAACCCGGCCCGGCGGCGACGCCACCCCCGATTCCCGATTCCCCATTCCCGATTCTCAAAGAAGCTAACCACACGTCGCCATCCGCCGCTGCGCGATGGACGATCCGAAGGAAACCAAGATGGCAACCACGCTCAACCCCTCCGAAATCAGCGAACTGATCAAGAACCGCATCGAGCAGGTCAAGCTGGCCGCGGAGTCGCGCAACGAAGGTACGGTCACCAGCGTGTCCGACGGCATCGTGCGCATCTTCGGCCTGGCCGACGTGATGCAGGGCGAAATGATCGAACTGCCGAACGACACCTACGCCCTGGCGCTGAACCTGGAGCGCGACTCGGTCGGCGCCGTGGTGCTCGGCGACTACGAGAGCCTGCGCGAAGGCGACGTGGCCAAGACCACCGGCCGCATCCTGGAAGTGCCGGTCGGCAAGGAGCTGCTGGGCCGCGTGGTCAACGCGCTGGGCGAGCCGATCGACGGCAAGGGCCCGCTGGGCACCAGCCAGACCGCGCCGGTGGAGCGCGTCGCGCCGGGCGTGATCTGGCGCAAGTCGGTCGACCAGCCGGTGCAGACCGGCTACAAGTCGGTCGACGCGATGATCCCGATCGGCCGCGGCCAGCGCGAGCTGGTCATCGGCGACCGCCAGACCGGCAAGACCGCGCTGGCCATCGACGCGGTGATCAACCAGAAGAACACCGGCATCAAGTGCGTGTACGTGGCGATCGGGCAGAAGGCCTCGACCGTGGCCAACATCGTGCGCAAGCTGGAAGAGAACGGCGCGCTGGCCCACACCATCGTGGTCGCCGCGACCGCCTCCGAATCGGCGGCGATGCAGTACATCAGCGCCTACGCCGGCTGCACCATGGGCGAGTACTTCATGGATCGCGGCGAAGACGCGCTGATCGTGTACGACGATCTGTCCAAGCAGGCCGTGGCCTACCGCCAGATCTCGCTGCTGCTGAAGCGCCCGCCGGGCCGCGAAGCCTACCCGGGCGACGTGTTCTACCTGCACAGCCGCCTGCTGGAGCGCGCCGCGCGCGTGTCCGAGGACTACGTGGAGCAGTTCACCAAGGGCGAGGTCAAGGGCAAGACCGGTTCGCTGACCGCGCTGCCGATCATCGAGACCCAGGCCGGCGACGTGTCCGCGTTCGTGCCGACCAACGTGATCTCGATCACCGACGGCCAGATCTTCCTGGAAACCGACCTGTTCAACGCCGGCATCCGCCCGGCGGTGAACGCCGGTATCTCGGTGTCGCGCGTCGGCGGCGCCGCGCAGACCAAGATCATCAAGAAGCTCTCCGGCGGCATCCGCATCTCGCTGGCGCAGTACCGCGAGCTGGCGGCGTTCGCGCAGTTCGCCTCGGACCTGGACGAAGCCACCCGCAAGCAGCTTGAGCGCGGCCAGCGCGTCACCGAGCTGATGAAGCAGAAGCAGTACCTGCCGATGTCCATCGCCAACCAGGCGCTGTCGATCTACGCCGTCAACGAGGGCTACCTCGACGACGTGCCGGTCAACAAGCTGCTGGCGTTCGAAGAGGGCCTGCACGCCCACTTCGCCAACACCCAGGGCGAGCTGATCGCCAAGGTCAACGACACCGGCGACTGGAACGGCGACATCGAGGCCGCGTTCAAGAAGGGCATCGGCGAGTTCAAAACCACCGGTAGCTGGTAAAGAGCCGGGATTCGGGATTGGGCATTCGGGATTCGTAAGAGCGGTGGTTCAGGGGATGGGTCGATCCCGATCACCGCTCCGGATCTTCAGATTCAGATAGTTGGGTTTGTAGGCGAGGTGGGTTTGGGAGCTTTAGCGAATCCCCAATCCCGAATCCCGAATCCCACGAGCGGAGCGAGCGAGTAATGGCAGGCGGACGCGAAATCAAATCCAAGATCAAGAGCGTGCAGAACACCCGCAAGGTGACGCGCGCGCTCGAGATGGTCTCGGCCTCCAAGATCCGCAAGGCGCAGGATCGGATGAAGACCTCGCGTCCCTACGCGCAGGCGATGAAGCAGGTGATCGGGCATCTGGCGCAGGCCAGCACCGACTACACGCATCCGTTCCTGGTGCAGCGCGAGTCGGTCAAGCGCGTCGGCTACATCGTGATCTCCTCCGATCGCGGCCTGGCCGGCGGCCTGAACAACAACCTGTTCCGCAAGATGCTGGGCGAAGTGCGCCAGTGGCAGGACCAGGGCGCGGGGGTGGACGTGGTCACCATCGGCCAGAAGGCCTCGGTGTTCTTCCGCCGGCTCAAGGTGGACATGGTCGGCAGCGTCAGCCACCTGGGCGACCTGCCGCGCGTGGAGCAGCTGATCGGCGTCATCAAGGTGATGCTGGATGCGTTCACCGAAGGCAAGCTGGATCGCGTGTATCTGGTCTACAACCGCTTCGTCAACACGATGACGCAGAAGGCCAGCTTCGACCAGCTGCTGCCGCTGCCGGCGGCCGAGAGCCAGGTCGCGCACCACGACTGGGACTACCTGTACGAACCCGATGCCGCGACCGTGCTCGAGCACGTGATGACGCGCTACATCGAGTCGCTGGTGTACCAGGCGGTGCTGGAGAACGTGGCGTCCGAGCATGCGGCGCGCATGGTCGCGATGAAGGCGGCCAGCGACAACGCCAGCAAGCTGATCAGCACCTTGCAGTTGGTCTACAACAAGGCGCGTCAGGCTGCGATCACCCAGGAAATTTCCGAAATCGTCGGCGGCGCAGCGGCCGTGTAGTGCCGGGATTCGGGATTGGAGAGTCGGGATTGGCAAGAGCAGCGCAGCGCGCTTTTACCACTCCCGAATCGCCAATCCCCAATCACGAAATCCATGGGATGGCGCAGGCCATCCGGACAGAACTAAAGCTAACCGGAGCAGCAAAATGAGTCAGGGCAAGATCGTTCAGATCATCGGCGCGGTCGTCGACGTCGAATTCGCGCGTGCCGATGTGCCGAAGATTTACGACGCACTGAAGGTCGAAGGCACCGCCATCACGCTGGAAGTGCAGCAGCAGCTGGGCGACGGCATCGTGCGCACCATCGCCCTCGGTTCCACCGACGGCCTCAAGCGCAACCTGATCGCCACCAACACCGGCCGTGCGATCTCGGTGCCGGTCGGTGCCGGCACGCTGGGCCGCATCATGGACGTGCTGGGCCGTCCGATCGACGAGGCCGGCGACGTGCAGGCCAGCGATCACTGGGAAATCCACCGCGCGGCGCCGACCTATGAAGACCAGTCCTCGGCCACCGAGCTGCTGGAAACCGGCATCAAGGTCATCGACCTGATGTGCCCGTTCGCCAAGGGCGGCAAGGTCGGCCTGTTCGGCGGCGCCGGCGTCGGCAAGACCGTCAACATGATGGAACTGATCAACAACATCGCCAAGGCGCACTCGGGTCTGTCCGTGTTCGCCGGCGTGGGCGAGCGTACCCGCGAGGGCAACGACTTCTACCACGAGATGAAGGACTCCAACGTCCTGGACAAGGTGGCGATGGTGTACGGCCAGATGAACGAGCCGCCGGGCAACCGCCTGCGCGTCGCGCTGACCGGCCTGACCATGGCCGAGTACTTCCGCGACGAGAAGGACGCGTCGGGCAAGGGCAAGGACGTGCTGCTGTTCGTCGACAACATCTACCGCTACACCCTGGCCGGTACCGAAGTGTCGGCGTTGCTGGGCCGCATGCCGTCGGCGGTGGGCTACCAGCCGACCCTGGCCGAGGAAATGGGCGTGCTGCAGGAGCGCATCACCTCGACCAAGTCCGGCTCGATCACCTCGATCCAGGCCGTGTACGTGCCCGCGGACGACCTGACCGACCCGTCGCCGGCGACCACCTTCGCCCACCTCGACGCCACCGTCGTGCTGTCGCGTAACATCGCCTCGCTGGGCATCTACCCGGCGGTGGATCCGCTCGATTCGACCAGCCGCCAGCTGGACCCGAACGTGATCGGCCACGAGCACTACGACACCGCCCGCCGCGTGCAGTCCACCTTGCAGAAGTACAAGGAACTGAAGGACATCATCGCGATCCTGGGCATGGATGAACTGTCCGAAGAGGACAAGCAGGCCGTGTCGCGCGCGCGCAAGATCGAACGCTTCTTCAGCCAGCCGTTCCACGTGGCCGAAGTGTTCACCGGCTCGCCGGGCAAGTACGTGTCGCTGAAGGACACCATCCGCGGCTTCAAGGCCATCGTCGACGGCGAGTACGACCACCTGCCGGAGCAGGCCTTCTACATGGTGGGCGGCATCGAGGAAGCGGTCGAGAAGGCCAAGAAGATGGCCGAGAAGGCGTAAGCGCCGGGATTCGGCATTCGGGATTAGGGATTCGCAAGGCGGCATCGAGGACAAGGGAGTGGGTGTGAGGACCAAGCGGCGCGACCGCTTGTGCCAATCCCCAATCCCGACTCCCCAATCCCGCCTCGCGCCAGCGAGGTAATCATGAGCACCATCCGTTGCGACATCGTCAGCGCCGAGCATGAGATCTACCACGGCGACGCCACCCTGGTGGTCGCGACCGGCGAACTGGGCGAGCTGGGCATCGCGCCCAAGCACGCGCCGCTGATCACCCGGCTCAAGCCCGGCAAGGTGGTGGTGACCACCCCGAGCGGCGAGCAGCTGGACTTCGCCATTTCCGGCGGCATCCTCGAGGTGCAGCCGCAGGTGGTGACGATCCTGGCCGACACCGCGATCCGCGCGCAGGACATCGACGAGGCGTCGGTGCGCAAGGCCAAGGAAGAAGCCGAGCGCCTGCTCGCCAACCGCGGCGAAGGCATGGACGTGGCCGAGGCGCAGGCCAAGCTGGCCGAGGTCACCGCGCAGCTGCAGGCGCTGGAGCGCCTGCGCAAGAACCTCAAGCACTGAGTTCCGTGCCACGCGGCAGCGGCCGCATGCGCGACGACAACGCCGGCGTTTGCCGGCGTTGTCGTGTCTGGAGATGGGTGCTCCGCGCTTACGTGGTGCGTCCGCGCGCGTGCGCCTGGATCGTCGTCGCGGCATCGATGCGGAATGCGACGCAGCGCACGGCGCTGGCTTGCTGGTCGCTGACTCGGCCGCGATGTCATGCGACAAGACTCGAGTGCGGTCATCGTTCGGTCCGCGGACTACGGCAAGATGACCGCCCGATCTGCGGTCCATCCCCCACCCGCAGACGGTTACCGGAGAATCGAGATGCCCCTGTCCGCTTCCGTTCCTCGTCCCTGCGTGCACGCGTTGACCGCCGTGCTGGCCGGCGCCCTGTTGATGGGATGCGCTTTGCCCGCACGCAGCGCCACCCCGCTGGAGCCGCTGCTGGATCGCATCGCCGAGCGCAATGCGATCGGTGACCAGGTCGCGCTGAGCAAGTGGGACAGCGGCAAACCGGTGCTGGACGCCACGCGCGAGGCCGCGGTGCTGGCGAGCGTGCGCGATCAGGCGCCGGCCCACGGTGTGGATCCGGACGATGCGGCGCGTTTCTTCGGCATGCAGATCGAATCCAACAAGCTGGTGCAGTACGAACTGCTGTCGCGCTGGCACCTGCGTGGCCGCGCGCCCAACAGCCCGCGCCCGGACCTGACCGCGCTGCGTGCGCGCCTGGATCAGCTGCAGGGTGAGATGCTGGATGCGCTGCAGGCCAGCGCCGCGGTGCGCCAGGCCCCGGATTGCCCGGCCACGACTGCGCGCGCGGCCGAGGCCTATGCGCTGCGCTGGCAGTTGGACCAGCTGCACCGCACCGCGCTGGTGCGCAGCCTGGGCGATTTCTGCCACTGAGTCTTCGGTAGTGGGCCGGCGACGGATGGCCTGCGTTGGAGGGAGGCGAAGTTGTTCTGGCGATCAGCGCCCCAGATGCGGGCCCGTCGTTCGGGCTTCGATCGTCGCGACTGAAGGGTCTCTCTAATAACACTCGTTGCCGCGGCGCAGCCGGACACATCTTTATCCTCGTAGGAGCGGCTTCAGCCGCGACCGGCGTTTCCGGTAGAGCTTGTCGCAGCTGAAGCAGCTCCTACAAAGGGACTGCGTGGTTATTCGAGGTTCCCTGAAGTCGCCCCCACAGGGACGCTCCCGGCATCCGCTGGCTCTTGTGGGAGGGGCTTCAGCCCCGACAGCCATCTATGCCGATTGCGTGCAGCGGCGTGCCGTCTGTACGCCCGCCGTGCTGCCAGGGCTAGCGGTAGACCAGCTGCCGGCCCAGGAAGAACGACACCACCGCCAGCATGCCTTCGACCAGCGGCTTTGCCAGCCAGGCCAGGCGCAGGCCCAGCGCGTGCGCGCACAGCGCCACCAGCCAGGTGCTGAGCACGGTAAGCACCAGCCACATGGCCATGAAGCGGCCGAAGCGGCGCCAGCCCAGGCGTGCGGCGTCGTCGCTGGCGAAGGTGATGCGGCCGTTGAGCCAGAACCCGAGCAGGGCGCCGCAGACGCGGCCCAGCACGTTGCCCGGCACCGTCGGCATGCCGGCCGCGGTGGCGGCGACGAACACGCTCCAGTCGATCAGCAATTGCAGCAGGCCGATCAGCAGGAACTGGCTGCCCTGGCGCAAAAGACCCATGAACATCCGCAGGAGGAGACGATCGCGCATGCTAGCGCCTGCGGCGTCGATGTACAGCCCGTCGCGTGTGGCGCGGTCGTGACGGCAGGCGTGGCCGGCAGCCTCTAGAATTCGTCGTCCACCCGCAACGGAACCGCCCCATGAGCCTGCCACTGCACGTCGTGATCCTCGCCGCCGGCGCGGGCAAGCGGATGAAGTCGGTCAAGCCCAAGGTGCTGCAGCCGATCGCCGGCCGGCCGATGCTGGCGCACGTGATCGAGACCGCGCGCCAGCTGCAGCCGGATGCGATCCACATCGTCCATGGCCATGGCGGCGATGCGGTGCTGGCGGCCTTCGCCGACCAGCCGGACCTGCTGTGGGCCGAGCAGGCGCAACAGCTGGGCACCGGCCACGCGGTGCAGCAGGCGATGGCGGCCGTGCCCGACGCGGCCACGGTGCTGGTGCTGTACGGCGACGTGCCGCTGATCCGCGCCGAAACCCTGATCCGCCTGCTGCATGCGCCCGGCCGCGTCGCGGTGCTGGTGGCCGAACCGGAGGATCCCACCGGCTACGGCCGCATCGTGCGCGACGCCGCCGGCAAGGTCGCGGCGATCGTCGAGCAGAAGGATGCCGACGACGAGCAGCGGCGCATCCGCACCATCAACACCGGCATCGTCACCGCCGAGTCCACTGCGTTGAAGCGCTGGCTGGCGCAGTTGCGCAACGACAACGCGCAGCGTGAGTACTACCTGACCGATGTGTTCGCCGCGGCTGCCGCCGAGTTCACTCCGGCGGAAATGGTGCTGGTGGCCGATCCGATCGAGGCCGAGGGCGCCAACGATCCGTGGCAGCTGACGCAACTGGAGCGCGCCTGGCAGTTGCGCGCGGCGCGTGCGCTGTGCGAACAGGGCGTGCAGCTGATCGACCCGCATCGCCTGGACCAGCGCGGCCGCGTGCGTGTCGGCCACGACGTGTGCATCGACGCCAACGTGATCCTGGAAGGCGAGGTGGAACTGGGCGACGGCGTCAGCATCGGCCCGTTCGTGCGGCTGAAGGACGTGGTGCTGGGGCCCGGCACCGAGGTGCGCGCGCATTGCGATCTGGAAGGCGTAGTGGCCGAGGGCGCGGTGCAGATCGGTCCGTTCGCCCGGTTGCGACCGGGCACGGTGCTGGCCGATGGCGTGCACATCGGCAATTTCGTCGAGACCAAGAAGGCGGTGCTCGGTGTCGGCAGCAAGGCCAATCACCTGACTTATCTGGGCGATGCCACCATCGGCAGCGGCGTCAACGTCGGCGCCGGCGTGATCACCTGCAACTACGACGGCGTCAACAAGTCGCAGACGGTGATCGGCGATGGCGTGTTCGTCGGCTCCAACAGCGCGCTGGTGGCGCCGCTGGAGATCGGCGAGGGCGCCACCATCGGTGCCGGCTCGGTGATTACCCGCAGCGCGCCGGCCGGAAAGCTGAGCGTGGCACGGGTGCGGCAGGAAACCGTCGAGGGCTGGAAACGCCCGGGCAAGCGCGACTGAGGCATGGCCAGGCACATCCGCCTGGCGCGCGAGCACGAGCTGGCGCGGTTGCCGGAAATCGAGCGGCGCGCCGGCGCCCTGCTGCAGGGCCATGCGGCGCAGGCCGTATTCGCGGCGCATGCGTTGGAGATGGACGCCCTGCGTGCAGGACTGGCGCGCGAGCAGCTGTGGGTGGCGCTGGACGACGATGGCGATTGCGCGGGCTATCTGCTCGGCGGATGCCTGGACGATGGTTTCCATGTGCAACAGATGGATGTGGATCCGCGCTACGGGCGTCGCGGCCATGGCCGTGCGCTGCTACGGCATGCGCGCGCAGCCGCGATGGCGGCCGGCTTCCCAAGCATGCTGCTGACCACCTTGCGCGACGTGCCGTGGAATGCGCCGTTCTACGCCAGCGAAGGCTTCGTCGAGTTGCCGCCTACGCAGTGGGGGCCGCAGTTGTGCGCGACCTGGCAACAGGAAGCCGCACTCGGTTTTCCGATGCACCTGCGGGTGGCGATGCGCTGTCCATTGCCGTTGCGCTGAGCGGGGTGCGGCAAGTCGCCGTCTCTCAGGTTGCAGCGGCTGCCATGTTTCTCGGGAGCCGGGTTACGAATCTCCAATCCCGAATCCCCAATCCCGGCTCCAAAAACAATCAGCCCCGCTCCCCCTGCGGCAACTGCACCGTCACGCACAACCCGCCTTGGTCGCGGTTGTGCAGCGACAGGCGGCCGCCGTGGGCTTCGACGATCTCGCGGGTCAGGGCCAGGCCCAGGCCTGTGCCGTTGCGCTTGGTCGAATAGAACGGCATCAGCGCGTTGTGCAGCACCGCCTCGTTCATGCCGCTGCCGCGGTCCAGCACTTCCAGGCGCAGCCAGTCCGGGCGTGTGGACACACGCACGCGCACGCCGTCGGCCGGCGTCTGTCCCTCGGGCAGGGATTCGTGCGCGTTCTTGACCAGGTTGAGCAGCGCCTGCTGCAGTTGCGCCGGATCGACCCGGCTGTGCAGGTCCGGCGACTCCAGGTCCAGCGCGAACGGAATCTGCTGCTGCAGCCCGGCCAGGAACTGCGCCCAGTGCACCGTCTGCAGTTGCGGCTGTGGCAGCTTGGCGAAGCGCGCGTAGCCGCGGATGAAGCCTTCCAGGTGCCGCGCGCGTTCCTCGATGGTGCCGAACACCTCTTCCAGCCGCTCCACCTTCTGCCGCCGCACCAGTTCGGCGCCGGAGTGCGCCAGCGAGGCGATCGGCGCCAGCGAGTTGTTGAGCTCATGGCTGATGACCCGGATGACCTTCTTCCACGTATGCACTTCCTGGCGGCGCAGCTCGGCGGTGAGCAGGCGGATCAGCAGCAGTTCGTGCGGGCGGCCGTTGAGATGGAAGCGGCGCTGCGACAGGTGGTAGATCTGCTCCTCGTCCGGATCCTCGTCGCCGCCCTCGATCGCAAACAGGCTGTCGCCGCCGCGCGAGATCGCCTCACGCAGCGGGGCCGGCACGCCGAGCAACAGGTCGTCCAGTCGCTGGCCTTCCAGCTTCCAGCCGCTGTGCAGCAGCTTGCGCGCGGCCAGGTTGGAGAACACCACGCGGCGCAGGCCGTCGCCGCCCTTGGAGGTGAGCAGCATCGCCACCGGGGTGTTCTGCACCATGGTGTCGAGCATCAGCTCGCGCTGCGCCAGGCCCTGGCGTTGCTCGCGCAGGATCTCGCCCAGTTGCGCGTGCGCGGCGACCATCTCGCCCAGTTCGTCGTCGCCGCGCCAGTGCACGCCGAAGTTGTACTCGCCGTCGCGATAGCTGCTGACGGTGCCGGCCAGGGCGCGGAACACCGAGCGCATTGGCGCGGTGGCGCGGCGCAGCGTCCACCACATCAGCAGCAGCAGGGCCAGCGTCGAGGCCGTCACCACTTCCCAGCCGCGGTCCATCCAGTAGGCCAGCAGCCACGGCAAGGCCGCCGCCAGCGCCAGCACCGGCAGCAGGCGCAGGAACAGCATGGCTGTGAAGGAGCGGCGCAGTTTCATTCGCGCGGGATGCCGTAGCGGTCCATGCGCCGGTACAGCGCCTGCCGGCTCATGCCCAGTTCGGCGGCGGCCTGGGCGATGACGCCGTGCGCGCGGCCCAGTTCGGCCACGATGCGCTCGCGGTCGGGCTCGGCGGCGGCGGTCATGCGCGGCGCCGCGGGCTTCGGCAGGTTGAGGTCGGCGGCCTCGATCTGCGCGCCGCTGGCCAGCAGTTCGGCGCGCTGCACCACGTTGCGCAGTTCGCGCACGTTGCCGGGCCAGGCGTGGCGCTGCAGTGCCTGGCAGGCGCCGGACGACAGCGGCTTGTCGCCGGAGAGGAAGTGCTCGGCCAACGGCACGATGTCGCCGGGGCGCTCGGCCAGCGCCGGCAGCGACAGTTCCACCGCGTTGAGCCGGTAGTACAGATCCTCGCGGAAGCTGCCCTCGCGGATCATCGCGGTCAGGTCGGCGTTGGTGGCGCTGATCACCCGCACCTTGACCTGCCGCTCGCGGTTGGAACCGAGCCGCTCGAACCGGCCGGTCTCCAGCACCCGCAGCAGCTTCATCTGCCCGGCCAGCGACAGGTTGCCGATCTCGTCCAGGAACAGGGTGCCGCCGTCGGCGGCTTCGAACTTGCCCTCGCGCACCTTGTTGGCGCCGGTGTAGGCGCCGGCCTCGGCACCGAACAGTTCGGCCTCGATCAGGTCGGCCGGGATCGCGCCGCAGTTCAGCGCCACGAACGGGCCGCGCCGCACCGAGGAATTGGCCTGGATGATCTGCGCGATCTTCTCCTTGCCGCTGCCGTTGGGGCCGGTGATCAGTACCGGCAGTTCCGAACGCGCGACCTGGCAGGCCAGGGCGATGGCGCGCTCGCTGGCGGGGTCGGCGAACACCGCGCCGCACAGGTCGTAGCGCTGCGCCAGTTGCTGACGATGGCGGCGCTCGCCGTCGCGGCGGCGCTCCAGTTCGCGGCGCGTCTCGGACAGTTCCAGCAGGTTGTTGACCGTGGTCAGCAGCTTGCGGTCGTCCCAGGGTTTGGCCAGGTAGTCGGCGGCGCCGGCCTTGACCAGTTCCACCGCGCTGCTGAGCTGGGTCCAGGCGGTCAGCAGGATCACCGGCAGGTCCGGATGGCGCGTGCGGATCGCCTCGAACAGGGCCACGCCTTCCTCGCCGGAGGTGGTGTCGGCGGTGAAGTTCATGTCCTGCAGCACCAGGTCGATGTCGCTCTCGGCCAGGCGCTGCAGGCCAGCCTGCGGGCTGTCGGCATACACCGTGTCGATGTCGTGCAGGGAGAACAGCACTTCCAGCGCAGTGGCGACCGCGGGGTTGTCGTCGATGATCAGCAGGCAGGGCATCGTGCACCTTGGGCGCGGGTCGGCGCGCCGGTGGAGGAAAACGGATCAGGCCGCATCATCGCAGCCTGCGTCCGGCTTGTCGTGTGTCCGCGCATCGCTGGCTCAGACACTGCGCGTGGCCACTGCCGGCGGCACCGCGGCGGCGCGGCGCGCGGGCGGCAGTATCGCCAGCTGGCCGAGCAGCAAGAGCGCTGCAGCGACAGCCGGCAGGTAGCCCAGCGGCAAGCGTGGCAGATCGTAGCGCTGCAAAAGCGCGTGATTGAGCAGCAATGCCAGCACCATGCCCACGGCGCTGCCGACGCTCACGATCAGCAGGTTTTCGGTCCGGAAATGCCACAGGATGTCGCGACGGGTCGCGCCGATGGCACGGCGGATGCCGATCTGGCGCGTGCGTTGCTGCACCCAGAAGCTGGCCAGGCCGCCGATGCCCAGGGCGGTCACGAACAACAGGCCCGTGGTCGCCGCGAGCAGCAACCCGATCATGGTGGCATCGCGCTGGAAATAGCGCTGCCGCAGCTGGGAGTAGCTGCGGCGCCCTTCGCGCGGAATCAGCCGCAGCGGCCCTGCCTTTGCCAGCGCGCCGGCCGCTGCGGCCAGGACCCGTTCGCGGTCCTGCGGCGCGCTGCGCAACAGATATTGCACGTGGTTGCCCGCGGGAAGCTGCGGCGACAGTGCGGCAAGGTGGTCGACCGTTGCGCCACGCAGCGTCGTGCGCAGCAGATCGTCGACGACGCCGACGACGATGGCGCCCTGGACTCCGCCATACAGCGTTTTGCCCACCGCAGGTTGACCTGGCCACAGTTGCCGCGCCAGCGTGCGGGTGACGATCACGGCGCTTGGCGAGGCGGTGGAATATTCGTCGGCACGGAAGTCGCGGCCGGCGATCAGGTGCGCGCCCATGGCCTGCACGAAACCTTGCGAGCCGGAGTAATACGTGGCCTGGATGCACCCTGTATTGTCCATCGAATGCTGCGCCATCGCGCGGTCCAGCGTCTGCCGGTCGGGGCAACCGCCATAGTCGTTGGCGCCGCCGGACAGCGGCAGGCTGAAGCCGATCGCGGCGGCTGCGGTGACACCGGGGATGCCGCGCAATGCCTGCAGATCGGATTGTTGCTGGGCCAACGCATTGCCATCGCTCTGGACGCCGCGGACCGAGATCAGCGCGAGTTCTTGCTCCGGCAAGCCGCTGGGGACCCGCAACCGTTCGATGCGCCCACCGATCAGGAACACGGCGTTGGCGACGAAGGCGCAGGTCAGCGCGACCTGCAGCGCCAGCAGCGCGGCGGTGAGGCGGTGATGCTGCAGGCTGGAGAGGATGGGGCGGATCGGCAGATTCATGTCAGGTCCTTGATCTGCAGGGCGGGGTTGATCCGGCTCGCCCGCCATGCGGGCAGCAGGCCCGCCAGCAGCGCGGCGATCACCGCCAGCGCCACGGTGGCGAGCAGCATCTGCAGGTCCATCCGCGCCAGCCTGGCGTAGTCGTCCGGGCGTTGGCGCACGCTCCACAGACCCAGCTCGGCGATCGCGATGCCCAGGCCGCCACCGAGCAGCCCGATCAGTGCGGCTTCGCTGCCGAACTGCAGGAACACGTGGCTCCGGCGGGCGCCGAGCGCGCGCCGCACGCCGATCTCGCCGCCGCGACGCAGGAATTTCGCCAACAGCAAGGCGATCACGTTGACCAGACAGATCCAGAGGAAGCCCAGTGCCAGCAGCGTCTGCAGGCGCACATCGTCGGGCACCATCCGCAGGTGGCGCAGCCAGTCCATCAACGCGTACAGCCGTGCACGCTCCGGCGGGCGCTGGAAGCGTCCGCTGGCGTGTTGTGTCGCGGCATAGTCGTAGAGCAGGCGCTGGTAGTCGGCGACCTGTTGCGGCGTGTCCAGCCGCACCCAGAATTGCAGCCAGCTGGTCGAAGGATCTTTTAATCGCGCCGCGTCGTCGCCGCTGACCTTGTCCCAGCTACTGATGTTGCCGTTGACGTCCAGCGCCAGTTCCATCGCGGTCGACAGCGGCAGGAAGAAATCGTCCTGCTGGCCGAAACTGCCCTTGCTGCCCGGATCGCCATAGAACAGCGGTTGCGGATTCCATGGGCCGGCCACGCCGATCACCTCGAAGCCGATGCGCTTTTCCCCGAGCGCCACCCGCTGGCCGACCGGGTCGCGCGCGCCGAACAGGGTATCGGCCAGGGTGCGGCTCAGCACGATGACGCGGGCATGGTTCTGGTCGTCCTGTGCGCTCCAGTCGCGTCCGCGCTGCAACGGGATGCCGAACAGGGCGAAGAACCCGGCGCTGGCGTAGCGCCCGCTCAGGTCGAGCGGCGCTTGGGCCCCGCGCGGTGGCCACAGCAACGCCTGCCCGCCGGTCATCGCCGCCTGTGGCGTGGCCGGGGCGGCGCGCAGCAGCGCCATGGCGTCGGGCCAGGTGAGGTTGTCAGCCGGATCGCTCCACTCCTGGCTATCGGGGTAACTGGCCGGCAACGGGTCAAGATGCGGGGTGTAGAGCGCAGCGCTTCTGCCCGGCAGCGGATCGCGCGACATCACATGCAGCACCGTCAGCATGGTCATGCTCGCGCCGATGCCCAGGCCGATCGCCAGCACCATCAATGCGGTGGCGACCGGCGTACGCCGCAGGCCGCGCCAGGCCAGCGGCAGATAATAGTTCAACATGCGACAGCTCCTTCCTTGGGTGGTGGCCGCGTCGGGTCAGACACTGCGCGTGGCCACCGCCGGCGGCACCGCGGCGGCGCGGCGCGCGGGCGGCAGCACCGCGAGCTGGCCGAGCAGCCACAGCACCAGCGCGCCGACCGGCAGGTACCACAGCGGCAGCCGCGGCAACTCGTAGGCGCTCATCAGGTACAGGTTGGCGGCGTAGGCCAGCAACATGCCCAGCACGATGCCGGTGCTGGCGAGCAGGAAGTTCTCCAGTTGGAAATGCCGCAGGATCTGCGTGCAGGTGGCGCCGAGCGCGCGGCGGATGCCGATCTGCTTGGTGCGTTGCTGCACCCAGAAGCTGGTCAGGCCGACGATGCCCAGCGCGGTGATCAGCAGCAGCGCCACGCTCACGCCGACCAGCAGCCAGGCCATCGCCTGGTCGTCGCGGTAGTAGGCCGCGCGCGCCTGCTGCAAGGTCTTGGCGCCGTTCACCATGCGCCGTGGACCGTGTTGCGACAGCGTCGCCTTGGCTTGCCGCAATATCGCCTCGCGCTGCGCCGGGTCGCTTACGCGCAGCAGGTAGGTGCCGTGATCGTAGGGAACGTTCACCGGGAACAGCATCGTGTCTTCGTACTGGCCGGTGGTCCCGCCTTCGCGGGGCTGCACCAGGCGCTGCACCACGCCGACGACGCGGTGTTCGCCGTAGACGTAGATGGTGCGGCCCACCGCGTTCTGGCCGGAGAACAGGCGTTGCGCCAGCGACTGGCTGAGGATGACCGAGGGCGGGATGCGCTTGGCGACCGGATCGCGCAGTTGCGCGTAGTCGATGAACTCGTCTTCCGCGAAGCGGCGCCCTGCGACCAGATGCAGCCCCAGGGTGTCGAGCAGCCGTGCGTCGCCGAAGTACTGCACCGCATGCAGGGTGCTGCGTTCCTGGTCCGGGCGCAGCGACACGCCGCTGTAGCCGAGCGAATCGCCGAACAGTGCCTGGTTGATGATGCTGGCGTCGCGCACGCCGGGGATGCGGCGCAGCGCGTCCAGGTCGGCCCGTGTCTGCGCGGCGCCGTTGCCGTCGCTGACCACGCTGCGGCTTCGCAGTTGCACCAGTTCCCGCTCGGCGACGCCGCTGGGCCGGTGCATGCGTTCGAGCCGTTGATCGATCAGGAACAGCGCATTGCAGACCACGGCGCAACTGAAGGCGATCTCCAGCACGATCAGGCCGGCGGCGACGCGGTGCTTGCGCAGACTGGAGAGGATGGGATGGAGGGACACGGCGGGAGTTCCTGGCGGAGAGGGGCGCGTGCGGCGCGTCATTGCGACTTGAGTTGCAGGGCGGTGGGCACGCGCATCGCCTGCCAGGCCGGCAGCAGCCCGGCGAGCAGGCTGCTGCCCAGGCTCAACGCCAGCGCGAGCAGCAGCATGCGGCCATCCATGTGCGCCAGCGCGGCGTAAGTGGACGGCTGCTGCCGCACCAGCCAGGTGCCGATCCACGCCAGCAGCAGGCCGCCGCTGCCGCCGACCACGCCGATCGCCGCCACTTCGACCAGGTGCTGGGCGAAGATCGCGCGGCGCGAGGCGCCCAGCGCGCGGCGCACGCCGATCTCGCCGCTGTGGCGCAGGAACTTGGCCAGCATCAGCCCGGCGGTATTGAGCAGGCAGATGCCCAGGAACGCCAACGCCAGCCACACCTGCAGGCGCACGTCGGAGGGGACGGCGTGGTTGCGGTCCAGCCAGGTCATCACGTCGCTGAGGCGGATGTCCGGCGGATGGCGGAAGCGGCCGGCGTCGCGCTGCTGCTGCGCATAGGCCTGCAGCGCGTCCAGGTAGGCGGCGCGCTTGTTGGGGCTATCCAGCTCCACCCAGTACTGGATCCAGGCGCAGGACGCGCTCTCGCTGGTCTTGTCGCCACCGCTGTCGCCCCAGCAGGACATCGAACCGCTGACGTCCAGGTCCAGGTCGCGCGCGGTGGAGAACGGCACGAACACGTCCTCGCTGTCGCCGTATTCGTTGTTGGTGAGGTCGTAGAAGCGCGGGTTCATGTCCCAGGCGTCGATCACCCCGACCACGCGCAGCACCGCATCGCCGAGCTGCAGCTGGCGGCCGATGCTGTCCACGTCGCCGAACAGCTGGGTATTGAGCCGCCGCGAAATCACCGCCACGCGCGCGCGCCGGGCGTCGTCGTCCGCGGTCCAGGCATGCCCGTAGCGCATCGGCACGGCGAACATCGGGAAGAAGTCGGCGCTGGTGTAGCGCGCTTCGGCGCCGAACGGCGTCAGCTGCGGCTGCGTCGGCACCACGGTCACGCTGCCGGCCGACATCAGCGCCTGGCGATCGCCGCGCCTGTCGCGCAGCAGCGCCTCGGCATCGCGGCGGGTCAGTTGCTGCGGGTCGGTGTCGTTCGGATCGTAGCGGTCGTCCGGCTGCAGGTTGAGCTCCACGTTGAACAGCTGCGCGCTCTTGCCGGGAATCGGATCGGCCGCCAGCACGTGGAACACGGTCAGCGTGGTCATCGACGCGCCGATGCCGACCGCGATCGCCAGCACCATCAGCGCGGTCAGCAGCCGGTTGCGGCCGAAGCTGTGCAGCGCCAGTTTGCAGTAGTAGCCGAACATGGTGCGTCCTGAAGAAAAAGGGCCGGCCGGAGCCGGCCAAGGGGATGGGTCAGGTGCTGCGGGTGGCGACGGCCGGCGGCACGTTGGCGGCGCGCCGCGCCGGCGCGAACACCGCGATCTGGCCGAGCAGCCACAGCGCCACCGCGCCGATCGGCAGGTAGGCCAGCGGCAGCCGCGGCAGTTCGTACTTGCCCATCAGCCACTGGTTGATGGCGTAGGCCAGCAGCATGCCCAGCACGATGCCGGTGCTGGCCAGCAGGAAGTTCTCGGTCTGGAAATAGCGCAGGATCTGTCCGCGGGTGGCGCCGAGCGCGCGGCGGATGCCGATCTGCTTGGTGCGCTGCTGCACCCAGAAGCTGGCCAGGCCGACGATGCCCAGTGCGGTGACCACCAGCAACGCCACGCAGACCGCGCCGAGCAGCCACACCATCGCGCGGTCGCCCTGGAAGTAGTCGTCGCGGATCTCTCTGTAGGTCTGCTGCTTGAGCACCAGGCGGCTGCTGTCGACCTTCATCAAGGCCGCGGTCGCCGCGTTCAGCACTTCCTGGCGCCGCGCCGGGTCGGTGACCCGCAGCACGTACAGCCCGTCGGTGTACTTCAGGCGTAACGGCAGCAGCATCGCGTAGTCGATCTCGGCCAGGCCGCTGGCGGCGGTGGGGCGCGCCAGCGGGTCGACGATGCCGACGACGCGGGCGCCCACCGGGCCGGTATACACCGTCTTGCCCAGCGCGTTCTGACCCGGAAACATCTTTTCCGCGGTGGCGCGGTTGAGGATGATGGCGGTGCCTTTCTCTCGGATCTGCTTGTCGGTCTGGGCGGCGTCCATATCCATGTACTCGTCGGGCGCGAAATCGCGTCCGGCCACCAGCTTCAGGCCAAGGGTCTTCAGCGTGCCCTCTTCGGCCATGTATTGCGCCGCGTTGAGAGTGGGGCGCTCCTGGTCCGGGGTCAGCGACAGGCTGGTGTTCCAGGAGTAGTGCACGAACGGCACCTGGTTGAGCAGCGTGGCGTTGCGCACGCCGGGCACGGCGCGCAACGCGGCCAGGTCCTCGCGGGTGCGGGCGGCGGCGTTGACCTGCTGGCCGATGCCGCCCAGCGAGATCGTCACCAGTTCCGACTCGGCGATGCCGCTGGGCCGGTGCAGGGTCTCGATGCGGTTGCCGATCAGGAATAGCGCATTGCAGACGATCGCGCAGGCCAGGGCGATCTCCAGCACGATCAGCGCGGCGGCGGTCTTGTGCCGGCGCAAGGTGGACAGGATGGGGCGGATATCCATGGCGATGACCTTGTGAGAGGGCGTGGACGGCGCAGGGCGCGCAGGGTCAGGACTTGAGTTGCAGGGCGGGCGCGACCTGGATGGCGCGCCACGACGGCAACAGGCCGGCGAGCAGGCTGGCGCCCACCGCCATGGTGAAGGTCAGCGCCAGCATGCTCGGATCCAGGTGCGCCAGCTTGGCGTAGCTGGCCGGTTGTTGGCGGACCGCCCACAGCCCGAGCATGGCCAGGCCCAGTCCGGCCACGCCACCGGCCAGGCCGATGGCGCCGGCCTCCACCAGGCATTGCGCGAAGATCGCCCCGCGCGAGGCGCCCAGCGCGCGGCGCACGCCGATCTCGCCGCTGCGGCGCAGGAACTTGGCCAGCAGCAGGCCGACGGTGTTGAGCAGGCACACCAGCAGGAAGCCCATCGCCAGCCACAGCTGCAGGCGCACGTCGCCGGGCACCACTTCGTTGTGGTCCAGCCACTGCATGACGTCGCGCAGGCGCACGTTGTTCGGGCGCTGGAAGCGTCCGGCCGCGCGCTGCTGCGAGGAGTAGTTCTCCAGGTAGGCCTTGTAGTCGGCGGCCTGCGCCGGATTTTCCAGTTCCACCCAGTACTGCACCCAGGCGCAGGGCGCATTGAGCGCGGTCTGGTCGCCGTTGTTGTCGCCGAAGCAGTTCATGCTGCCGTTGCGGTCCATCTTCAGGTCCATCGCCACCGAGAACGGTAGATAGGCCTGTTCGTCCGACCCGTAGGTGTTGGTGACGTCGTAGAAGCGCGGCTTGGGTTCCCAGGTGTCGAGCACGCCGACGATGCGGAAGGTGTTCTGGTCCATGCGCAGTTCGCGGCCGACGCTGTCGGCGCCATCGAACAGCTTTTCGTTGAGCTTCCTGCTGATGACGACCACGCGCTCGTGGCGCTCGTCTTCCGTGCCGGTCCAGCCGTGGCCGTACAGGAACGGCGTATCGAACATCGGGAAGAAGTCCGCCGAGGTGAAGCGCACTTCCGACTTGAACGGCTTCAGGCCGCTCTTGCGCGGTTCGATCGCCACGCTGCCGCCGGTCATCAGCGCCTGGCGCTTGGCGCGCTTCTCGCGCAGCAGGGCCTCGGCATCGAAGCGGGTGTTCTGCAAATCCGGTTCCTCGCCCGGCTGGTAGCCGGCCTTGGGCTGTGCATCCACCTGCACATAGAACAGGCGGTCGCTCTTCTGCGGGATCGGATCGCCGGAGAGCACGTAGAACACGGTCAGCGTGGTCATGCTGGCGCCGATCCCTAAGGCGATGGCCAGCACCATCAGCGCGGTGAGGACCTTGTTGCGGCCGAAGCTGCGCAAGGCGAGGCGGACGTAGTAACCGAACATGGGAGCTCCGGGGTCAGGCGCTGCGGGTGGCGGTGGCGGGCGGGACGGCGGCGGCGCGCAGGGCGGGGCCGAGCACGGCGAGCTGGCCGAGCAGCCACACCGCGAGGATGCCGGTGAGCACGGTGGGCGAGGACAGCCGCTCCAGTTCGAAGCGCTGCATCAGCCACTGGTTCATGACGTAGGCGAGCACGGCGCCGAGCAGCGCGCCGCCACCGACGATCAGCAGGTTTTCCAACTGGAAGTAGCGCAGGATGTCGCCGCGGGTGGCGCCGAGCGCGCGGCGGATGCCGATCTGCCGGGTGCGCTGCTGCACCCAGAAGCTGGCCAGCCCGCCGATGCCCAGCGCGGTGACGGTGAGCAGGATCAGGATGATCGCCAGCAGCATCCGCGCCACCGCGTTGTCGCTCTTGAAGTAGTCGGCGCGCAGCTCCTGCATGGTGGCGACCTGCTGCTGCACGTAGGTGGGATTGGCGCGCTGCATCGCCGCCGCCGCGCGTGGCAGCGCCTGCGCCAGTTGCCCGGGCGCGCTGCGGATCAGGTAGCCGCCGCCCCAGCCTTCGCTGCCGACGCGCAGTTCGGTCAGCAGCGCATCGGCATCGTCGTCGTGGCCGGTGATCTCGCCGCGCACCGGCGCCATCACCCCGACGATGTCCAGGCGCACCGACTGACTGAAGACGCTGGTGTAGAGCGAGCGCCCCAGCGGGGAGGCGCCGGGGAACAGCTTGGCGGCCAGCGACGGGGTGATCAGCGCCGGCAGGCGCCGCTCGATCTCGGCGGGCGCGCCGAACAACGCGGAGGCGCCGGGAAGTTCCGTATCGCGCAGGTCGCGGCCGGCGACGATGCGGATGCCCAGGGTGCGGTTCAGGCCCTGGCTGCCCGTGAACAATGTCGCCCGAGCGGCCGGCTGCGTGGCCTGCGGCTCCAGGAACAGTTGCGCCTGCGCAGGACCCCACAGTGGCGGCGCGCCGAACGCCGCCGCTTCCACGCCGGGGACCGCCTGCAGGATGTCCAGGCTGCGGCCGACGCTGCTGATACTGCCCGGCTCGCCGACCACGCCGATGCTCTGGATCAGGCCGATGTCCTGTTCCATCACCCCGGTCGGGGTCTGCACCCGCTGGTAGGTGCGGGCGATGATGAACACCAGGTTGCACAGCACCGCCAGGGTCAGGGCGATCTGCAGCGCCATCAGCACCACCGCGGCGCGATGGCTGCCCAGTGCGGACAGGATGGGACGCACGGGAGGCAGCGCGGTCATAGCGATTTCACCTGCAGGGCGGGAGCGATGCGCGAAGCGCGCCAGGCCGGCCACAGGCCGGCGGCCAGCGCCGACAGCGTGGCCACCGCCAGGGCGATGCCCAGGATCGCGGGATCGGCATGCGCTTGCTGCGCATAGGCCACCGGTTGCTGGCGCACCAGCCACAGGCCGATCCAGGTCAGCGGAATGCCGAGCAGGCCGCCCAGGCAGCCGATCAGCGCCGATTCGGCCAGGCATTGCGCGAACACCGCGCGGCGGCTGGCGCCGAGCGCGCGACGCACGCCGATCTCGCCGGCCTTGCGCATGAACTTGGCGACCAGAAGACCGACGGCATTGAGCAGGCACACCAGCAGCACGCCGAAGGCGATCCAGGTCTGCATGCGCACCGTCGCCGGCACCACCCGCTTGTAGTCCAGCCAATCGACCAGGCTGCGCAGGCGGGTGTTGGGGGCGCGTTCGAAGCGGCCGAGCTGGCGTTGCTGCGCGCTGTAGGCATCCAGCGCCGCGCGGTAGCGCCGCACCTGTTCCGGCGTGTCCAGCCGCACCCAGTACTGCACCCAGGTGCACTGCGCGGCCTTGGGATCGTGCAGGCCGGCCTCTCCGTCCTTGCCCCAGCACTGCATCGGCCCGTAGCCGTAGTCCTGCGGCAGGTCCAGCCAGGTCTCGAACGGCATGTACAGCGCTTCCGGCGCCTTGTACGCACCGGAGTTGAGATCGTAGAAGCGCGGCTGCGCATCCCAGGCGTCGATCACCCCGATCACCCGGAACGGGCGGGTGGCGATGGTCAGGGTCTTGCCGACGCTGTCGGCGCCGCCGAACAGCGCGTCGTTGAGCGCGCGGCTCAGCACCACCACCGGCGCGCGCTGGGTATCGTCGCGATGGCTCCAGCCGCCGCCGTAGAGGAAGCGCATGCCGAACATCGCGAACAGGTCGGCGGTGGCGGCGCGGGTGGTGAGCATGCGCAAGGGGCTGTTGGGCACGGTCTGGCGCACCGGCAGCCAGTTCGCGCTGGTCATGGCCTGCGCCGGCGCCGCCTGCGCCCGATACAGCGCGGTGGCGTCCTGCCAGGTCAGTTCGTCCGGCGGCTCGGGGTCGGCGCTGGGCAGGTTGCGCGGACGCGGATCCACCTGCGGATGGAACAGCGTGGCGCTGCGTCCGGGCAGCGGATCGCCGGAGAGCGTATGCAGCACCGTCAGCATGGTCATCGACGCGCCGATGCCCAGCGCCACGGCCAGCACCATCAGCGCGGTGAGGATGCGGTTGCGGCCGAAGCTGCGCAGCGCCAGACGGAGGTAGTAAGCGAACATGCGGGCTCCGGGTCAGGCGCTGCGGGTGGCGATGGCGGGGGCGACGGCGGCGGCGCGCAGGGCCGGGCCGAGCACGGCGAGCTGGCCCAGCGCGCACAGCAGCAGCGCGCCGACCGGCAGGTAGCTGGCCGGCAGCCGCTCCAGTTCGAAGACGTGCATCAGCAGCACGTTGCCGCCATAGGCCAGCAGCATGCCCAGCGCCACGCCGGCGCCGACCAGCAGCAGGTTCTCGGTCTGGAAATAGCGCAGGATGTCGCGGCGGGTGGCGCCGAGCGCACGGCGGATGCCGATCTGCTTGGTGCGCTGTTGCACCCAGAAGCTGGCCAGGCCGACGATCCCCAGCGCGGTCACCAGCAGCATCGCGACGATGATCGCGACCAGCAGCCCGGTCATGGCGCGGTCGCTCTGGAAGTATTCCTGGCGCAGGTCGAGCAGCGGCTTGCTGTACGCGTTGTCCATCACCGCTTCGGGTACCGCCCACGCCACCGCGGCGCGCGCCTGCGCCAACACCCGCGGCAGCTCGCGCGGATCGGCGCGCAGCACGTAGGTGCCTGAGCGCTCCGCTTCGCGCACCGGGATGACCACCGACCAGTCGCTGCCGATCACGCCGTCTTCGCTGCGGCCTGGATCGGGGCGCGCCAGGTGGTCGAGTGTGCCGATCACGCGGAAATGGCCGCCGGCCCAGAACTCCTTCCCCAGCGGATCCTGGCCCGGCCACAGATGTGCGGCCAGCGCGCGAGTGATCCACACGCCGGCCGTGGTCGGGAGGCCGTTTTTGAGCGGTTGGTAGTCCGCGTCGCCGAAGGTGCGGCCGCTGTCCGGCTGCAGTGCCAGGGCCGCGACGGCGCCGGGACTGACCATGTAGAAATGCGGCACGCCGCCGATCTGGGTGCAGTCCTGGTCCAGGCACAGTCCGTTGTTGTTGGTGGGCGTGGCGAACGGCACGCTGTTGACCACGCCCGCCGCACGTACGCCGGGCGTGCGGCGCACCGCATCCAGCGCGCGGGCGTTGAGGTCGGCATTGTTGCAGTCGTCGCAGCCGGACAGCGACACCAAGCCCAGCGCGGCCTCGTCGATGCCGCTGCGCAGATGCACCAATTCCAGGCGGTTGCCGATCAGGAAGAAGGCGTTGCACAACACGGCGCAGGCCAGCGCCACTTCCAGCGTGATCAGCCCCGCGGCGATGCGGTGGCGCGCCAGCGCGCTCAGGATGGGTTTGATCTGCATCGTCGTGCGCCCCGGTTACAGACTCTTGAGTTGCATGGCCGGCGCGATACCGCTGGCGCGCAGGGCGGGGAACAGGCCGGCCGCGAGGCTGCAGGCGATCGCCAGGGCGAAGGTGCCGGCGAACGTCGTCGGGTCCAGATGCGCCAGGTCGGCGTAGGCGGTGGGTTGCTGGCGCACGCTCCACAGGCCCAGCAGGGTCAGCAGCCAGCCGCCGGCGCCGCCGACCAGGCCGATCACGCTGGCCTCGGTCAGGCACTGCGCGAAGATCGCGCGCCGCGACGCGCCCAGCGCGCGGCGCACGCCGATCTCGCCGCCGCGGCGCAGGAACTTGGCCAGCAGCAGGCCGACGCTGTTGAACAGGCACAGGCCCAGGAACGCCAGCGCCAGCCAGCTCTGCAGGCGCACGTCGCCCGGCACCACGCGGTTGTGCTCCAGCCATTGCGGCAGGGACAGCAGGCGCGCGGTGTCGGCACGGCCGATGCGCCCGGCGGCGTGCTGCTGCGCGGCGTAGTCGGCCAGCAGCCGGCGGTAGTCGGCGACCTTCGCCGGCGTGTCCAGTTGCACCCACAATTGCAGCCACACGCACGGCGCATCGCGCAGGTCCATTGCGGAATCCACCTTGCTGAAGCAGGTCCATGGTTGGATATGGCCGTCGTTGACCTCCAGGCTGCTGGACAGCGGCATGAACACGTCCTGCGGCCGTCCATAGAAACTGGCGGTATCGCCATGCGCGAAGCTGCCGCCGGCCAGTGTGTAGAACAGCGGCGACGGCCGCCACGGCGCCAGCACGCCGACGATGCGTACCGCGGTGCCGCGCACCAGCAGGCTGCGGCCGACGCTGTTGCGGCCGCCGAACAGCTTGGCGTTGAGATCGGCCGAAATCACCGCCACCCGTGCCCTGTCCTCATCGTCGCGCGCCCGCCAGCCGCTGCCGTAGGCGAACGGCACCTGGAACATCGGGAAGAAATCGGCCTGGGTCATCAGCAACTGGGTCATGAAGGGCGCGGTGGCGCTGTCCGGCGCGCGCACCTTGATCTCGCTCTCGGCGACCATGGCCTGGCGATCGGCGCGCCCGCTCTTCCACAGGTCCATGGCCGAGGGGTAGTCGAGCTTGTCGTACGGCTTCTGGTTGGCGCCGTTGCTGGGGCGCGGATCGAGTTGCGCGAAGAAGATCTGTTGGCTGCGCCCGGGCAACGGATCGCCGGACAGCAGCCGCATCACCGTCAGCGTGGTCATCGCCGCACCGATGCCCACGGCGATGGACAGCACCATCAGCGCGGTGAGCACCGGGCTGCGGCGCAGGCTGCGCAACGCTTGCTGGAAGTAGTAGCTGAGCATGCCAGTCTCCGCGCCGTCGCCCTGCCGATCAGCCTGCGGCCGCGGCGTCGTTGCCGCCGTGCGCCAGCACCGGTTCGCGCTGCAGGTCGGTGGCCTGGCCGTCGACGATGTGCACGTTGCGCTGCGCGCGCGCGGCCAGCTCCGGATCGTGGGTGACCATGACGATGGTCGAGCCCTGCGCGTTGATCTCCTCCAGCAGTTCCATCACGCCGCGCGCCATCTGCGAGTCGAGGTTGCCGGTCGGTTCGTCGGCCAGCAGCAGGCGCGGGCTGCCGGCCAGGGCGCGTGCGATCGCCGCACGCTGCTGCTGGCCGCCGGACAGTTCGGACGGATAGTGCTTCATGCGCGAGCCCAGCCCGACCCGGCCCAGCGCCTCCTCGATGCGCTGCTTGCGCTCGGCCGCGCCCATGCCGCGGTAGCGCAGCGGCACGTCGACGTTGTCGAACAGGTTGAGGTCGGGGATCAGGTTGAAGCCCTGGAAGATGAAACCGATCTTCTGGTTGCGCATGCGCGAGCGCGCATCGTCGTTGAGGTTGCTGACGTCCTGGCCATCGAGCAGGTACTGGCCGCTGGTGAAGGTTTCCAGCAAGCCGGCGATGTTGAGGAAGGTGGTCTTGCCCGAACCCGACGGCCCGGTGACGGCGACGAACTCGCCCTCGCGGACATGCAGGTCCAGCGAGCGCAACGCATGCGTCTCGACCTGTTCGGTGCGGAAGACCTTGGAGACGGAGCGCATTTCGAGCATGGCGTGAGTTCCTGTGGTGGTGGAGCGGGGATTGGGGATTGGGGATTGGTGGGGTGCGACGCGTCTGGATCAGTGGCAAGGACAGGAGAGCAGCATGGGGCTTCAACCAATCCCCAATCCCGACTCACCAATCCCGGCCTTCAATGCACCGTCACCTGCGGCGCGTCGCCGAACAGGTCGCTGCCGGAGACCACGACCCGGTCGCCCGGCTGCAGGCCCGAGCGCACTTCGACCTCGCCCAGGCTGGTCACGCCCAGTTCGACCGGGCGGCGCACCGCCGAGTCGCCGTCCATGACGTAGGCGTAGCGGCCGCCGGACTGTTCGACGAACGGGCCGCGCTCGAGCTTGAGCACGTTCTTGCGGGTATCCAGCAGTACCCGCGCGCTCATGCGCTGGCTCTGGCGCAGGCCCGGCGGCTGCTTGTCGGTGAAGCGGATGCGCGCGTTGACCTCGCCGTTGACCACTTCCGGCGACACCGCCGAGATCGCCCCGGCGAACGGTTCGCCGGCGCCGCTGGTCAACTGCGCCGGCATGCCGATCGCCAGGTCGCGGGCGAAGCTCTCCGGTACCTTGATCTCCAGTTCGAACTTGGACAGATCGACCACGCTCAGCACCGGCGCGTTGGCGGCGACGTTGGTGTGCTGCGAGACCTGCACCTGGCCGACCTGGCCGTCGAACGGCGAGCGCAGGGTCAGCAGGTCGACCTGGCGCTGCACCTCGGCCACCACCGCGCGCTGGCGCTCGGCGAGCAGGCGCTTGTTGCGTGCGTCCAGCGAGGCGCCCTGGGCCTGCAGGCCGGAATCCTTCTGTGCATGGCTCATCGCGATGTCGGCCTTCTTCAGGGTGTCCTGGGCCTTGGCCAGTTCCACCTGCGGCACCGCGCCGCCTTCGTAGCCGCGCTCGTAGCGCTCCAGGTCGCGGCTGGCGGCCTGCCGCTCGATCTGCGCCTGGTCGATCAGCTTGCTGGCATTGGCGCGGGCCAGGGTCGCGTCCAGGTCGGCACGGCCGGCCTCGGCCTCCAGGCCGGCCAGGGTGGCCTCTTCCTGGGCCAGCTTGCTGCGCAGCTCCGGGCTGTCGATCTCGGCCAGTTCCTGGCCCTGCTTGACCACGTCGCCGGCGACCACCTTCAGGGTCACGGTGCCGCCGGAGATGGCGTACAGGGTCGGGCTGTTGGCAGCGATCAGGCGGCCGTCGGCGGAGATGTCGCGGACCAGGTCGCCGCGGGTCACCGTGGCGATGCGCACGCGTTGCGCGTCGAACGAGCGGCTGCCGGCGATCCAGCCGCGTGCGGCGAAGGCGATGCCCAGCAGCACCAGCGCAACGATCAGCCCGGGCCACAGCCAGCGGCGCCAGGTGGCGGAGCGGGGGCGGGCGAGAACCTGGTCCTGGGCGGAGGTGTCACGGATCATCGGACGATCGCAGCGGTGAGGATGGGAACTCCATCGCAGGATGCGTGCCAACTGCAAGCCATTGAATTGCATGGAGGCGGGCGGCGCGGACAAGTGTCCGAGTGTCCGCGGACACGTTCGCGGACACTCGGGGGTGTCATCAATTTCCGAGCAATCGCGGCCCTTCGGATTGGGCTTGCCAGACCCAACGCGACATCCTCGGGAATTGGTGACACGCCCTAGTCCGGCAGCGGACAGCGGCGAGACATTCAGCGGACTTGGCTAGAATGGCGGACTTTTCGGCGAAGGGCGTGGCTATGTGCGGTATCGTCGGTGCGATCGCGGATCGCGATGTGGTTCCGGTCCTGATCGAGGGGCTCAAGCGCCTGGAATACCGGGGCTACGACTCGGCGGGCATCGCCGCCATCGCCGACGGGCAGGTGCGCCGCGTGCGCCGCACCGGCCGCGTGTCCGAGACCGAGAGCGCCGCGCTGGCCGAGGGCCTGCATGCGCCGCTGGGCATCGGCCACACCCGCTGGGCCACGCACGGCGGCGTCACCGAGGCCAATGCGCATCCGCACGTCAGCCACGGCGACCTGGCCCTGGTCCACAACGGCATCATCGAGAACCACGAACAGCAGCGCGAGCGCCTGACTGCGCTGGGCTATGTGTTCGAATCGCAGACCGACACCGAGGTCATCGCCCACCTGATCCACCACTACATCGACCAGGGCCGCGACCTGCTCGGCGCGTTGCAGGCGGCGGTGAAGGAGCTGACCGGTGCCTATGCCGTGGCCGCGGTGAGCAAGTCGC
Organism: Xanthomonas rydalmerensis; assembly: GCF_033170385.1. Taxonomy (NCBI): domain Bacteria; kingdom Pseudomonadati; phylum Pseudomonadota; class Gammaproteobacteria; order Lysobacterales; family Lysobacteraceae; genus Xanthomonas; species Xanthomonas rydalmerensis. The sequence continues at coordinate 4,351,795 of NZ_CP126170.1, read as the reverse complement.
GCCCGGACCTGCTGGTGTGCGCGCGGATGGGTTGCCCGCTACTGATCGGCCTGGGCGAGGGCGAGAACTTCATCGCCTCCGACGTCTCGGCGGTGATCCAGGCCACGCGCCGGGTGATCTTTCTGGAAGAGGGCGATACCGCCGAACTGCGCCGCGACGGCGTGCAGGTGTACGACGCGCAGGACCAGCCGGTGCAGCGCGAGCCGCACGTGTCCGATGTGTCGCTGGCCTCGCTGGAACTGGGCCCGTACCGCCACTTCATGCAGAAGGAGATCCACGAGCAGCCGCGCGCGCTGGCCGACACGCTGGAGGCGCTGTTCGACGCCGGCGGGTTCGACACCGCGCTGTTCGGCAGCAAGGCCGAGGCGCTGCTGGCCGACGTGGACGGCGTGCAGATCCTGGCCTGCGGCACCAGCTACTACGCCGGGCTGACCGCGCGCTACTGGATCGAGGGCATCGCCGGGCTGCCGTGCAGCGTGGAGATCGCCAGCGAGTACCGCTACCGCGACGCCTGCGCCAATCCGCGGCAGCTGATCGTGACCATTTCCCAGTCCGGCGAAACCCTGGACACGATGGAGGCGCTCAAGTACGCCAAGTCGCTGGGCCACGCCAAGACCCTGTCGATCTGCAACGTGCCCGAGAGCGCCATCCCGCGCGCCAGCGCGATGGTGCTGTACACCCGCGCCGGCGCCGAGGTCGGCGTGGCCTCGACCAAGGCCTTCACCACCCAGCTGGCAGCGCTGTTCCAGCTCACCTGCGTGCTGGCCAAGCGCCGCGGGCGGCTGAGCGCCGAGCAGGAGGCCGAGTACCTGGAGCAGTTGCGCTACCTGCCCGGCAGCGTGCAGCACGTGCTCAACCTGGAGCCGCAGATCGCGGTATGGGCCGAGCGCTTCGCCGACAAGCACAACGCGCTGTTCCTCGGCCGCGGCCTGCATTACCCGATCGCCCTGGAGGGCGCGCTCAAGCTCAAGGAAATCACCTACATCCACGCCGAAGGCTACCCGGCCGGCGAGCTCAAGCACGGCCCGCTGGCGCTGGTCGACGCCAACATGCCGGTGGTGGTGATCGCGCCCAACGACACCCTGCTGGAGAAGGTGAAATCCAACATGCAGGAAGTGCGCGCACGCGGCGGTGAGCTGTTCGTGTTCGCCGACCAGGACAGCAACTTCAACGAATCCGAGGGCGTGCACGTGATCCGCACGCCGCGCCACGCCGGCGTGCTCAGCCCGGTGCTGCACACCGTGCCGGTGCAATTGCTGGCCTACCACACCGCGCTGGCGCGCGGCACCGACGTGGACAAGCCGCGCAATCTGGCCAAGTCGGTGACGGTGGAGTAAGCGCGTCCAGGGACGTTCGGCGCGCCAGCGATGGCGGGCGTGCGCGGGCCGCCATGACGGTGCGATGCGGATGTGGCGCGCTGTGGCGATGTCCGCCGTAGCGCCAGCGGAGGTCGCTGGCGGCTACGTGGCGACGCCGTTGAAGAAGTCGACCAGGCTCTGCGGCGCGGCGTCGTCGAAGAACAGGGCGAGGTTGCGCTGGGATTCGCGGGCGAACGGCGCGCTGCGGGCGAACAGTCGGGTTTCGTACGTGGCCAGCGCGGCCTCGATCGCGCCGGGATGCGCGGCGATGGCCTTGCCCAGCTCGGCACCATCGTAGAGCGCGAGGTTGGCGCCTTCGCCGGCGAACGGCGACATCAGGTGCGCCGCGTCGCCGAGCAGGGTCACGCCGGGGACGCGCTCCCATTGGTGCTCGACCGGCAAGGCATGGATCGGGCGCAGCACCGGCGGCGTGTCGCTGGCGGTGATCAACGCCGTCAGCGCCGGCGCCCAACCGGCGAACTCCGCGGCGATGCGCGCCATCGCGCTCGCCGGCACGGCGACGTCGATGCCGTCGAACCACGCCTGCGGCCTGACCAGCGACACATACGCATGCAGCGTGCCGTCGGCATAGCGGTGCGCGAACAGGCCCTTGCCCGGTGCGACCGCCATCAGCGTTCCGTGGCCGACCAGCTGCGCGCTGGCCGGATGCCGGGTGTCGGCCTCCAACAGGCGGGTCTCGACGAACGTGGTGCCGCTGTAGGCGGGCACGGCAGCGGACAGCAATGGCCGCACCTTCGACCAGGCGCCGTCCGCGCCGACCAGCAGATCGGTGGTCACCGTGGCGCCATCGCCGAAGCGCAATAGATGCCGCCCATCGGCGAGCGGCGACACATCGGCGAGTTTGCAGCCCCAGCGCACCGCGCCGGCGGGGAGGGCGTCGAGCAGCAGGCGGCGCAACTGCCCACGATCCACCTCCGGCCGGTTGCCGGCGCCGAGGTCCGGCCGCTCGATCAGGAGGGTGCCATCGCGGTCGACGACCCGTTTCGCATCCGCGCCGGGCAGCACCAGCGCGCGGAACTGCGGGTAGAGCCCGGCGTCCTTGAGTGCCAGCTGGCCGTTGTAGTCGTGGATGTCGAGCAGGCCGCCCTGCGGGCGCGCATCGGCCGATGCCTCGGCTTCGTAGAGGGTCGCGGCGATGCCGTGAAGGTGCAGCACGCGGGCGAGCGCGAGCCCGCCGAGTCCGGCACCGATGATCGCGATGGGAGTGTGCATGGTGCCTCGATGGCGGGTGGGCGCAACGAACCCCGCTGCGCCGAGCTGGATGGAATGGCGTTCCATCATCTTGGAATGGCGTTCCATTCATGTCAAGATCGGCCATGACCAAGACACGACGCAATCAGCCCCGCCGTGACGCAGCACTGTCGCGCGAGCAGATCGTGGAGGCGGCGATCGCCCTGCTCGATCGCGACGGCGAGGCCGGGCTGACCTTCCGCGCCTTGTCCGAACGGCTCGCCACCGGACCGGGCGCGCTCTACGGACACATCGCCGACAAACGCGATCTGCTGACGACCGCCTGCGACGCCGTCATCGCGCGCAGCCTGCCGACGCCACCGGCCGGCGCCACGCCGCAGGCCGCCATCCGCGCGCTGGCCCTGGCCATGTTCGACACGATCGATGCGCATCCCTGGATCGGGTCGGCCCTGTGGCAGGCGCCGGGACAGTTGCCGATCGTGCGCATCATCGAAGGCCTTGGCCGGCCGCTGCGTGCGCTCGGTGTGGCCGACACGGCGCAGTGGGCGGCGGTGTCCGCGCTGCTCAACTACATGCTCGGCGTAAGCGGACAGAACGCGGCCAATACGCAACTGGCGCTCACCCAGGGTCTTGTCCGCGACGCGACCCTGGCCGCAATGGCGAGCACGTGGTCGCGGCTCGATCCCGTCGCGTATCCCTTCGTGCGCAGCATGGCCGGCGCACTGCAGACGCACGACGACCGCGTGGACTTCATCGCCGGGATCGACCTGATCCTTGCCGGCATCGTGGCGCAGGGCGGCGCGCAGGTGGCCGGCGGCGCGCGCAAAAAGCCCCGTCATTCCTGAGCGGTCCTGCAGGGACGCGCCTGCTGCTGGCACGCACGTCGCGCACGCTACGCACGTCGCCCCGTCGCGCTGGTGCCGGCGCAGCTAAGTCTGTGCAGCCAGCGCCGTCGGCCTGGCGCGATTCATTGCCCGGAATGACGTGGCCAGGCCACGGTATCGGTGCGTCCAGCATCGGTCGCCAGGTGGTGCCGCCGAGGAGGCGGAGGCACATCGCGCTTCGTCCGGTTCTGATGCGCGCGCCGCGCCACCAGTCCATGCGGCGAACGCTGGCGCCTGTGGGCAAGCCGCGCAACCGGGCCACGTCGGTGACGGTGGAGTAAGGCGCTGCAGCGGCACCGCCTTGGCAGACGGTGTGGTCGGCTGCCAGCGCATTGGCCCGGGTTATGCATAAGCTTCCTGCGAGGGTTCCCACCACGCAGGAGGACGTATGTACGAGTCTTTCAGACAGGGGGCGCCGGCCGAGCTGTGGCAGGCGCTGGTGCACGAGGCCGGGCAGCGCCTGGGCCGGCCGCTGGACGAATCGCGCGAGCACTACCTGGTGTTCGTGCTGCTGCGCTACCAGCGCGACGCGCAGTTGCTGGCGCGCATCCAGGCATTGGCCTGGCTGCATGCGCAGGAGCAGGTCGGACGCACACGCGCCGACGCGTTGCGCGAGGTCGGCGACGGTTGTCTGCTGATCGCCGGGCTGTTTCCCGGCGTGGCGGAACGGCGCCGGGTCAGCGTCGACTACTTCATCGATCTCGGCCGCGGCGCCTATGCCGAAGTCGCCGAGACCCGCGACAGCGACGCCGGGCTGTTCGCGCAACTGGCGCGCAGCTACCGTGAACTGGTCGGCACGCTGGGCGCGCTGCGGCCGCCACGGCACGAGGTGGCGGCGTTGCAGGCGGCGCTGCACGCGTGAGCGGTGGCGAGGCACGTCGGATGTCCTTCGCCGTTCATGCGTGATGCGCTGTGGCCCGGCCCCGTCTCGGCGTCTCGTAGGAGCGGCTTCAGCCGCGACGGGCTTTCCCGGTAACGCCCCTCGCGGCTGAAGCCGCTCCTACAAAGGCACGTCTTCGTTGTTCGTGCCTGGATGGTGGCGATGGGCGCACATGCAGCTGGGGCACCGCGAACGCCGGTCTAGCGGCGGTGCCGTGTTTCGCCAAGGCGGCGCGTCTTCTGCGCCGCCGTTCGCCATGTGCTACGGCGCGCCGCCGTGGCTCAGAACCAGAAGCGCAGGCCGGCGACCCAGCGCGTCTCGCGCATGGCCTCGCCAGCGGCGCGACGCTGATCGGCGGTCTCGCCGAAGCTGCGCACGTGCTCCACGCCGACATACGGCGCGAACCGGCGCGTGACTTCGTAGCGCAGGCGCAACCCGCCCTCCACGGTGGTCAGGCCGCTGCCGGTGCGATGCGCCGGATCGTCGCGCGCGGCCAGTTCCGCTTCCAGCCGTGGCTGCAGGATCAGGCGATTGGTCAGCAGTACGTCGTACTCGCCTTCCAGGTGCAGGCTGGCATGGCCGCCTTCGCCGACGTAGAGCATGGCCGACACCTCGAACTTGTACGGCGCCATGCCTTGCACGCCGAACGCGGCAGAGGTCCGCGCGTGGCCCGGCGCGAACGTCTGCCTGCCGCCGATCAGCACGTCCCACCAGGGCGAGATCGCGCGGCCATAGGCCAGTTCCAGCGAGGACGCGGTGGTGCGGCCGCCCTCGCGTTCGCCGTCGCTGCGCAGCCATAGCCGGTCGATGTCGCCGCCGTACCAGCCGCGCGCTTCCCAGGCCTGGCCGCTGCCATGGGCGTTGTCCCAGCCCTCCAGGCGATCGACCAGCAAATAGCCGGTGCGCGAGGCGCCGTGCGCCATGCCGTGGTCGCGCAGCACCGGGAACGCGGCCGCACGGTCGGCCGCGGTGATCGGCGGGATCGGCTCGCGCGGCAGCGGCGTGTTGGCGCTCGCGGGACAGTGGCACGCGGTCGCTGTCGGGGAAGGCGCGGAGGGCATCGCGTGGTCCATGCCGTCGTGATGCATGCCGTCGTGCGCGGAGTGCGCGTGTTCGCGGTGATCGCCCTGCGACGCCGGCGCGGCCGCGTGGTCCATCGTGGCGTGGTCCATGTGCGCGTGCGACATGGCGTCGGCGTGCTCTGCCGTGGTCTGCGTGGCAGGCGCGCCTTGCATGGCCGGCACGTGCGCGGCATGCCCCATGGCTGCGTGGTCCATGGCGCCATGCATTGCCGTGTCGGGTTGCGTTGCCGCCGCGTCCGCCATGGGCACGGCGGCAGCGGACGCAGGGCAGGCGCAGCGCGCGGCAGCTGCGTCGGCGCCGGTGTCGGCAGCATGGGCATGCTGCGCCTGCGCTGCGGCGTGCGCCAACAGCAGCGTCAGGCCGGTGGCCCGCGCGAGCGGAGCGAGGCGCGAGCGGCTCATGCGTCCACCCGCACTTCGCGCATCATGCCGCCGTCCATGTGATACAGCAGATGACAGTGGTAGGCCCAGCGCCCCAGCGCGTCGGCGCGCACGCGGTAGCTGCGGCGCGTGCCCGGCGGCATGTCCACGGTGTGCTTGCGCACCTGGAAGCGGCCGGCGGCATCCTCCACGTCGCTCCACATGCCGTGCAGGTGGATCGGGTGCTGCATCATCGTGTCGTTGACCAGCACGATGCGCAGGCGCTCGCCGTAGTTGAGCCGCAACGGTTCGGCGCTGGCGAAGGGAACGCCGTCGAACGACCAGGCGAACTTCTCCATGTTGCCGGTCAGGTGCAGCTGGATCTCGCGTCCCGGCTCGCGTCCGTCCGGATCCTCGAACAGACTGTGCAGGTCGGCGTAGGTCAGCACGCGGCGGCCGTTGTCGCGCAGGCCGATGCCCGGGTCGTCCAGCCGCGGCGCGGTGGCGGAGGACTGCATGTCCACCAGCGGATTGCCGCGTTCGCTGCGTGGATGCGCAGATGCCGCGGCAGCGCCTGCAGTTGCGTGCGCGGCGTGCTCCATGCCCGGCATGCCGGCCATGGGCATGCTCGCGCCGCAGCCGCCCTCCATGCCGTGCATGGCCGTGCCCGCGCCGTGCTCCATGCCGGCGTGCCCGGCCATCGCGTGGCCCATGTCCTGCATGCGCAGCAGTGGGCGTGGATCGTTCGCCGGCACCGGCGCCTGCAGCCCGTCGCGCACGGCCAAAGTGCCGCGCGCGTGACCGGTGCGCCCCATGTCCTGGGCGAACACCGTGTAGGCGTCCTGGCCGCTGGGTTCGACCAGCACGTCGTAGGTTTCGGCCGCGGCGATGCGGAACTCGTCCACGCTCACCGGATGCACGTACTGGCCGTCGGCGGCGACCACGGTCATCTTCAGCCCGGGGATGCGCACGTCGAAGTAGCTCATGCTGGAGGCGTTGATGAAGCGCAGCAGCACCTTCTCGCCGGGGCGGAACAGCCCGGTCCAGTTGCCGGCCGGGGTCATGCCGTTGAGCAGGTAGGTGTAGGTGTTGCCGTTGACGTCGGACAGGTCGCTGGGGGTCATGCGCATGCGCCCCCACATGCCGCGGTCAGCGAGGGTGGCGCGCAGCCCGTCCTGCCGCGCGTCGCGCAGGAAATCGCCGACGGTGCGCTGGTACAGGTTGTCGTAGGACGGCATCTGCTTCAGCCGCCGGAACAGCGCGGCCGGGTCCAGGTCGGTCCAGTCCGACAGCAACAGCACGTGCTCGCGGTCGTAGCGGTACGGCGGCGGGTCGCGCGGGTCGATCACGATGGCGCCGTACAGCCCGGCCTGCTCCTGGTGCAGCGAATGGCTGTGGTACCAGTAGGTGCCGGACTGGCGCAGGGCGAAACGGTATTGGTAGGTCTCGCCCGGATAGATGCCGTCGAAGCTCATGCCCGGCACGCCGTCCATGTTGGCCGGCAGCAGCAGGCCGTGCCAGTGCACCGAGGTCTGGGTGTGGCCGGGCAGGCGATTGGCCACGCGGATGGTCACGGTGTCGCCTTCGCGCCAGCGCAGGATCGGTGCGGGCACGCTGCCGTTGACGGCGATGGCGGGGCGCTCGCGCCCGGTGAAGTTGACCCGGGTGCTGCCGATGCTCAGGTCCAGGTCGGTGCCGTGCAGCACATAGGGCGCGGCGCCGTTGCGGGCGAGCGCGCTGGCCTGTGCGCTGCGCAGCGGCAGCCCGCTGAGGCCGGCGGCGGCGCCCAGCGCCAGCCCGGTGACGAAGCGGCGCCGCGACGGCAGCGCCGGCAGGCCGGAAGAAGATGCGTTCATGTGTCAGGTCCATAAGCGGATGCGATGTGCCGCGCAGCGCCGACGGGGCGCTGCAGGCACGGACGCGGCAGCGTCTGTGCGCCGCCGCCAGGAGACCGCCCGTGGGGCGGCCGCGCGCGCTCAGGCGCTGGGAGGACGTTCCAGTCGTGGCAGGCCGGGCGCACCGTGCGCGGCCTGGGAAGCGGCGGCGACCAGGGTGCGGGGCATGCGCGGCAGTGCCAGCGGCATCGCCAGCAGGGCCGGCAGCGGTTGCGCATGCGGACATTGGCAGCCCGCCATGCCGCCGCAGCCGCCGTGCTTGCCGGCATGGTCGTGGCAGGGGCCGTCGTGATCCGCCGGTGGCGGCGCGTCGTGGCAGGGCATCGCCGCATGCGCCGGCGCCGCGCTGGCCATCGTGGCAGCCGTGTCGTGCGTCGAGGGGCCGTGCGTCGCCATGCCCGGCATCGCCATGGCGGCCGCGGTGCCGTTGAGCAGCAGGCTCAGGCACAGCAGCAGGCGCATCAGGACGGCGAAGGTCGGCACAGGCGGCAGGGTGACGGCGGGAAGCGCAGAGGATACCGAAGCCGGCGTGGGCGGCAAGCGACTGCCGCGCGGGAAGGCTTGACTCTGGACCCGACTCCAGGGAGTAGGGTGTGCGCATGCGATCCGATCCCGCCACCGTCCGCTTCACCATCGGCGCGCTCGCCCGCCAGGCCGACGTCGCCATCGATACCGTGCGCTACTACGAGCGCCAGGGGCTGCTGCCGCCCGCCCCGCGCCGCGCATCCGGTTACCGCGAGTACGACGCCGCGGCGGTGCAGCGGGTGCGCTTCATCCGCCGCGCCAAGGAACTGGGCTTTTCGCTGGAGGAGATCGGCGAACTGCTGGCGCTGCAGGACGATCGCGTGCACGGCGTGGAGGGCATCAAGCAGCGCGCCAGCGCGCGCCTGCAGGCGCTGGACCGGCGCATCGCCGAACTGACCGAGATGCGCGACACCCTGGCGATGCTGGTCGAGGAGTGTCCCGGCCGCGGTGCGCCGGACGCCTGCCCGATCCTGGGCGACATCCGCGGCGATGCCGCCGGCGAGCCGCCGCGATGAGCGCGGACCGCGCCACCGCCTCGTTGACCTTGCCGGTGCAGGGCATGACCTGCGCCGCCTGCGCGGCCGGCGTGGAGAAGGCGTTGCAGCGCCTGCCCGGGGTCGCGGCGCAGGCCAGCTATGCCGGGGCGCGCGTGCAGGTCGACTATGACCCGCAGCAAGTGGACCTGCCGACACTGTTGCAGCGCATCCAGCAGGCCGGCTACAGCGTGCCGACCCAGGCGGTGACCCTGGAACTCAGCGGCCTGCACTGCGCCTCCTGCGTGGCGGCGATCGACGCGGTCCTGGCGAAGACCCCGGGCGTGCTTGCCGGTCACGCCAACCTGGCCTCGGCCAAGGCGCGGGTGGAGATCGTGAACGGTGCGGTCGCGCCGGCGGAGCTGATCGCGCGGATCGCCCGTGCGGGATTCGGCGCGCGCGTCGCGCAGGCCATGGACCCCGAGCAACTGGCCGAGCGCGGCCGCAGCGAGCGCCGCGCCTGGCGGCGCGAGCTGGGAATGTTCGCAGCGGCGGTGCTGCTGACCCTGCCGTTCTGGGGGCAGATGCTCGGCATGCTGGATGGCGACGCCTTGCGCGGTGCGCATGCCGAGCCGCTGCCGCGCTGGCTGCAGTGGCTGCTGGCGACACCGGTGCAGTGCTGGATCGGCGCGCGCTTCTACCGTGCAGGCTATCGCGCCCTGCGCAACGGCAGCGCCAACATGGACGTGCTGGTCGCGCTGGGCACCGGCATGGCCTATCTGTACAGCGCCGTGGTCACCGTGGCCGGCCTGCACGACCAGCACGTGTACTTCGAGGCCAGCACCAGCGTCATCACCCTGGTGTTGCTCGGGCGCCTGCTCGAGGCCCGTGCCAAGCGCCGCACCACCGCGGCGGTGCGCGCGCTGCTCGACCTGGCGCCGACCACTGCGCGGGTCGAGCGCGACGGCGTCATCGTGGAGGTGGATGCGGCGGAACTGGCGGTCGGCGATGTGTTCGTGGTCGCTGCCGGCGAGCGCGTGCCGGTGGACGGCGAGGTGCTCGACGGCCACTCCAGCGTGGACGAGGCGATGCTCTCCGGCGAGGCGCTGCCGGTGGCCAAGGCACCGGGTAGCCGCCTGCATGCGGCCACGGTCAACCAGCTCGGCCTGTTGCGCGCGCGCGCCACCGGCGTTGGCGCGGACACGCTGCTGGCGCAGATCGTGCGCATGGTCGATGCCGCGCAAGGCTCGCGCGCGCCGATCCAGCGCCTGGTCGATCGCATCGCCGCGGTGTTCGTGCCGGCGGTACTGGCCATCGCCGCGATCACCCTGGGCGCGACCTGGGCGCTGGGCGGCAGCTTCGCCGACGCCCTGGTGCACGCGGTGGCGGTGCTGGTGATCGCCTGCCCGTGCGCGCTGGGCCTGGCCACGCCGACCGCGATCATGGTCGGCACCGGCGTCGGCGCGCGCGCCGGCATCCTAATCCGCGACGCCGAGGTGCTGGAACGCGCCCGCGCGCTGACCGCGCTGGTGGTCGACAAGACCGGCACCCTGACCCTGGGCCAGCCGCAGGTGACCGCGGTGCTGGTCGCCGACGAGGCCGAGGCCGCGCCGCTGTTGCGCCTGGCCGCGGCGCTGGAAACCGGGTCGGCGCATCCGCTGGCGCGCGCCATCGTGCAGCGCGCCGCCGACCTGGGCGTGCGCGCGGCCGTGCCGGCGCCGCTGGCCGAGGCAGTGCAGACGCTGCCGGGGCAGGGCGTGCGCGGCCGCGTGGACGGGCGCGAGGTCGTGCTGGGGGCGCTGGCGTGGCTCGATGGCCTGGTCGCCGTGCCGGCCGACCCGACGCTGCGCCGCCAGGCCGAGGCGGCGCAGGCGCAGGGCCAGAGCGTGGTCGGGGTGGCGGTGGACGGCGCCGTGGCCGGCTACATCGCCATCGCCGATCCGCTGCGCGAGGACGCCGCCGAGGCGGTGGCGTTGCTGCAGGCGCGCGGCATCGCCGTGACCATGCTCAGCGGCGACAACCGCCACGCGGCGCAGGCGGTGGCCGCGCGGCTCGGAATCGAGCAGGTGCAGGCCGAGGTGCTGCCGCAGGACAAGGCCGCGCATGTGCGCCAGTTGCAGGCCGTGCCGGGCGCGCACGTGGGCATGGTCGGCGACGGCATCAACGACGCCCCGGCGCTGGCCGCGGCCGACGTCAGTTTCGCCATCGGCAGCGGTTCGGACATCGCCATCGAGGCGGCCGACGTGGTGCTGATGCACGGCGACCTGGCCGGCGTCGCCGCCGCCATCGACCTGTCCGCGGCGACCGTGCGCAAGATCCGCCAGAACCTGTTCTTCGCCTTCGTCTTCAACGGCCTGGGCATCCCGCTGGCCGCGTTCGGCCTGCTCAACCCGGTGATCGCCGGCGCGGCGATGGCGCTGAGTTCGGTCTCGGTGCTGGGCAACGCGCTGCTGCTGAATCGCTGGCGTGCGCAGTGAGCGCGTGTTCGATTTCTTCACTTTGGAGCCTGACATGCAACATCTCGATCTCCTCGTCCACGGCATGAGTTGCGGCGGCTGCAGCGCGCGGCTGCAGCGGGTGCTGAACGCCTGCCCGGGCGTGAGCGCCAGCACGGTGGTGCTGGAGGGCGGGCGCGTGGGCATCGACTACGACCCCGCGCGCATCGACGTGGCCGCGCTGGAGCAGGCGATCGCCGACGCCGGTTTCAGCGTGGCCGCCGGCTGAGCGCCGCCCCGGCGCCGCGCCACGCCGGGTGAACGCCGGCGTGGCGGCCGCGGTCGCGCATGACCCGGACGCGGGCCGGGCGTGTATCGTGGGCGCGGTTTCTCCGCTCCCGCACCGCCATGACCCATCGCGCTTGGGTGGCCGCCGCCATCCAGAAGATCGAAGCCGACTTCAACCGCTCGGCCGACACCCATCTGATCCCGCTGGACCTGCCCGGTTTCCCCGGCATCGACCTGTATTTCAAGGACGAATCCAGCCATCCCACCGGCAGCCTCAAACATCGCCTGGCGCGCTCGCTGTTCCTGTACGCGCTGGCCAACGGCTGGCTGCGCGAGGGGCGGCCGGTGATCGAGGCCTCCAGCGGCTCCACGGCGGTGTCCGAGGCGTACTTCGCGCGCCTGCTGGGGCTGCCGTTCATCGCGGTGATGCCGGCGACGACCTCGCCGGAAAAGATCGCCGCGATTGAGTTCCAGGGCGGGCGCTGCCACCTGGTCGGGCGCGCCTGCGACCTGCATGCCGATTCGGTGCAACTGGCACGCGAGACCGGCGGCCATTTCATGGACCAGTTCCTCTACGCCGAACGCGCCACCGACTGGCGCGCCAACAACAACATCGCCGAATCGATCTTCCGGCAGATGCAGGAGGAGCCGCACCCGATCCCGGCGTGGATCGTGTGCAGCCCCGGCACCGGCGGCACCGCGGCCACGCTCGGGCGCTACGTACGCTACCGGCGCCATCCCACCCGCATCCTGTGCGCGGATCCGGAGGTGTCGCTGTTCTTCGACGGCTACCGCGAGGCGCTGGCCGGGCGCGACTACGCCGGCCTGGAAAGCACCGGCGGCTCGCGCATCGAAGGCATCGGCCGGCCGCGGGTGGAGCCGAGCTTCATCCCCAGCTGCGTGGATGCGATGGTCAAGGTGCCCGACGCGCTGAGCCTGGCGGCGATGCGCTACGTCAGCGCGCGCCTGGGCCGGCGCGTGGGCGGCTCCACCGGCACCAACTTCGTCGGCGTGCTGCAGGCGGCCACGCGCATGCGCGAGCAGGGCCGCAGCGGCGCCATCGTCACCATCTTGTGCGACAGCGGCGAGCGCTACGTGCACAGCTACTACCGGCCGCAGTGGTACGCCGAGCACGGCATCGACGTGGACCAGGCCGATGCGCAGCTGGCCGCGGCGGTGGCCGGCGCCGGGTTGCCGCCGCTGCCTTGTGCCGCGCTGGACTGACCGCCATCTCACTGCCATGGCCGGCGCCGCCGGCCTTCCTTCCGTGACCGAGACTTCCGCGATGACCAATCCCCTGCTCGATTTTTCCGGCCTGCCGCGCTTCGATGCGATCCAGCCCGAGCACATCGGCCCGGCGATCGACACCCTGCTGGCGCAGGCCGAGGCCGCGGTGGCTGCCGCCGAGACGGTGGCGCCGGTGCGCTGGGACAGCTTCGTGGCGCCGCTGGACGACGCCACCGAGCGCCTGTGGCGCGCCTGGGGCCAGGTGAGCCACCTGCAGGCGGTGGTCAACACGCCGGCGCTGCGCGAGGCCTACAACGCCAACCTGCCCAAGGTGACGCGCTTCTCCAGCGCGCTCGGGCAGAACCTGGCGCTGTTCGCGCAGTACCGCACGCTGGCGCATTCGCCGGAGGCGGCCACGCTCGGCCCGGCGCAGCGCAAGGTGCTGGACAACGCGTTGCGCGATTTCCGCCTGGGCGGCGCCGAACTGGGCGAGGCCGACAAGCAGCGCTTCGCCGCGATCCAGGAAGAACTGTCGGCGCTGTCGGCCAAGTTCTCGCAGAACGTGCTCGATGCCACCGACGCGTGGTCGCTGTTGATCGACGACGAGGCGCGCCTGGCCGGCCTGCCCGAGGACAGCATCGCCGCCGCGCGCGCAGCGGCCGAACGCGATGGCCAGGCCGGCTGGAAGCTGACCCTGCAGATGCCGTGCTACCTGCCGGTGCAGATGTACGCCGAGGATCGCGCGCTGCGCGAGACGCTGTACCGCGCCAACGCGATCCGCGCCTCGGAGTTCGGCGATGCGGCGCTGGACAACAGCGCGGCGATCGGCCGCATCCTCGCCTTGCGCGGCGAACTGGCGGCGCTGCTCGGCTTCGCCAGCTACGCCGAGTATTCGCTGGCCACGAAGATGGCGCAGGATCCCGCACAGGTGCTGGCGTTCCTGCACGATCTGGCCGTACGCGCCAAGCCCTACGCGCAGCGCGACCGCGCCGAGCTGGAGGCATTCGCGCGCGAGCATCTGGGCCTGAACACGCTGGAAGCCTGGGACCTGCTCTATGCCGGCGAGAAGCTCAAGCAGGCGCGTTACAGCTTCTCCGAGCAGGAAGTGAAGCGCTACTTCACCGAGCCCAAGGTGCTGGACGGCCTGTTCGGCCTGATCCACGACCTGTACGGCTTGCGCGTGGAGGCCGACAGCGCGCCGGTGTGGCATCCGGACGTGCGTTTCTTCCGCCTGAGCGACGCGCAGGGGCGCCTGGTCGGGCAGTTCTATCTGGACCTGTACGCGCGCGAAGGCAAGCGTGGCGGCGCCTGGATGGACGATTGCCGCAATCGCCGCGAGCGCGCCGACGGCGTGCAGACCCCGCTGGTGTACCTGGTGTGCAACTTCGGCCGCGGCAGCGACGGCAAGCCGGCCACCTTCACCCACAACGAAGTCACCACCCTGTTCCACGAGATGGGCCACGGCCTGCACCAGTTGCTGACCCAGGTCGGCGAACTGGGCGTGGCCGGCATCAACGGCGTGGAATGGGATGCGGTGGAGCTGCCTAGCCAGTTCATGGAGAACTTCTGCTGGGAATGGCCGCGTCTGCAGGCGATGACCGCCCACGTGGACAGCGGCGAGCCGCTGCCGCGCGCACTGTTCGACAAGATGCTGGCGGCGAAGAACTACCAGAGCGGTATGTTCACCGTGCGCCAGCTCGAGTTCGCGCTGTTCGACATGCAGTTGCACCACGACTTCGATGCGCAGGCCGACAGCGTGCTGCAGTTGCTCGAGCGCGTGCGCGATGAGGTCGCGGTGAACCGGCCGCCGGCCTGGAATCGCTTCCCGCACCAGTTCAGCCACATCTTCGCCGGCGGCTATGCGGCCGGCTACTACAGCTACAAATGGGCCGAGGTGCTCAGCGCCGACGCCTATGCGGCGTTCGAGGAAACGCCCGACCAGTTGGCCGCCACCGGCGCGCGCTTCCTGCGCGAGATCCTCTCGCGCGGCGGCAGCCGCCCGGCGTTGGAGAACTTCACCGCCTTCCGTGGCCGCGCGCCGGAGTTGGAGGCGCTGCTGCGGCACAGCGGCATGGCGGGATAAGCGGGGATTCGGGAGTCGGGATTGGGGATTTGTGATTTTTCGCGAGTGCATGGCATTCCTCGCGCTTCTGGCTTTGTTGTAGGAGCGGCTTCAGCCGCGACGGGGCATTACCGGTAACGCCTGTCGCCGCCGAAGCCGCTCCTGCAGAAAATCGCTTGCCAATGTTTGGCTCCGCACAGCACGCTGCCGCCCCCAATCCCCAATCCCCAATCCCCAATCCCCAATCCCCGCTTTCAACAGCCACAGGCTGGTCATCCCCAATCCCCAATCCCCAATCCCGGCTCCCCTGTGCTAGAACAAAGCGCAGCGGCACGGCGATCTTCGCCGCCGCAATCGCGGCGCAGGACACTGCCGCACTGCACAAGGAGGACCGC
Organism: Xanthomonas rydalmerensis; assembly: GCF_033170385.1. Taxonomy (NCBI): domain Bacteria; kingdom Pseudomonadati; phylum Pseudomonadota; class Gammaproteobacteria; order Lysobacterales; family Lysobacteraceae; genus Xanthomonas; species Xanthomonas rydalmerensis. The sequence continues at coordinate 4,336,719 of NZ_CP126170.1, read as the reverse complement.
ATGAAGCGAGCAGGGTGGTGGACGCCCTTGCTGTTGAGCATGGCCGTGCCGGCGCTGGCGCAGGATGGCAGCGGCACGGTGCGCATCGGCGCCAGCCTGCGTGCCGGCCCCGCACCGGAGTATCCGCGCGTGGCCACCCCGGTCACCGACGAGGCGTTGCGGGTACATGGCTGCACCCGCGACTGGGCCTGGTGCGATGTCAGTTGGCGCGAGAAACGCGGCTGGCTGCCGGCCGGTGCGATCGACTTCAACGCCCAGGAACAGGGCAGTGAGCCTGGCGTGCCCACGGTCGGCTTTGCGCTGGACCGCTATTGGGACACGCACTATCGCGGTCAGCCGTGGGCGCGCGAACGTGCGCGCTATCGATCGCTGGAAAGCACCGCGACCGCGGCCGGCCCGGCGCAGATTCCGGCCCCGCTGCAGCGGCAGCTGGCGCCACAATGGCGGACGCCGCCGTCGCCTGCGTCCGAGGCGGTGAGCGCCACGCCGCAATGGACGCCGCCCGGCGAGCGGATGTACCAGATTCCGCCGCCGGACGCGCTCAATCCCCGCTACAACAAGGAACTGGCGAAGGAGTTGCAACGCCAGGACGACGACCGCCGCCAGCGCGAATCGATGGGACTGATGCCCGTGCCGCCGCCTGCGTCCGCGCCATCGGCATCGCCGTCGTGGCCGCCGTCGCCGGCGACGATCCAATGGGTCGAGCGGCATCCGCCGAAGCCGAGTTCGCCACCGCCACCACCACCGCCGCCACCGCCACCGCCGCCACCGCCGCCGCCACCGCCACCGCCACCGCCACCGCCTTCAGCGCCACCGGCCAAGCCGGAAGCGCACAAGGACCACGACGCCGGGCGTCGCGACGTCAGGCAACTGGAGCGTTGACGCGCGGCACGCTGCCGTTGCTGGCAGCGTGCGCGTTTGGCCCGGCTCAGGCCTTGGCGAACACCAGCGCGGCGTTGGTGCCGCCGAAGCCGAAGCTGTTGGACATCACCGTGCGCAACGCGGCATCGCGGCTCTCGCGGACGATCGGGAAGCCCTCGGCGCGGGGGTCCAGCGTGTCGATGTTGGCCGAGCCGGCGATGAAGCCGTCGCGCAGCATCAGCAGGCAGTAGATCGCCTCGTGCACGCTGGCCGCGCCCAGCGAATGCCCGGACAGCGCCTTGGTCGAGGACAGCGGCGGCACCGCATCGCCGAACACCGCGCGCACCGCATCCAGCTCGGTGACATCGCCCAGCGGGGTCGAGGTACCGTGGGTGTTGAGATAGTCGATCGGCGCATCCACGCCCTGCAGCGCCATGCGCATGCAGCGCACCGCGCCTTCGCCGGACGGAGCGACCATGTCGGCGCCGTCGGAGGTCACGCCGTAGCCGACCAGTTCGGCATGGATGCGCGCCCCGCGCGCCACCGCGCGCTCGTAGTCCTCCAGCACCAGCATGCCGCCGCCGCCGGCGATGACGAAGCCGTCGCGCGCGGCATCGTAGGGCCGCGACGCCACCGCCGGCGTGTCGTTGAAGCCGGTGGACAGCGCGCCCATCGCGTCGAACATCAGGCTCATGGTCCAGTCCAGCTCTTCGCCGCCGCCGGCGAACATCACGTCCTGCTGGCCGTGGCGGATCAGGTCCGCCGCCGCGCCGATGCAGTGCGCCGAGGTCGCGCAGGCCGCCGACAGCGAGTAGCTCACGCCCTTGATCTTGAACGCGGTGGCCAGGCTCGCCGACACCGCCGAACACATCGTGCGCGGCACCATGTACGGGCCGACCTTGCGCACGCCGCGGTTGCGCAGCAGGTCCGCCGCTTCCACCTGCCAGTGGCTGGAGCCGCCGCCGGAGCCGGCGATCAGGCCGATGCGCGGGTCGCTGATCGCCGCCTCGTCCAGGCCTGCATCGGCCAGCGCATCGCGCAGCGCCAGGTAGGCGTAGGCCGAGGCATCGCCCATGAAGCGCTTGAGCTTGCGGTCGATCGCCGCGTCCAGGTCCAACTGCACATCGCCGCCGACCTGGCTGCGCAGGCCGGCTTCCACTGCCTGCGGGTTATGGCGGATGCCGGACTGGCTTTCGCGCAATGCGCGCGACACGCTGTCCAGGTCGTTGCCCAGGCATGAAGTGATGCCCATCCCGGTAATTGCCACGCGCCGCATCAGAATGCCTCCGTCGAAGTGAACAGGCCCACGCGCATGTCCTTGGCGGTATAGATCTCGCGCCCATCCACCGACATGCGGCCATCGGCCACCGCCATCACCAGCTTGCGGTTGATCACCCGGCTGATGTCGATCTCGTAGACCACCTGCCTGGCGGTGGGCAGCACCTGGCCGGTGAACTTCACCTCGCCCACGCCCAGCGCACGGCCACGGCCGGGTGCGCCCAGCCAGGTCAGGAAGAAGCCGGTCAACTGCCACATCGCATCCAGGCCCAGGCAGCCGGGCATCACCGGGTCGCCGATGAAATGGCAGCCGAAGAACCACAGGTCCGGGCGGATATCCAGTTCGGCGCGGATCACGCCCTTGCCGTGCGCGCCGCCGGTCTCGTCGATGGCGACGATGCGGTCGAACATCAGCATCGGGTCGTTGGGCAGGCGCCCGGCGTCGGCGCCGAACAGCTCGCCGCGTGCGCTGGCGAGCAATTGCTCGCGAGAATAGGAGGACAGACGACTCATGAGCGGAACATTCCCAGGCGAGACAGTCGAGGCGCGCAAGAGTGCATGAGCCTTGCGCGTTCAATCAAACGTTTTATCCGTACGCACGCGTAGTGTCGGCATCTGCGGCGGCGCGCGCACTGCGCCGGATCAAGGCGCGCATTCTCAGCCCGTGCGCAGTGCGGGGCTTATCATGCGCGCACCGTTCGCAGGCGTAGGGTATGGGGTCGATGCGCAAGATCATTCACGTCGACATGGATGCGTTCTACGCGTCCGTGGAGCAGCGTGACGATCCGGCGCTGCGCGGCAAGCCGGTGGTGGTGGCCTGGCGCGGCATGCGCTCGGTGGTGTGCGCCGCCTCCTACGAGGCGCGCGTGTTCGGCGTGCGCTCGGCGATGCCGGCGCTGCGCGCCGAGCGGCTGTGCCCGGACGCGATCTTCGTGCCGCCGGATTTCGCTCGTTACAAGGCGGTGTCACGGCAGGTGCGCGAGATCTTCCAGCGCCACACCGACATGATCGAGCCGCTGTCGCTGGACGAGGCCTACCTGGACGTCACGGCGCCCAAGGGCGAATTGCGCACGGCCACCGAGATCGCCCAGACCATCCGCGCGCAGATCCGCGAGGAAACGGCGCTGACCGCCTCGGCCGGGATCGCGCCGAACAAGTTCCTGGCCAAGATCGCCTCGGACTGGCGCAAGCCCGACGGCCAGTTCGTGATCCGTCCGCATCGCGTGGACGCGTTCCTGACGCCGTTGCCGGTGAACAAGGTGCCCGGCGTGGGCAAGGTGATGGAGGCCAAGCTGGCGGAACTGGGCATCGCCACCGTCGGCGACCTGCGCGCGCGCAGCGAGGCCGAGCTGGAAGCGCGTTTCGGCAGCTTCGGCCTGCGCCTGTACCAGCGCGCGCGCGGTATCGATGAACGTCCGGTGGAGTCGGACCAGCCGGTGCAGTCGATTTCCTCCGAGGACACCTTCGCCGAAGACCTGGCGCTGGACGCACTGGAGCCGGCGATCCGGCAACTGGCCGAGAAGACCTGGAACGCCACCCGCCGCACCGAACGCATCGCGCGCACGGTGGTGCTGAAGCTGAAGACCGCGCAGTTCCGCATCCTCACCCGCAGCTTCACTCCGGAGCAGCCGCCGGATTCGCTGCAGGCCTTGATCGACATCGCCCTCGCGCTGCGCGAGCGCGTGGACCTGCCGACGTCCACGCGTTATCGCCTGGTCGGCGTGGGCCTGTCCGGCTTCCACGAACGCGAGCCGGGACAGGCGCAGGGGCGCTTGTTCGGTTGAGGTGGTCGCGCGCGGGGGGCTTATCGTGTTGTGCCTGGCGTGTGGATTGAAACGGATTGTTGTAGCCGTCGAGGATGCCGAGTTGGCAGCCGCACCTTCACCGGTGCAGAGGTCGAAATAGGAACGGCTGCACCATAGGCAGCGTCTGTCGCAGTCCTGCCCTTGAGTGTGCGTGGATTGAAACACGATCCGGGACAGCCACGACAGGCGCCAGCTCCAGTCGCACGGCTACCGGCGTGGATTGAAAGCCAAGGGAGACGCGAGCGAACAGGAAACGTGGCCTTCGCCTCTTCCGCGTCGGGACTGAAGTCCCTCCCACAGGGGCATGCTGCAAGGATTGGAACACCGACTTCATCGTCTGGTCATGCTGATCGGCCTTGTCGCGACCGCATACCAGCCTTGCCCCACCTACAATGCGCACTTCCCCCTCCCGCATTGGCACGAGATGACGTTCCCCTACGCATTGGTGGTGTTCGACCTGGACGGCACCCTGGTCGACAGCGGCGCCGACATCGCCGAGGCGTTGAACCGCACGCTGGCCGACTTCGGCCTGCCGCGCGTGCCGGAGGCGACCGTGCTCGGCTGGATCGGCGAGGGCGTGCGCAAGCTGGTCGAGATCGCCTGGCGGCATGCCGGCGACGCCACGCCACTCGAGACGGTGATGCCGACCTTCATGCGTCACTACGCCGAATGCCTGTTGCGCAGTCCGCGGCTGTATCCCGGCGCGGCCGAGACGCTGACGCAACTGCACGCGGACGGGGTGACGCTGGCGCTGTGCACCAACAAGCCGTCGGCGATGGTGCCGCCGCTGCTGCGCCATCTGGGCGTGGCCGATCTGTTCTCTGCGGTGCTGGGCGGCGACAGCCTGCCCGAACGCAAGCCCAGTCCGGTGCCGCTGCTGCACCTGGCACAGCAGTTCGCGAAACCGCCGGCGCGCTGCCTGATGGTCGGCGATTCGGGGACCGACCTGCAGGCCGGGCAGGCCGCCGGCATGCCGGTGGCGCTGGTGCGCTACGGCTATCCGCGCGATCTGGATCTGGTCACCGCCGATGTGGTGCTGCTGATGGACGACCTGCGCGAGCTGCTGCAACTGCGTTGATACGACGGCGGTTCAAGCACCGCGGAGCAGCGCAAAGATCGGGATGCGGTTGAACGGCTTCAGCCGCGACAGGCTTTCCCGGCAAGGCCCGTCGCGGCTGAAGCCGCTCCCACAACCCATGACGCATTACGCCCCTCTCCCCCCGGGAGAGGGGTTGGGGTGAGGGTACGGGCGCGTAGCGGGCGCCGAACTGTGAGGTTCGTGCCGCGATGCATGAGCACGAGGGCGGGTGTTTGCGTTCGACAGCCAGCGGCCCTTATCGCGAGCGACCAACTGCGCGATGCATCGCGCATGCCTGCGTTGAGAATGCGCGCATCTACATCCGACGTGGTCGCACATGCGGAGCGGCTTCAGCCGCGACGGGAGTTCGCGGGAAAGCCTGTCGCGGCTAAAGCCGCTCCTACAAAAAAGACGCGCGTGTTTTCCGTGCGGGCTGCCCCGCGCCACGCCCGCCGGCGCAGCGCGGGGCGCCGACTCAGCGCGCCGCCGGCGCGTAGCGCAGGGTCAGCGCGTACTCGCGGCCCGGCTGGTTGTACCAGTTGATGGTCTGGTAGTCGCGGTCGAACACGTTGCTGGCCTTGGCCTGCAGCGTCCAGTCCGGGGTGAACGCGTATTCCGCGCGCAGGTCGACGGTGCCGTAGCCGGCCAGGCGTACGCGGTTGGCCGCGTCGTCGAAGCGGTGGCCGCTGCCGAACACGGTGACGCCGAGCTTGACCGGGCCGATGCCGCGATCCACGTCCAGGCGCGCGGTGTTCTGCGCGCGACGCGCCAGCCAGTTGTCGCGGTTGCCGCCATCGCTGCGGTTGCGCGGGTCGGTGTGGCTCAGCTGCGCCGACAGTTCCCAGCCGGCCAGCAGCGCATAGCCGGTCAGTTCGGCGCCGCGGATGCGCGCCTCGTCCACGTTGACCGGCAGGAAGCTGATCGCGTCGTAGGAGATCAGGTCCTTGACCCGGGTCTCGTAGGCGTTGAAGGTCCAGTTCCAGCTGTCGGCGTACTGCGCCACGCCCAGGTTGCCGCTCTTGGAACGCTCCGGCTTCAACTCCGGATTGCCGGCGAACGGGTAGTACAGGTCGTTGAAGGTCGGCGCCTTGAAGCCGGTGCCGACGCTGGCGGTGAGCTTGAGGCCATGCGCCAGCGCCAGGCCCCAGCCGAGGCTGCCGGTGGTGTGTTCGCCGAACTGCTCGTTGTCGTCGCTGCGCACGCTGGCCTGCACCTGCTGCGCGCCGAAACGGCCCTGGTACTCGGCGAACACGCCGGTGTTGTCGCGGCTGTCGACGTCGAAAGCGGTGGTGCTGGTGACGTGCTCGCGCTGCCAGTCGCTGCCGACGCTGAGCAGGTGGCCTTCGGCGAGGGTGATGTCGCCCTGCAGCGCGGCGGTGTCGCGGCGGCTGTCGAAGGTGCTGACGAAGCTGCGGGTGCGCGCGCCGGGGGCACGGTAGTAGCTGTCGGCGTCGTCGACGTTGCGACCGAACTGCGCGGCCAGGTGCAGGCGATCGGACGGGGTCCAGTCGAGCTTGCCGCCGAACACCTGCTGGGTGTTGTCGGCCTCGTTGCCGGCGAACAGCGGATCGCCGTCGTACTCGTTGCGGCTGTCGATGTTCAGCGCCTGGCCTTCGATGCGCAGCGTGTCGGTCAGCGCGTAGCCGCCGCGCGCGCTCAGCGAGACGTTGCGGTAGCCGTCGCGGTCGGGCTGGTCGACGAAGCAGCCCGCGAACAGCGTGGCCGAGCCGTTGCAGGCATTGATGCCGTCGGTCTTCTGGTAGCCGCCCTGCACGGCCAGCCAGCCGCGCTCGCCGCGGTTGCTGAAGCCGGCGCCGGCCTCGCGCAGGCCGTGGCTGCCGCCGCCCAGGCTCAGGTTCTGCTGGAAGCCCTGACCGCCGCGGCGGGTGAAGATCTGGATGACGCCGCCGATCGCGTCGGAGCCGTACAGGCTCGACCGCGGGCCACGCACGATCTCGATGCGCTCGATCTGGCTCAGCGGCAGGTCCTGGAACGCGGCCAGGCCGGCGCTGGCCGAGCCGATGCGCACGCCGTCCACCAGCACCAGCACGTGGTCCGATTCGCTGCCGCGCAGGCTCAGCGTGGTCAGCTTGCCCAGGCCGCCCTGGTTGGAGATGCCGATGCCGGCGCGGCCCTGCAGCAGCTGCGCCAGCGACGTGGCCTGGCTGCGCTCGATCTCCGCGCGGTCGATGACCTGCGCCGGGACCACGCTGTCCTCCACCGAGATCTGAGTGCGGGTGGCGGTGACCAGGACCTGGTCGAGATCGGTGGCGGCGTCGGCGGCGTGGGCCAGCGCGGGCAGGGACAGGGCGGACGCGATCGCGACCGAAAGCAGGCGGGACGACATGGGTGGCAACTCCGGCGCGCGGCTGCGCGCTGTGACGGCGAGGGAGTCGCGAACGGAAGGTGCAAGCGGACGGCGCCGAACGCGGCGCGGCACGCCGCGACGCCCTCCGCATCGCAACCAGTGAGCTGCAAGGCCGGTCTCCGGGCTGGCGATCTGGGAGGCGGGCCTCCCGGCTGCGACGCCTTCCCATGCCGTGGCACAGTGGCGAAAGTCGTCAGCGCGGATCGCTTACCGTTGCGGGGGCAGCGCCGGCCTTGTCGCAAGACGCACCGGCTTCCCGTTTCAACCCGCTGGCCGGAGCCGGTGGGTCACCTTGAAGCGGCGCGATTGTACGCGATCGCCGCTGGCTGCGCGGGGTAGGGCATGCCCATCCATCCCGGGGGTGCGGCTTTGGGTCTGGCAAGCGCGCCACCGGTGGTGCGCGGCGCAGCGCCGACGGGCAGTCAGGTCGGGCCGCGCGGCGCAGGCGACATGCCGGCCAGACCTCGCCCGAAGGGCTGTGATCGCGTGCGTCCGTGGTCGCGTTGTCGCTCGGGCGCGGACTCACGTCCACGTTCTGCGTTGTCACAGGCATGCGCAATCAAGGCGCGGCATGCTTGGGGATGCGGCAACGCCCTAGTCGGCGTGGGTGCCGTGGCTGTCGTCGTCGCCGTGATGGTCGCCCACCGGCGTGTCGTGCGCCTCGTGCGCGTAGGCGCCGTCGGCAGCGTCGTCGCCGCGCGTGTCGTCGCGGTCGAAATGGGTGGTCGCCACCGGCCCGGCCACCGGCAGGCCGCGCTGCGCCGGCAGCGCCGCCGTCGCGGTCTCTAGCTCGCCCAGCAACTGCGCGCGCCGCGCCTCGGACAGTTCCTGCCAGTGACAGCCGCTGAGCGCGCCTTCCAGCGAATACAGCAGGTTGAGGCTGGGCTTGAAGCCGGCGCGCTTGACCTTGACGAAGGCGCCGACCGCGCCGGCCGCCTCCAGGTCCTGCTGCGTGCGCACGCCGACCTGGCGCAGCCAGGCCGCGCTCTTGGGGCCGATGTTGCGCAGCTTGGCCGTGCTCATCGCAGGCTGTCGACGAAGACCTGGGCGATCGCTTCCAGGCCGCGCTGGTCGTCGGCGTCGAAGCGGGCCAGGTCCGGGCTGTCCAGGTCGAACACGCCGACCAATGCACTGCCGCGCAGCAGCGGCACCACCAGTTCCGAGCGCGAGGCGGAATCGCAGGCAATGTGTCCGGGGAACGCCTCCACGTCGTCGATGCGCTGGGTCTGGCCGCTGCTGGCGGCCGCGCCGCACACGCCCTTGTGCAGCGGAATGCGCACGCAGGCGGGCAGGCCCTGGAACGGGCCGACCACCAGTTCCTTGCCGTCGTAGAGATAGAAACCGACCCAGTTCAGCCGCGGCAGCGCGTGGTACACCAGCGCCGCCAGGTTGGCGGCATTGGCGATGCGGTCGGGCTCCCCGGCGACCAGGGCACGGGCCTGGTCGAGCAACTGGGCGTACTGTTCCGGCTTGCTGCCGGTGAGCGAGGACGAGGCGAACATCGCGCGAGTCTAGCAGCGCGCTGCGTCCGCCGGCACCGCGGCGGCTGACGCGCGCGACGCGCCCGGCTATCCTGCGCGCCGCCGCGCGTCCCGCCGGCCAACCGACAGGGTTTTCGCATGGCTGTTCCCGCCTTCTACGTCACCGGCACCGATACCGGCATCGGCAAGACCATCGCCAGCACCGCGCTGCTGCATGCCTTGCGCGCGCGTGGCCAGCGCGCGGTGGGCATGAAGCCGGTCGCCAGCGGCTGCAGCCGCGACGCCGACGGCTGGCGCAACGAGGACGCGCTTGCCCTGCAGGACGCGAGCGCGCCGCGGCCGGCCTACGCCGATCTCAATCCCTACGCGTTGCCGCTGCCGCTGGCGCCGGAATTGGCCGCCGCCGATGCCGGCGTGCAACTGGAACTGGTGCCGATCGCCGCCGCCTTCGAACGCCTGCGCGCGCAGGCCGACGTGGTGGTGGTGGAGGGTGTCGGCGGCTGGGCGGCGCCGCTGTCGGCGACGCTGGATCAGGCCGATCTGGCGCGCGCGCTGGGGCTGCCGGTGGTGCTGGTGGTCGGCCTGCGCCTGGGCTGCCTCAACCATGCCCGGCTCAGCGCCGCGGCGATCGCCGCCGACGGCCTGCAGTGCATCGGCTGGATCGGCAACGAGATCGACCCGGCGATGGAGCGCATCGACGACAACATGGCGATGCTGCGCGCGCGTCTGCCGATGCCGTGCTGGGGGCGCTTGCCGTACCGGCCGCAACCGCAGGCCGCGCAGTTGGCGGCGGAGTTGCAGCCGTGGGCGGGAATGTCCCCGGACTGAGCCGCTGCCGAGACGCGCGCTGCGCAGCCGGCTTGTGTGGGAGGGACTTCAGTCCCGACGCCTTGCCGATGACGCGTCGGGGCTGAAGCCCTTCCCGCAGACAGGTATCCCGACGGCGGGATCGGCTCGTCCCGAATGTCGCTCCCACTCCCGAAGCGCGCGCATAAGCCGGTAGAAGAAGAGATCTACCGGTTTCGAGCAGAGCATCGGCGCTGAAGCCTCTCCCATGAAGGAAGCCAGGAACGCCGGGACGCGCGAGATCGACAAATCCCCAATCCCCACTCCCGAATCCCGCCCATAAAAAAGGCCCGGTAGAGGGAGGGATCTACCGGGCCTGGGGTTGCACGGGGGGAGGGACCCATGCAGACCGAGCGTGCGTCGGGCGGCGAACCGCAGCGACGTCGAAAACGGTGTTACTTGGCGGTGGGCTTGGCCTTGGGCGCAGCCTGTTCGGTCGCCGCCTCGAACTGGTGCTTGGCCAGCTGGCCGATCGCCTCGGAGGTCTTCAGGCCCAGGCCGAACACTTCCTGGTTGGCCGTGGCCAGCCGCTCGAAGTTGTCGCGGGCGATCTGCAGGCCCTTCGGCCACAGCGCCTGCACGGTACCCAGATCGCGGGCCTCGGTCAGTTCGCCGAGGAAGCCGGTGGTGGCCGACACGTTCTTCTCGAAGGTCTTCAACTGCACGCCGAACACGCTCTCGGCGCTCTCCAGCGCCAGGCGGTTGGCACGCGCCGCGGCGGCGGCGAACTGCTGGGTGTAGCTGCTGAACTGATCGTTGAATTGAGCGGACATCATGCAACTCCGTTGGAATGCCGACTGCTGTTGCAGTGCAACATACGCCCATTCTGCTGCGATGCAACAAAATTTTCTGAAGCCGCTCAGGATGCGTTCAATCTACCTTCCGGATCAATGGCTTGGCGCAATTTTCCGGGGCTCGGCAAGGCGCCTCTGGGTTTCTGGCAAGCGCCAATGCGCGCTACGACGCACGGGCAGGCGGCATCGCAAACGCTCAGCCACCGCGGTGCCGCCCTTGCGATTCCCCACTCCCCATTCTCCATTCCCAGCCTTTCAACCCGGACCGCGATAACGGCAGCCGGAGGTGCAGGTTTCATGAACCACCACTTCGCTCAGCAGCGGCAGCGCCGGCTTGAGCCGGTCCCAGATCCACACCGCCAGGCGTTCGCTGGTGGGGTTGTCCAGGCCCTCGATGTCGTTGAGGTAATGGTGGTCGAGCTGGTCGTAGAGCGGGCGGAAGGCCGCCTTGATGTCGCCGAAATCCATGACCCAGCCGCTCTCGGCGCCGGGTTCGCCGCTGACGTGCAGCTCGATGCGGAACGAGTGCCCGTGCAAGCGCGCGCACTTGTGGCCGGGCGGCACGTTGGGCAGGCGGTGTGCGGCTTCGAGGGTGAAGACTTTGAAGATATCCATGGGCGGCATTGTACGGGCAGGGGCGGGAGCGGCGCGGTCGCGCGCGGGTCGAGGCGATGCAGCGGCGGCGCCCCGTGGCGGGCATCGCACGGCGACGCCGTGCCTGTGCCCGCGCTGGGACCACGCAACGAAAAAGCCGCCCCGAAGGGCGGCTTGTCGAGTGATGCGGCAGCGCTGTACGAGCGCTGCGATCAGCGCGGCGCGGCGGGACGGTTGCCGCCGTTGCCCTGCCGGCGTCCCTGGCCTTGGCGGCGGGCGCCGTCGGCGTGGTTGCCGCCGGGCTTCTTGCTGCCGGCATGTGCATGCGCGTGCGCCGGCGCATCGCCATGGCCGCGACGGGCATGGCTGCCGCGACGCGGCGGACGGGCACCGCCCGGACGCTCGTCCGGCGGGTTGTTGTTGCCCCAGCGGATCGGCGTCACCGGCTCGAAGCCCGGCACGTCGCGGATGTCCATCTCGCGCTTGAGCATGCGCGCGATCGCGCGCAGCAGCTTGGCCTCGTCCTGCGCCACCAGCGAGATCGCCTCGCCGGTCGAACCGTTGCGGCCGGTGCGGCCGATGCGGTGCACGTAGTCCTCGGCGACCATCGGCAGGTCGTAGTTGATGACCTTGGGCAACTGGTCGATGTCGATGCCGCGCGCGGCGATGTCGGTCGCCACCAGTACGGTGATGCGGCCGGCCTTGAAGTCGCTCAGCGCGCGCAGGCGCTGGCCCTGGCTCTTGTTGCCGTGGATCGCGGCGGTCTTCAGCCCGGACTTGTCCAGGAACATGGTCAGCTTGTCGGCACCGTGCTTGGTGCGGGCGAACACCAGGGTCTGCTTGCGCGAGTCGGCGGCCAGCAGGTGCAGCAGCAGTTCGCGCTTGCGCGCGCCGTCCACGGGGTGCACGCGGTGGGTGATGGTGTCGGCCACGGTGTTGCTCGGGGTGGCCTGGATTTCCTGCGGGTCGTGCATGAACTCGCGGGCCAGCTGCTTGATGCCTTCCTCGAAGGTGGCCGAGAACAGCAGGGTCTGCCGGTTCTGCTTGGGCAGCTTGGCGAGGATGCGCTTGATCGACGGCAGGAAGCCCATGTCGAGCATGCGGTCGGCCTCGTCCAGCACCAGGATCTCGATGCCCGACAGGTCTACGCTGCGACGCTCCAGATGGTCGAGCAGGCGGCCTGGGCAGGCGATCAGCAGGTCCACGCCGCGACGCAGCGCGTCGAGCTGGTTGCCCATGCCCACGCCACCGTAGATGGTGGTGCTGGGGATGCGCAGGTACTTGCTGTAGCCGCGCAGGCTGTCGTGCACCTGGGTGGCCAGCTCGCGGGTCGGGGTCAGGATCAGCGCGCGCGGCTTGCGCGGGCCGCCACTGCTGACCGGCTGCGGCGAGGTGCCCAGGTGCTGCAGCAGCGGCAGCCCGAACGCGGCGGTCTTGCCGGTGCCGGTCTGCGCGCCGGCCATCAGGTCATGGCCTTCCAGGGCGACGGGAATGGCCTGCGCCTGGATCGGGGTGGGGGTTTCGTAGCCCTGCTCGGCCAACGCGCGCAGCAGGAAGGGCGCAAGGCCCAGGGATTCGAACGACATGAGAATGCTCCGGATAACGCGCCGACGCCGGGACGGACCCGGCGCGCAGGCGCAAGTAGGTGAGGCTCGGAGCGTTCCCGTGAACCGCGCTGCGAGAGGGTGGATCAACCCGCAGCGCAAGGCTGGGGTTCGTCGGCACCACGAAAGGCGTCGGGTGGGGCGGGCGAGTCGGATCGTTGCGATCCTGGCCTCGCCGGCTGTCCCTGAGGGAAACGGACGGCCGCATGCAGACCGACATAGTCTACCTGAATTGGCGCGCTGCACAAACGCGGTGTCCGTTTCAGTTGAAACCAAGCCGGCGTCTGGCCGTACAATCGCCGGCTCAGCCCCCAGCACTGGACGGACATGAAGCTAGGTTCCCTGAAGGAAGGCGGTCGCGACGGCACCCTGATCGTCGTGTCCCGCGATCTGACCCGCGCCGTGCGCGCCACCGGCATCGCACCGACCCTGCAGCGCGCGCTGGAGGACTGGAGCAAACTCGCCCCGCGTCTGAACGCCCTGTCCGAGTCGCTCAACGACGGCAGCGCCGACGGCCAGTTCGACCTGGACATGGCGGCACTGGCGGCGCCACTGCCGCGCGCCTACGAATTCCTCGACGGCAGCGCCTACCTGCCGCACGTCGAGCGGGTGCGCCGTGCGCGCGGCGCCGAGGTGCCGGAGAGCTTCTACACCGATCCGCTGATGTACCAGGCGGTCAGCGCCGGCTTCTACGGCCCGCGCGATGCGGTCAAGGTGGTCAGCGAGGACTACGGCATCGACCTGGAGGCCGAGATCGTGGTGGTCACCGACGACGTGCCGATGGCGGTCAGCCCGGCGCAGGCCGCCGCGCACATCCAGCTGATCGGCCTGGTCAACGACGTGTCGCTGCGCAACCTGATTCCGCCGGAGCTGGCCAAGGGCTTCGGCTTCGTGCAGTCCAAGCCGCGTTCGGCGCTGTCGCCGGTGTTCGTCACCCCCGACGAACTGGGCGAGGCCTGGCAGGGCAACAAGGTGCACCTGCCGCTGCTGACCCACATCAACGGCGCCTGGTTCGGCGCGCCGGAAGCCGGCGAGGACATGCAGTTCGATTTCGCGCAGTTGGTCGCGCATGCGGCCAAGACCCGGCCGCTGGCGGCCGGCGCGGTGGTCGGCTCGGGCACCATCGCCAACCAGGACACCACGCGTGGCGCCTCCTGCTTCGCCGAGCAGCGCACCGTGGAAACCCTGCGCGACGGCAAGCCGAGTACCCCGTACATGTCCTTCGGCGACGTGGTGCGGATCGAGATGCTGGACCGTGACGGAGTGAGCATCTTCGGCGCGATCGAGCAGCGCATCGAGCAGGCACCGCTGCCCTGACCCGGCCGGCGGCGCTACCGGGGCGACCGGCGGCGCCGCACCGCCGCTGTCCACCGGTATCGTTGTCGATTGCGCAGACGGAGGCGGGCATGGACGAGGCACTGCAGCTTTACACCTACTGGCGGTCCAGCGCCGCGTACCGGGTGCGCATCGCGCTGGAGCTCAAGCGTCTGGCCTACCAGTCGCTGCCGGTGCACCTGGTGCGCGACGGCGGGCAGCAGCACTCGCCGGAATATGCGCGGTTGAACCCGCAGGAACTGGTGCCGACCCTGTGCCACGACGGCCAGCCGATCCGCCAGTCGCTGGCGATCCTGGAATACCTGGACGAGCGCTGGCCGGAGCCGCCACTGCTGCCGGACGCGCCGATCGACCGCGCCCGCGTGCGCGGCCTGGCGCAACTGATCGCCTGCGACATCCATCCGCTCAACAACCTGCGCGTGGCGCAGTTCTTCGAGAGCGCCTGGAACGTGCCGCAGCCCGAGCGCGAGGAGTGGATGCGGCACTGGATGCAGACCGGCTTCGACGCGCTGGAGCAGTTGCTGGCCGAGTCGCCCGACACTGGCCGCTTCTGCCACGGCGAGCAGCCGGGCCTGGCCGACTGCTGCCTGGTGCCGCAGCTGTACAACGCGCGTCGCTTCGGCGTGGACCTGCAGGTCTACCCGACCCTGAAACGGATCGAGCGCGCCTGCCTGGCGTTGCCGGCATTCGAGGCGGCGCGCCCGGAGAACCAGCCCGACGCGCAGTGAGTCGCGCTGCGCCGTAGCAGCGGCTTCCGTCGCGACCGGGCTTCCGATGATGCCCGGTCGGCCACCACCACCCTCCACCGCCGCATCGTTGCGCGTGAGGGTATGAGAGGGGCTTCCGTCCCAACTGCAGTGTGTCGGACGCTCCGGCTTTCGCGCGTCGCGGCTGAAGTCGCTTCCATAGAAGCTTGCGGCGAACTCGCCGGGTGCACTGTGGGAGGGACTTCAGTCCCGACGACGGGGGGTGTCAGTCGGCTTTTGGCTTCGCGCGTCGCGGCTGCATGACAGTTGACTCCCGCAGTGGCTGGGGCCGGGCATGGCGCGTAACTGCGTGGAAGTGGCGTTTGCCCTGGCAAGGGCGACGCGGCAGCGACCGCCGATGGGCGGTCGGTCCACTGTTGCCGCCGTTGCCGCGGCTGCATCGCGATCGCAGACCTGCGAAGCCCCGGCCGCGCCCTCGCCGGAGGCCTCAGACGAACCCGTGGGTGATCCGCGGCGCGGCGCTGGGGCTGTCGTAGTCGGCATAGGGGTCGTGCTCGCCGCTGCCGCCTTCGGACAGGCGGAACTTCAGGGCCAGGCCGTCGCGCGAGTCGGCCGCGCGCAGCGCTTCCTCCTGCTCGATCTGGCCCTGCTTGACCATGCGGAACAGGCACTGATCGAAGGTTTCCATGCCTTCCTCCAGCGACTCCTCCATCGCCTGCTTGATCTCGTGGACCTGGCCGCGGCGCAGCAGGTCGCGGATCATCGGCGTGTTCAGCAGCACTTCCGAGGCCGGCCGGCGGCGGCCGCTGCTGTCCTTGACCAGGCGCTGCGAAATCACCGCGCGCAGGTTCAGCGACAGGTTCATCAGCACGTTCTTGTGCGCGTTCTCGGGGAAGAAGTTGAGGATGCGCTCGATGGTCTGGTCGGCATTGTTGGAGTGGAGAGTGGCCAGGCACAGGTGCCCGGTCTCGGCGAAGGCGATGGCCGCCTCCATGGTCTCCGCGTCCAGGATCTCGCCGATCAGGATCACGTCCGGCGCCTCGCGCATCGCGTTCTTCAGTGCGTTGTGGAAGGCGTGGGTGTCCAGCCCGACCTCGCGCTGGTTGACGATGGACAGCTTGTGCTTGTGCAGGTATTCGATTGGGTCCTCGATGGTGAGGATGTGCCCGGTGGTGGTGCTGTTGCGGTAGTCGATCATCGACGCCAGCGAGGTGGACTTGCCCGAGCCGGTCGAGCCGACCACCAGGACCAGCCCGCGCGGGGTCATGATCACGTCCTTGAGCACCTGTGGCAGGTGCAGCTCTTCGATGCTGGGGATCTTGCTGCGGATCGCGCGGATCACCATGCCGACCTCGCCGCGCTGCTTGAACACGTTGACGCGAAAACGTCCGGCGTCCTGCAGGGCGATGGCCATGTTCAATTCCAGGTCCCGCTCGAACTGCGGCACCTGGCCTTCGTCCATCAGCGAGTAGGCGATCTTCTTGACCATGCCCGGCGGCAGGCCGGTGGCGCCGAGCGGGTACAGCTTGCCTTCGATCTTGATATAGACCGGTGCTCCCGTGGTCAGGAACATGTCCGAGGCGTTCTTTTCGGTCATCAGCTTCAGGAAATAGCCGATATCCATGCGCAATGGTTCCCCAACGATCCGCAATCGCCCGTTGCAAGCGCGCCACAGGCTTCCGACAATGGCCGTGACCGACGTCTCCGTCCACGGCCCCCCTAGATGAAAACTAGCTTCGCACACTTCCGTTGTCAGCAGTATGTGATGGCCTGCGCATTGGCGTTGTTCGCCGCGCCGGCCGCGTTCGCCCAGGTGGCCTCGCCGGAGCTGCTGTCTGCCCAGCAGGCGGTGCAGCGCGCGATCCAGGCCGATGCCGACCAGTACGCGCCGGACCTGCTGGCCAGTGCCCGCCAGGGCCTGGAACAGGCGCAGCAGGCCGCGCTCGACCGCCGCCAGCGCAAGACCGCGCCGCAGCTGGCGCTGCGCGTGGCCGCCGATGCCGACCTGGCGCGGGCGCGCAGCGAGGAGGCGGTGGCCAATGCGCAACTGAAGCAGCGCCAGGCCGAGGTGGCCCAACTGCAACAGACCCTGGGCACCGGGGAGGGCCGTCCATGAGCCGCGTCCTGCACGGAATGCGCCGCCTGGCCCTGCTGGCGTTGCTGCTGGCGCCGCTGGGCGCGATGGCGGCCGACGATCCCGAGCTGGCCGTGCTCAACCAGCGCCTGATGGCGCTGCAGGCCGATCCGCTCAATGCCGATGTCGCCGCCTACGAGCGCCTGCAGGCGCAGCAGGCGGTGGCCAACTTCGCCAACGCCAAGCGCAAGGAGCGCGACGAGGCGCGCTACCTGGCCGAGCGCCGGGTCGAGATCGCCGAAACCATGGCCCGCGCCGAAATCGCCCGGCGCCAGGTCGACCAGTTGGAGAAGACCCGCAGCGACCTGCTGATCGAGGCCAGCCGTCGCGAGGCCGCCCGCGCCCGCCAGGAGGCCGAGCGCCTGCGCGTGCAGGCGCAGATCCAGGCCGAGGAGGCCGAGAGCCTGCGCCAGGCCGCCGAGGCCGAGCAGGCCGCGCGGGCGGACGCGGATGCCGCGCTGGCCAGCGTCGCCGGGCAGCAGACCGCCAAGCTCAGCGCCGCGCAGCAGAAGTCGGCCAAGCTGGCGCGCGAGGAGGCCGAACTGGTCGCCGGTACCAAGCTGCCGGCCTCGCGCTTCGAGACCCGCGGGGAGGTCTTCACCTTCTCCGGTGCGGCCTTCGGTGCCGGCAAGGCCGCGTTGTCGGGCGATGCCACCAACCAGGCCAAGGCCCTGTCGCAGTACCTGCAGATCAGCAAGGGCAAGGTGCGGGTCGAGGCCTACGACACCGACGCCGGCGTGGCGCAGAAGCGCGCCGACGCCCTGCGCGCGGCCCTGGTCAGCGGCGGCGTGCCTGCCAACCGGGTGCAGGCGGTCGGCAAGAAGGGGCCCTCGACCAAGGCGCGTTCGGCCGAAGTTGTGATCGCGCCCTAAGGTCTGCGGGTGCCCGCGCAGGCGGTTTAACGGGGTTTTTCCCTGGGCCTGAGCGCCGAGCAACTGAATGCGGCAAAGCGGGCCTGCTTCTCTTGTTCGCGGCGGTGGGGAAGCGTAGGGTCGGTATTCCAGGTGGCACTCCCGCCGCCTGGTGCCAACGGAGGAGTTCGAGCCGATGACGCAGTGGTGCGCACCGCAGTCCGACGTCGCAGGAACCATGGTTCCAGGCGTTGCAGCGGTGTGCAGCCGGCGGCTCGCGCGCTTCCGCTCCCAGGCAACGCCCCGTGCCGCAGCGGCCGGGGCGTTCTTGTTTCTAGCTGAAGGAGGCTATTCCTATGTTCGAAGGGCAACCGCAGACCGAAATCGACGCGTTGATCAAGTCCGATCCGGAGTTCAAGCAGCTCTACCAGCGCCACAAGACCTTGGACAAGAAGTGCATGGACGCCGAACTCGGCGTGCTGCCGATCGACGATGTCACCCTGGCGCAGATGAAGCGCGAAAAGCTCGCCGCCAAGGAAAAGCTGCTGCGCCTTTACGAGCAGAAGCCGCACTGACCGTACTATTGCCCCCTTGTCGCGGGCGGTGGCTGGCCTCCTCGTCGGTTTGCCACCGTCCGCGTCATCCCCCTCCAAAGCCGCGATCGCGGCTTTTTTCGTCCCCGCCGCGCGTTTCCATCCCCGAGCGGGGATAATGACCGGTCCAGCCGCTGCCGCGGCGCGACGCATTCGGACCCGATGGCCATTCACTCCTCCGTACTCGACCTGATCGGCGACACCCCCATCGTCAAGGCCAGCAAGCTCGACACCGGGGTGTGCGAGCTGTACCTGAAGCTGGAGAGCGCCAATCCCGGCGGCTCGATCAAGGATCGCATCGGCCTGTCGATGATCGAGGCGGCCGAGCGCCGCGGCGACCTCAAGCCGGGCGCGGTGCTGGTCGAGGGTACCGCCGGCAATACCGGCATCGGCCTGGCCCTGGTCGCCCAGCAGAAGGGCTACAAGCTGATCCTGGTGGTCCCGGACAAGATGAGCCGGGAGAAGATCTTCAACCTCAAGGCGATGGGCGCCGAGGTCGTGCTGACCCGCTCCGACGTGGCCAAGGGCCACCCGGAGTACTACCAGGACCTGGCCGCGCGCATCGCCGCCGAGACCCCTGGCGCCTATTTCATCAACCAGTTCGGCAACCCCGACAACCCGGCCGCACACGAGTTCGGCACCGGCCCGGAGATCCTGCGGCAGATGGACGGCCGGCTGGACGCGATCGTGTTCGGCTGCGGCAGCTCCGGCACCATGACCGGCCTGTCGCGTGCCTTCGCCGCCGCCTCGCCGCACACTGAGCTGGTGCTGGCCGACCCGGTCGGGTCGATCCTGACCGAGTACATCGAGCAGGGCACGGTCAGCGAGAAGTCCGGCAGCTGGCTGGTGGAAGGCATCGGCGAGGACTTCCTGCCGGCGATCTCCGATTTCAGCCGGGTCAAGAAGGCCTATTCGATCAGCGACGCCGAGAGCTTCCACACCGCGCGCGAGCTGCTGGCCAAGGAGGGCATCCTCGGTGGCTCCTCCACCGGCACCCTGCTGGCGGCGGCGTTGAAGTACTGCCGCGCACAGACCGAGCCCAAGCGGGTGCTGGTGTTCGTCTGCGACACCGGCAACAAGTACCTGTCGAAGATGTACAACGACTACTGGATGCTGGACAACGGCTTCCTGGAGCGCCCGCAGCACGGCGACCTGCGCGACCTGATCCTGCGCCCGTACAGCCAGCGCGACACCGTGGTGGTCGGCCCCAAGGACCTGCTGACCACCGCCTACCAGCGCATGAAACTGTACGACGTGTCGCAGCTGCCGGTGATGGAGGGCGACCAACTCGTCGGCATCGTCGACGAAAGCGACGTCTTGTTGCATGTATACGGCGACGAGGCGAGGTTCCGTGACCCGGTGGCCACGGCCATGGTCAGCAAGCTCGACCGGCTGGACGTCAAATCGCCGATCGAGGCCCTGCTGCCGGTGTTCGATCGCGGCCAGGTCGCCATCGTGATGAACGAGGGCGCCTTCCTCGGCCTGATCACCCGTATCGACCTGCTCAACTACCTGCGCCGCCGGGTGCAGTAACACTCCCCGCGGCTGGCCGGCCCCGCTGCATGGGGCCATTCAGACCGCGCTGCTAGAATCACGCCCCTTTTCCGGTAACCCCCTTCATGACGGACAACACGTCGAACCCCCAAGGCGACGGCCCAGCGCTGGCGCTGGCGACCCTGGCCATCCATGGCGGACAGCACCCGGACCCGTCCACTGGCGCGGTGATGCCGCCGATCTACGCGACCTCCACCTATGCTCAGTCCAGCCCCGGCGAGCATCAGGGTTTCGAGTACTCGCGCACCCACAACCCGACCCGCTTCGCCTACGAGCGCTGCGTGGCGGCCCTGGAAGGCGGCAGCCGTGGTTTCGCCTTCGCCTCCGGCATGGCAGCGACGGCCACGGTGATCGAGCTGCTGGACAGCGGCAGCCACGTCATCGCGATGGACGACTTGTACGGCGGCAGCTACCGTCTGTTCGAGCGCGTGCGCAAACGCACCGCCGCGCTGGAGTTCGGCTTCGTCGACCTGACCGACCCGGCTGCGTTCGAGGCGGCGATCCGCCCGACCACCAAGATGGTCTGGATCGAGACCCCGACCAATCCGATGCTGAAGATCGTCGATATCGCGGCGATCGCCGCGATCGCGCGCAAGCACGGCCTGCTGGTGGTGGTCGACAACACCTTCGCCTCGCCGCTGCTGCAGCGGCCCCTGGCGCTGGGCGCGGACATCGTGGTGCATTCGGCGACCAAGTACCTCAACGGCCACTCGGACATGGTCGGCGGCATGGCCGTGGTCGGCGACAACGCCGAACTGGCCGAGCAACTGGCGTTCCTGCAGAACTCGGTGGGCGGCGTGCAGGGTCCGTTCGACAGCTTCCTGGCGCTGCGCGGCCTGAAGACCCTGCCGCTGCGCATGAGCGCGCACTGCGACAACGCCCTGGCCCTGGCGCAGTGGCTGGAGACGCACCCGGCGGTGGAGAAGGTGATCTACCCGGGCCTGCCCTCGCATCCGCAGCACGCCCTGGCCGGCCGGCAGATGGCCGGCTACGGCGGCATCGTCTCGATCGTGCTCAAGGGCGGCTTCGACGCGGCCAAGCGTTTCTGCGAGCGCACCCGCCTGTTCACCCTGGCCGAATCCCTAGGTGGCGTCGAGAGCCTGGTCAACCACCCCGCGGTGATGACCCATGCCTCGGTGCCGGTGCAGCGCCGCGACCAGCTCGGCATCAGCGATGCGCTGGTGCGGCTGAGCGTGGGGGTGGAGGATGTGGGGGATTTGCGCCATGACCTCGAGCAGGCGCTTGCGCCCGTGCGCCACAACTGACCTGTTCCACGAGGCGACTTCCTGATGAGCAATTCTCTTTCGCCGGCATCGGCGCTGCGCAGCTTCGCGCAGCACCGCAAGCTGATCTACCAGCTCGCCAAGCGCGAGGTACTTGGCCGCTACCGCGGTTCCATCGCGGGCTTGGCCTGGTCGTTCTTCAATCCGCTGTTGATGCTGGCGGTCTACACCTTCGTCTTTTCCTACGTGTTCAATGCGCGCTGGGGTGGCTCGGTGGAATCCAATCGCGCCGAGTTCGCGATCATCCTGTTTGCCGGCATCATGGTCCACGGCTTCTTGTCCGAGTGCATCAGTCGCGCGCCGATGCTGGTCCTGGCCAACGCCAGTTACGTCAAGAAAGTGGTGTTTCCGCTGGAGATCCTGACCTGGTCGGCGGTTGCGTCGTCGCTGTTCCACATGGTCATCACCCTGGCGGTTCTGCTGATCGCGCAGTTCCTGCTGCTGCATCGGCTGCCGCTGACGGTGCTCTATTTCCCGCTGGTGATCGCGCCGTTGGTGATGGTCGCCTCGGGAGTCACCTGGTTCTTCGCCGCGCTGGGGGTGTACTACCGCGACATCGGCCAGATCACCGGTCTGCTGGCGACGGTACTGCTGTTCATGAGCCCTGCGCTGTATCCGATCACCTCGCTGCCGGAAGGCATGCGCAAGTGGATCTACCTCAACCCGCTGACCTTCATCATCGAGCAGTCCAGAAACGTCTTGATGTGGGGGCTGCCGCCGGACTGGATGGGCTTGCTCAAGTATTCCATCGGCAGCCTCATCGTCGCCTACGTGGGCTACTACTGGTTCCAATTGGTACGCCGCGGTTTCGCGGACGTCGTCTAACCGCTCGCTGAAGCATTCGCTTCGATTCAAAGGTCCATCATGTCGGAATTGGCGATTCGCGTCTCTGGCGCCTCCAAGTGCTATCAGGTCTACGACAAGCCGCACGACCGCATCAAGCAGGCGTTGTTCCCGCGGGTCGGGCGTTCGCTGGGTCTTGCCTCGCGCAAGTATTTCAAAGAGTTCTGGGCGCTGCAGGACGTGTCCTTCGAGGTGCGTCGCGGCGACACCGTGGGCATCATCGGCCGTAATGGCTCGGGCAAGTCGACCCTGTTGCAGATGATCTGCGGCACGCTGTCGCCGACGTCCGGGTCGATCCAGGTGAACGGCCGCGTCGCCGCCTTGCTGGAACTGGGCGCGGGCTTCAATCCCGAGTTCACCGGGCGCGAGAACGTGTTCATGAGCGCGTCCATCCTGGGCCTGACCCATGCGGAAATCGAGGCGCGCCTGGACCGCATCCTGGCGTTCGCCGACATCGGGGATTTCGTCGATCAGCCGGTCAAGGTCTATTCCAGTGGTATGTACGTGCGCTTGGCGTTCGCGGTGATCGCGCACGTGGACGCCGACATCATGGTGGTCGACGAGGCGCTGGCGGTCGGCGACGCAGTGTTCGTGCAGAAATGCATGCGCTTCCTGCGCGCTTTCCGCGAGCGCGGCACGCTGCTGTTCGTCAGCCACGACACCGGCTCGGTCCTGAGTTTCTGCCAGTCGGCGGTGTGGCTGGACAAGGGGGTCATGCGCATGCACGCCTCGGCCCAGGAAACCACCCAGGCCTATATCGAATATTGCGCGCAGGAAAGCTACGGCGACGAGGTGAAGCTGCAGGCGCTCGATCAGCGCGAGGGCAAGGTCATCGGGCCGCGTCCGGTGGCCAAGCCGGTGGAGGAGATCAAGCTCGAACTGTTCGACAACATCGCCCACTCCGACGGTTGGCAGTCGGGCGCCGCCAGCATCGCGTCGGTGGCGCTCACCAACCTCGACGATCCTGGCCGGCCTTATTTCTTCGGCGGCGAGCATGTCGCGCTGCGCATCGTCGCCAAGGTGCATCGCGACATGAAGAGCCCCATCCTTGGCTTTTTCGTCAAGGACAGCCTGGGACAATCCCTGTTCGGCGAGCACACCTTCACCCATGTGCAGCCGCCGCTCGACGTGGCCGCGGGCAATCAGCTTGAAGCGGAGTTCGTTTTCCACCTGCCACTACTGCCGAACGGGGATTACTCGATGACGGTCTCTGTCGCCGAGGGCGATCCCCTGACCAATACGCAGCATCACTGGTTGCACGATGCGGTGATCCTCAAGGTGTCCTCGCCTACGCTGCGCTACGGATTGGTCGGCATCCCGTTCGAGCGCGTGCAGATGAAGGTTGCGGAATCCCAATGAACGATACCTTCCAGAGCAGGATCGCGCTGCTGGCCAGCGACGATCCGCGCGTCAGCGTGGGGCGGTTCACCTACGGTAATCCGGAGCTGAAGGTGTGGGCCGAGGACGAGTCCATCGACATCGGCGCGTTCTGCTCGATCGCCGACGATGTGGTCATTTTCGGCGGTGGCGAACACCGTAGCGACTGGGTGACGACGTTTCCCCTGCGCATCGCCTTCGGCGATCCGCTCGCCAAGCGCGATGGCCTTCCGGCCAACAAAGGACCGACCCGCATCGGCAACGACGTCTGGCTGGGGCATGGTGCGATGGTGCTGTCCGGCGTCAGCATTGGCGATGGCGCCATCGTCGGCGCAGGTGCCGTGGTCGCGAAGGATGTTCCGCCTTATGCGATCGTCGCCGGCAATCCGGCCAAACTCGTTCGAAAGCGTTTCTCCGAGCAGCAGATCGAGGCCCTTCTCACCATCCGCTGGTGGGATTGGCCGATCGAAAAGATTCATGCCTGCCAGCATCTGCTATGCAAGGACGATGTCGATGCCTTCATCGCCCAGTTCCAGTAGTGCATCCGCGTGATGCGCAGTGTGCATATCCCTTCGGGAATGTCGTGTACGGAGCAGAATCGTGATCAACTTTCCAATTAACAATACGATGTTCCTGCACCCCCAGTGCACTCCGGAGAGTGCTTGGCTGGGGCATATCCCGTTCGCAGGATGGTTGATCGAGGAAATGCGCCCGGGAATCCTGGTGGAACTGGGGACGCATCGCGGTGCGTCCTACCTGGCGTTCTGCCAGGCGATTCAGGGCTGCGGGGTCCAGGCCAAGTGCTACGCCGTCGACACGTGGGAAGGCGACGAGCACGCGGGTGTCTACGGCGACGAGGTGTTCTTTACGTTGCTGGACTACCACCAACGCAACTATGCCGATTTTTCGCGTTTGATGCGCATGCGTTTCGAGGAGGCCGTCGAGTACTTCGAAGACGGCAGTGTGGATCTGCTGCATATCGATGGATTGCATACCTACGATGCGGTCCGCAATGATTTTGAAACCTGGGCAAGCAAGCTGTCCAAGCGCGCAGTGGTGCTGTTTCACGACATCAACGTCAGGGAGCGCGATTTCGGCGTTTGGCGCTACTGGGCGGAAATCCGCCAGCGCTATCCGTCGTTCGAATTCACGCATACCCATGGCTTGGGCGTGTTGTTGGTAGGCGAAGACCAGCCCGACGCGCTGCGCCAGCTGTGCGCGTTCACCGCAGTGGAAGGGGCGCCGGTCCTAGTGAATCGCCTGTTCGAGCACGTCGGGCAGCTGATCTCGACCAAGCTGGACATCGGCACGCTCGCGCGGGAGCAGGGCAGGCTGGCGGGGTTGTTGAACGAGAGTGAAGCGGCAAAGGGCGACATGTCCGCCGACCTCGCCGGCTTGCGCGAAACGCACGCCGCCTTGCAGTCCAAGCTGGACGAGCAGGCTGCCGCTTATCGCAGCGAAGTGGCGCACAGCGCCGAGCTTTCGGCGAAGGTGGCGGAAGTGCCCGTGCTGATGGGGCGCCTGCAGGAAGAGCTGGTGCAGCTCACCGAAATGCTTTCGGCCAAGGAGGCGGAGATGCAGCGCATTCAAGCGGAGAAACAGCAGCACGAGGTGGCGCTGGAACGCATGCGCGCCTCGTTCAGCTGGCGCCTGATGGCGCCGTTGCGAGCCATGAAGCGAATGTTCACGGGTGCTCAATGATGTTAAGATTGTGGTAATCGATCCGCGCGCACGGATCTCAGTACCCGGAATTTTTAATGAAGCCATGGCGCGTCCTGCTCCTCGACACCAAGCGGAGTAATCCCAACCATTACATCTGCTTGGCCATCGCCAGGGCGCTCGCACAACACGGCGGTGTCGAGTGCATGATCAAGGCCGACTACGGGTCGGCCATCGCGCAGGCGCAACGGCATGGATGCAATTTGCTGCTTGCTTTCGACGGCGAGGAGTTGGATCGCTCTGTAGTCGAGCGCTTGGTGGATGTCTGCGGCCGTGCTGTGCTCTGGGTCACCGAGGATCCGTACGAGCGCAGCATCAACGTGAAGAATTCGGATCTGTTCGATCTGGTGTTCACGAACGATGCCGGCAGTGTCGCTGGATACGGTGCGAAGGGGCGCCATCTGCCATTCGCCGCGGATGAGCACTTCCACTTCCATGCGTTGCCCGAGGTAGACGACGGGCACTACTTCTACGATCTTTTCTTTGCCGGCACGGCCTGGCCAAACCGGGCGGAGTTTCTCGGCAAGCTGCAGGCCGCGATTCCCGATATCCGCCTGAAGCTGGCGCTGCCCGCCAACCCGTACATTCCTGCGCCGAAGCTCGGCATGGAGCTGAGCGAATACGACTGGCGCACGCCGAACACCGAGTTCGCCAAGTTCTCCAATCGCAGCCGTTCGGTGCTGACCCTGCATCGTGCGTTCTCCTCCTCGGGCAACGATCCGGTCGCGCATACGCCAGGTCCGCGCTTCTTCGAAGTGGCCTTGGCGGGCGGCTTCCAGTTGGTGGACACCTCCATCCCCGAAATTCGGGTGGACGACTTCTTCACCGAAGGCAAGGAGTACGTCGGCTTTTCCAGCGTGCAGGAGTGCATCCAGAAGTTGGAGCATTATCTGGCCTACTCGCAGGAGCGCCTAGCGATCGCCCGCGCCGCACAGCAGCGCGCCCGGGCCGAACACCTGTACGCCAATCGGGTGCAGACCCTGTTCGCGGAGCTGGAGGCGCTGGCGGTGGTGCCGGTGCCGGTGCCGTCGCTGCAGCCGGCGCCCAGGGCGCGGCGGCGCCTGATGATGGTGTCGCACAACATCCTTGGCGTGGAGCCCTACGGCGGGGTGGAGGTCTATCAGGACTCCATGCGCCAAGCGCTCAGGGACGAATTCGAACTGTTCTTCTACGTCCCCGATCGGACGGTGACGCCGGTTGGCATGCGTTACGTGGTCTACAACGAAGCGATGCAGGTGGTCCAGAGCTTCGACTGCGCCTCCCCGCTCGACGACGCGCTGCTGTCCTGCCCCGAGCGCGAGCAAATGTTCTCCGGGTTGCTGGAGAAGTTCCGGATCGATCTGGTGCATTTCCAGCATCTGATCGGCCATGTGCCGTCCCTTGGTTTCATTCCGTCCGCGCTGGGCATTCCGTCGGTGCTGAGCCTGCACGACTACTACGTCGTCTGCTCGCGCTTCAACCTGCTGGACTACCGAGGAGTGTACTGCAACATTCCGGCGCTGCCGGCGGAGACCTGCGATGTGTGCCTGAATGCGGCGCATGGCCTGGCCGCGGGCAGTCAAGCCAAGCGCCGGGCCTTTTACGGTCGCATGCTGTTGGCGATGGACGCGCTCCACGCCAATACCGAGGGCGTGGCATCGTTGTTCAGGACGATGTATCCATTGCTGGAGGGCAGCGAGAAGCTGCGGGTCATGGGCGTGCCGATGCCCCTTGGCGACGAGCGTGCGAAGGTACCGCAGCATCCGCCGGAAATGCCGGATGCGCCGCTGCGGATCGCCATCGTCGGCAACTTCACCAAGAACAAGGGCGGCGACCAACTGGTCCATGCCTTCAACCAGTTGCGTACGGACAATGTCGAATTCACGGTGATCGGGCGGCTTTCCGAGCCGTACAACGAGATCTTCAATGTACTGAAGATCCCGAACCTGCGTGTGCATGGCGCCTACCGCCCTGGCAGCCTGCCGCAGATACTGGCCGGCTTCTCGATGTCGATGCATTTTTCAATCTGGCCCGAGACCTACTGCATCAGCCTGTCCGAGGCGTGGAGCGCGGGTTTGGTGCCGATCGTGTCGGACACGGGCGCGCTCGGCGAGCGGGTGGCCGATGGCGTCAACGGGTTCAAGCTGCCGATGGGAGAGTCGGGCGCGATCGTCTCGCTGGTACGGAGGCTGATCGCCGATCGCGCGGAGGTCGAGCGCGTGCGTGCGAACGTTCATGCCGGCCTCGGTGTCGGTCACCAGGAACATACGCAGTGGCTCAGCGGGCTCTATCACGGCCTGCTGGCGCAGTTGCCGCCGTGGCGTGCGCGTGACGCCGGGTCCCCGCCGCGTGGGCAGACGCTCAAGGAGATCGGCGTGTTGTTGATGGATCGAGAGTGGACCATCCAGCCGCGCGGTGCGACCGTCGTGGTGAACGAGGTCGCTCAATTGGTGCCGACGCCGGAGCCGGGAAGATTGCGCCGGCTGTATCGGTACTTTAGGAAGAACGGCGCGGTGAACACGGCGCGCAGGCTCGCCTCCAAAGTCGTGAGCCGCCTCTCTGGAGCCGCGAAATGAACACGCCCTTCCGCGTCCTGGTCTGCGGCGCCTCGCCGGACAATCAGAATCGTAACGTGGTGTTGCGCAGTTACGTGGCCGAAGGCTTTTGGCAATTGCGTGGTGTCGAGTTGGTGGTGAACGTGCCGCTCGAGCACGCCGCGGCCAAGGCATGGTCGGCCAAGCCCGAACTGGTCGTGTGCTTCGGTTCGTGCATGCCGGACGATGCCGATTACAGCGGCATCAAGCGCTACTGCGCGCAGACCGGTGCGACGCTGGTGTTCTGGCTGCACGACGATCCCTACGAATTCGATTTCAGCTACAAGATCAAGGACGTCGCCGATCTTGTCTTCAGCAACGACAAGTGGTGCGCCGAGCATTACGATCATCCACGCGCGTTCCACCTGCCGCTGGCAGCGAGCGAGCGAGCGCACTGGCGTCCGATCTCGGCGACGAAGGACGTCAACATCTTTTTCTGCGGCGTCGCTTTCGGTAACCGAATCAAGTTGCTGCGCGATCTGGCAAAGCCGTTGCAGGAGCACGCTGCGGTGGTGCTGGGCGATGGATGGCCGGAGTCGGAGTTGCCGTTCTGCCGCAATCAGCGCCTGCCCAACAACGAGCTCTCGGATCGGTATGCGCGTGCATGGATCACGCTCAACATGGGGCGCGACTACCACTACGCCAACGATCGCTTCAAGCTTGATCCTTCCACGCCGGGGCCGCGCACCTTCGAAGCTGCGATGGCGGGGACGACCCAGTTGTTCTTCGTCGAAAGCCTGGAGATCGTCGATTACTACGCGCCCGGCACCGAGGTCCTGCTCTACAACTCCGTGCGCGAGTTCCGCGAGTGCGTTGAGGCCATGGTCGGCGATCGCAATCGCTGCCTGTCGATCGCCGCGGCGGCCCAGCAGCGCACGCTGCGCGAGCATACCTATCTGCACCGCGCGCAGACGATGCTGGAACATGTGCAGGAGTGGCGCGCAGGCCGGTGACGGGGAAGCCGAGCTTGGCCAATGGCCGGTCGTCGGGCATGGGGAACGTGGTTCGTGTACTGAGGAGGCAGTAACGTGGCAGTGGAGTTGTGGGGAAGCCTGGCGCTTTGCGTTGCGGTGGCGTTGTCGTTGCTTGGAGTGGGGGCGGGGTTGCTGTCGCTCACCGAGGCCGGCAGGCGGCTGCACGGCCTGGAACTGCTGGCGTACTCCGTTGCTGTCGGCGTGGTCGGGCATGGTGCGCTTGGCGTCTTCGTCGTCTCCCTTCCGAGCGACAATCAGCTCAATGCGTGCATCGGGTTTGCGCTGCTGTACGCGCTCTCTTGCTGGCAGTGGTATCGCCATGGCGTGCTCGGCAAGCTGCTGACGGGGCGTTGGCGGCTGACTGTTCTCGGCTTCGCCGCGTGGATCGGCATGGCGCTGTCGTGCATGGCGATCGTGTCGATGCCGGCCCGCTTTCCCGGCGAGTTGCCGGACGGGCCATACGTGATCAAGAACCAGCATCTGCACGTCAAGGTGCAGGTGATGATGGGAGCGTTCCCGGCAGACAATTACCTGCCGTTCCTGTCCAGCGAGTTCCTGCTGCGGGACATCCAGTTCGCGTTCGAACGGCCGCTCATGCCCGGGCAGGAACTGTCGAACCGTCCCATTTTGATGTCGCTGGTGAATGTGCCGTTCCGTGCGGCCCTGGATCCGCCGGCAAAGCAAATCCATGCGCTGCCCAGATTCAAGTACGTCGGCCAGGATTGGCCCGACGTCGGAAGCCTGGGCGACGACGCTGCCTTCCGGCAGTTCCTCGCGGTCGGCATCGTGTTGAACAGCACGTTGTTGCTCGGTGCGGCATTGCTGCTCATGCGGGCCGGATTGCGTGGGGCCTATGTGCTAGCCGGTTTGCTGCTGGTCGTCAGTAGCCCGTACTTCATTGCCCAGACCCTGTTCACCTGGCCGAAATCCCTGGGCGGCTTCTTCCTCATTCTCGGTGCCTATACGTTGCTGTCGCGACGTTCCGCCTTGGCCGCGGGCGTGCTGGCAGGCATGGCGTATTGGTCGCATCCCTACGCAATCGTCTTCGCGGGATGCTTCGGGCTGTACATCCTGCTGCGCGACGGATTCAAACCACAGTGCGTGCGCAACGTGATTGCCTATGGGCTGGCGCTGGTCGCCTGCGTGCTGCCCTGGTGGTTGTGGACGCGCTGGTACTTGCAGATTCCGTCTGACCTGGTGGCGCAGAACCTGTTGAGCTCGGCGAGCCTGGGCGATCTGCTCTGGGTACGCGTCGCCAACGCAGCACGGACGTTCCTGCCGCTGTATCTCGGCACCTATCCGATGGTGCCCAACCAGCTGTTCCAGGAAGTGATGATCTCGATCACCGGCGCCATGGGCGTGTTGGTGAGCGCGCAGGCATATGCGGGCGCATGGACGTATGGCAGTCGCCGGCCCAGGGAACTCTTCGCCTTCGTGGTGTTGCCCAGTGCGCTGCTGGTAGGTGTGTTCAGTGCTCCGGCGATTCCTGCAGTCCACGGCCTGCAAGCCATCGGCATCGTGCTGTGCGTGTTCGCGATGAAGTTCATGCAGGATCGCATGAGCAAGCGGATCGCGTTGGCATGCGTCGTCCTTCAGCTATTGATCAATCTTGGCCTGCTGTGGGCAAGGGCCGACGCCCTGCTGCCGCCGGCCTGAAGCGGAATCGAGGAGAAGCGAAATGCGTGTGCGTACCATGCTGACCATGGCCTCCGTCCTGTGGGTGCTGGCCGGGTGCCGACAGTATCCTGCCAGCGAGTGCGAAAAGTACCTGGCGGCAGCAGACGTCTCCGTCCGCGTGCCCATGGACGACTCTTCCAATGCGGCGATCCCGTTGAACGATCAGCAGGTGCTTGCCGGCACCTTCGCGCCTCCGGCCACGCTGCACGTCAAGCGGGCGGCGGTGCAGATCGGCAACAGCGGTGGCGCCGCGCAGGGCAAGATTGCCCTGAAGCTCTGCCAGGATGAGCGCTGCACGATCGGAAGAGCGGAGCTTGCCGGCTCCAAGGACAACGACTACCTGCCGGTCACGTTGGAATCCGAGTTCGCGCTGCAGCAAAGCGGTGGCGTGGTGCGCTACGAACTGGCACGCGAGGCCGGCGGTGACAAGCTGGTTGTCTGGGTGTACCCCGCCCAGGGCAAGGAGTCGCTGACGATCAACGGCAACCCTGAAAGCAAAGTCCTCAATCTGATGCTGTATCAGCGTTGATGCGCTGCGTAACGCGCGCATCCACCCTGCGTGAGGTGCGCGCGTTGGTCGCTTGCCTCGCTGCGACCAGGTAACACCGCACCACCGCACAGCTACACGCTTGCCTCATCTCCCCGTTTCACCGCGAGCGGTGTTGTCCTGTCTGTCACACGCCTGCATTCCGGTGCGTGACCCATAAGCGCTGAGTATCCATTCACACGCTGATCGCCGATGCGTCAGCATATGCGACATCGCGCGCCGGGCGCTGCAGCAACGCCCGGCGCAGCAGTCAGGGTTTGCTCTCAACCTGGATGCACTTTCTGCAGCCGAGGTCGCGCTCGATCAATGGAGTGAACATGTGCATCGGTGGATTGAACTCGTGGTCGAGTTCGCTCAGCGGGCGGTCCTTCACATAGCCCTGCGCCTTTTGCTGCGTCGCGGCTTCCTTGACCACGTTCGCCCATAGCACGTCCGAGGGCGTCAGCAGGTAAGGCCAGATCTGCGGAACGGTAATGCGGATAAAGGCGACTGTGCCGGCCGCCGATCCAAGCGACAGGATCAGGAGCGGTACCAACATCGGTTTGCCGAGCTTGCGCGCAACCAAGCCGACGAGCGCGCTGATCGGCAGGTAAGCGAAAAAGGTAGCGAAGATCAGATAGCGGGTACCGAACAGATAGCCATCCAGGCTATGCGGATCCAGCGTGCCTTTGGTTCGCAGCACCGGGAGCGCGCTGAACAATGCCAGCGCGAGTGTGGGGAAACCCACCACGATGCTGGCCAACATCAGTGACGGCCGGTACTGCGCGCGGGCGCGCTGGGCCATGGCGATCGCGGCGGCAAGCAGCGCGGCCAGCAAGGCCAGGCCATAGACGGCGTCGACCGGGAAGGCGTCCACGTCCGGCCAGCGGAAGCGGCCGCTGGCCCACAGCGACTGCAGCCCGCCATGCACGAGTCCCATGTACAGCGCACCAAACCGCTTTACCAGCGTCGACACTGGTATCGCCAGTTCCGGTGTCGGCACGCCACGAGTCATCATCGCGCCATGTAGCGCCGTCAGCACGGCGAAGATGCAGATGGTGCGCCAATGACGGGGCGCGAGCCGTTGGCTCCACATCAGCACGCAGCAACTGATCAGGGCGGTGATGCTGATGACGAAGCCCACGCCGAGAAAATGCATCGAGGCGTAGCTCCAGGCCATCGCCCAGAGCAACGCGCGTTCGTCCCTGAAGCCGCTTGCGCGGATCAGATAGCGCAGCCCCATCGCGGCACACGCCATGCACAGGAATTGTCCGGCCATGAACGGCCAGGTCACCATTTCCGCGATCGCTGGTTGCAGCAGGAACACCACGGCGAGCAGATAGCCGGCGACCTGCGCAACGCTGCGGCCATTGCCCAAGGCCTCCAGCGTCGTACGCGTGAGTGAAGCCAGAGCGGTACCCAGCAGGCCGAGCAACAGCATCTGCCGCCAGAACCATAGGTGCTCGCTGGTACTGAACAGCCTTGCCTGCAGTAGCTCCGCGGCGAAGTACAGTGGCGTGTAATGGCCACCGTAGGAGGCATAAATGTGCGCGTCGACAAAGTGGGCGAGATCGCCGCTGTACGCCCAAGCGATAAATAGGCCGGATTCTGCCCTGAACGTCTGAATGTTCAGCCCGGACCAATGGTAGAACGCTCCTAGAAAGAGCGTCAGTGCCAACCAAGGAAGAAGGAACCTCTTGGCCAGGTGCATGGCGCCGGATGAGGGCGGTTGTGGTGCGGTGGGCATGGCGCCATTGCTCGCAGAGTGGTGGCACGGTGGTCGAACGCCTTTCGCCCCATGCAGAGGTGACGGGCGGGAAGCGGATCAGTTCTTGAACGACAGGTACTTGTGGCCCAGGTAGCTGGTCACGACGGGCACGGCGACTCCAATCGCGTGGGCGACGGTTTCGTCCAGATAGCGGATGCCGAGCCAGGGGAAAACCCACTTCGCCAGCAACAGACTGATCGCCAGGGTCTGCAGCAGAGCGACGGCGTTGACCACGACGAACCAGGCGATCTGCGTGCGTTGGGTGTTGGAGGTTTCCTTGAACGCCAACTTGCGCATCAAGATGAAGGCCGTGGTCATGCCGACCAGGTAGGCCAGCACGATCGCGGCGGCATACGGCAGCCAATGGCTGAAGAGGATGCGCGAGCCGAAGTTGGCGGCGGCAGCGATGCCGCCGGACAGCAGGAAGAAGAAGAACCGCTTGCTGATCATGCCGTCGCCGCAACCTCGGCCAGACGCCTGCCGACGTCGATGCTTTCGTTGATCGAGCGATCTTCCGGGTAGTAATACGCCGTATCCGCCATGTAGAAGCCCTGCACCGGCGTCTTCATCGGCGGCAGCATGTCTTGGAACCCTGGCGGGCAGATGGTCTGCGCGTACTCGTAGCGATGGCAATGGGTCGCGCGGATCCACTCCGGCTTGAAGTCCGGATTGATCATCGGCAGGTAACGGATGACTTCGTCGATCAGCTGCTGGTTGCTCCACTGCCACTTCGGATGGGTCTTGGGCATGTAGTAGGGCGCGTACACGATGTGCTCGCCAGGGCCCTTGCCGGGGTTGAGGTTGCTGTATTCGATCAGGCCGGGGATGGCGATGCGGTCGTCGCTGATGTTCATCCAGAAGTTTTCGCTGACCGGCTTGGACAGCTTGAGGATCACGCAGGCGACCGGGATGTTCTCGATCGCGGCGACCTGATCGGCAAAGGTCTTGGGCAGGCCCGGCACCATGCCAGGCACGTACTGGATCGGCGCCGTCGACACCACGCCGTCGTAGGCATGATGGCCGTCGCGGGTGCGGATGCCGGTGACCTTGCCGTCGACCGAGGCCACTTCCTCGATCGGTTGCGATAGCAGGATGCGTCCGCCGAGGCGTGCGACTTCCGCCGCCATGCGTTCCAGCAGCACGGCCGAGCCGCCTTCGAGATAGCCCATGCTTTCGTTGAACAGGTTGCGCCGCGACAGCGCCACGCGCTTGATGCGGGTGCCGATCCACGAGGCGGACAGGTCATTCTGGTACTCGAAGAACTTCAGCGCGAAGGCCTTCTCCCACATCACCTTGTAGGCTTTGGGGCCGATCCAGCGGGTGATCCAGTCACGCGCATTTTCCTTGTCCAGCGCCGTCCAGTCGCTGATGCCCTTGGTGTGCATGACGTGCAGGGCGTAGCGGATCTTGTCGACCAGCCCCAGGTGCGGGAAACCGAGCAGGGCGAACGGCGTTCCCCATTTGTGCAGCTTGCCCTGGTAGTAATACCCCATCTTGGTGTCCGTCCAGTGCAGGCGGTCGGACAGCTTCAGGTCCTCGAGCAGCTTGAACAGCGGGAAATCGGTCTTGCAGATGAAGTGGTAGTAGCGCTCGATGCGCAGGCCGTCGAAATCGAAGTCCGCGGACATGCCGCCGATGCGGTCGTCGCGTTCGTAGACGTCGACCTGGTGGCCCTTCTTCAGCAGTTCCATGGCAGCCATCAGGCCCATGGGGCCGCTGCCGACGATCGCGAATGTACTCATGATTCTAGTCTCGTATGACGGTTCAGCGCTTGAGCACGATGTGGCTGTAGCGCGGGTCGGTGTAGCTTTCGCGGATCGCGTCTTCGAACGGCGTCTGCCGCACGCCGAACACCGCTTCGGTATCGACGCCCTTGAAGTCGTCGCCGGCGCTCAGCGCCTTCAGCTGGTCGGCGGTGAACGGCGGCTTGGAACTGAAGAGCGAATACACGCGCAGCAGGAAGGCGAAGAAGCCGATCGGGATATGCACGATCAGGGTGTGCAGCTTCTTGACCCGCTTGATCGTCCTGATGATGTCGACGTAGTCCACGCGGGTGTCGCCGACGATGTCGTAGACATCGCCGTCGGGTTCGCGTTCGATGCACTTGGCGATGCAGCGGCAGAAGTCGCGCTCGTACAGCGGCTGGCGCATGAACCGGCCATCGCCCGGAATCGGGAACACCGGCGTCTTGGCCATGAAGCGCGACAGCCAGCCCAGATGCTTGGGATCGAACCAGCCGAACATCAGGGTCGGGCGCAGCACGCAGTGGCGCAGGCCGCTGGCGACCACCATTTCTTCCTGAGCGCGCTTGGTGTTGGTGTAGTCGTCCTTGGCCACCGAGTTCACCACCGAGGAGCTGATGTGCACCAGATACGGCACCTTCGCCGCGCGACAGGCATCGAGCACGTGCGCGGTCGCGGTCAGGTTGTTGCGAGTGAACAGGTCGGTGGTCTTGCCGGTGATCTGCGCGTGCAGCTGGGCAACGCAGGCTGCACCCTCGAACTCGTGCGCCCAATCGCCCGGCTCGGCCAGATCCGCCTCCACCACGCGCACGGCCGGATGCAGCTCGCGCAGGATCTGCAGGTTGTGCGCATGCTTGTCGATCGCCACAAGCTGGGTGTAGCCCTGCTGCTCCAGTTCGACGATCAGGTTCTGGCCGACCAGGCCCGCGGCGCCGGTGATGACGATCTTGGCGTGTTTGTCGGTCATGTCAGAGCTTGATCCTGCGGAAAACGAATTCGGGAATGGATTTGATGACGAACATGATCGCCCACCAGAAACCGGGCAGGTAGGCGACCGCGCGGCGGCCGTCGACCGCGCGCAGGATGCCCTTGGCGATCTGGTCGGGCTTGGCCCACAGCGCGCCTTTCTTGAAGGCGGCGGTCATCGGCGTATCGACGAAGCCCGGCTTGATGGTGAGTACGTTGATGCCCTCCGGGTGCAGGCGCTGGCCGAGGCCGCTCAGATAGGCGCTGACCGCGGCCTTGGCGCTGCCGTACAGGTAGTTGCTGGCGCGGCCGCGGTCGCCGGCCACCGACGAGATCACCGCCAGCGTCGCGCCCGCGCGCAGGCGCGGCGCCAGGGCGGCGCACAGCGCGATCGTCGAGGTGCCGTTGGTGGCGAACTCGCGCATCGACAGGTCGACCGAGGCATCGCACGCGGCCTGGTCGGGCAGCGTGCCGTGGGCGATCAGCACCACGTCGACGCCGCCCAGCGCGGCCCAGGCGGCATCGAAGGCCGCCGCATGGCCGGCGCTGTCGTTGACGTCGAGCACGCCGCAACTGGCCTTGCCGCCGCGTGCCGACAGATCGGACGCGATCGCGTCCAGGCGCGCGGCCTGGCGGCCGAGCAGATGGAGGGCCGCGCCGCGCGCGGCGTAGCGCCGGGCGGTGGCCTCGGCGATGGCCGAGGTGGCGCCAATGATGAGGACGCGTTGCATATTCACTCCGTGACCCGGCGCCAAAAGCCGGAAGAAAAGCGGGGATCGAGATAGCGGCTGAAGTCCTGCCAGCGGGCATAGGCGCGCTGGAACGAGGCGGCGGACATCCGCGCATCCTTGGCAGGGTACAGAGCGCCGTCGGCGGCGTCGACGATGCGGTCCAGCCGCTCCAGCAGGCGCAGCACGTCGGCGCCGTCGTTGGGGAAGTCCAGCGCCAGCGTGGTGCCCGGGCGCGGGAAGGACAGCATGCCGCGCGCGGGAAGGTCGCCGAATTCCTTCAGCACGGCCAGGAAAGAGCCGCTGCCGCTGCGGGCGATTTCTGCCAGCAGCGCGTCCACGCCGTCGCGCGCGGTGGCCGGCGGCAGCACGCACTGGTACTGCAGGAAGCCGCGCGGGCCGTACATGCGGTTCCAGTGGCG
Source organism: Xanthomonas rydalmerensis (assembly GCF_033170385.1). Lineage (NCBI taxonomy): Bacteria > Pseudomonadati > Pseudomonadota > Gammaproteobacteria > Lysobacterales > Lysobacteraceae > Xanthomonas > Xanthomonas rydalmerensis. The sequence goes on along the minus strand of NZ_CP126170.1, from coordinate 4,300,238 downwards.
GATGCCGTCCAGTGGATAGAAGAACGGCAACACATGGCTCAGCCGGCGCTTGCTGCGCGCGGGTTGGCGCCAGTAGTACAGCGCATTGAACGGCCGCAGCGACAGCTTGTTGACCAGCGAGACCGGCGGGGTCAGCGGCATCGCAAGGCCCTTGCCGGGCGAGGCCGGGCGCTCCTCGGGCGGGCCAGCGCAGTGATCGGCACGGGTGAAATGGCCGCGGCCGCGGGCGCGACCGCTGGCCAGGCAGTCGATCCAGGCGACGCTGTATTCGTGGCTGTCGGCCGAGGCGGCGGACAGCGCGAAGAACTCGTCGAGCGAGCCGAAGCGGATGTTCTCCGTCTCCAGTGCCGGGCCCGGCACGCGGCGCAGCTGGATCTCCGCCCAGGTGATCAGCCCGGTCAGGCCGAGTCCGCCGACCGTGGCCGCGAACCAGCCGTCGGCATCGTCGTGCGGGGTGCACAGGCGGCGGCTGCCGTCGCTGCGCAACAGCTCGAAGGCGAGCACGTGGTGGCCGAAGTTGCCGGTGCGGTGATGGTTCTTGCCGTGCACGTCGTTGGCGATGGCGCCGGCCACAGTGACGTAGCGGGTGCCCGGCGTCACCGGCAGGAACCAGCCCTGCGGCAGCGCCAGATCGATGATTTCAGCGAGGGTGACTCCCGCCTCACAGCGCAGCCGGCCGGTGGCCGGGTCGAAGCCGATGAAGCGGTCCAGGCCGCGCGCGCACAGCAGGATGCCATCCGGATTGAGGCAGCTGTCGCCGTAACTGCGGCCATTACCACGCGGCAGGGCGTTGCCGGCGAAGGCCGGCAGGGCGGCCGCCCGGTCGGCGATCGGCAGCAGCGTCTGCGTCGCGTGCGGGTAGCGCCCCCAGGACTGCCCGGCATCGGCCATCAGATGGCGCTCAGCGCGAACAGCCCGCACAGCACCACCACCACCTGGCTGACCCGGTCGGTGGCGGCAAATACGATCGGGTCGTCGTGCATGTCGCCGCGGTGCGCCACGATCCAGACCCGGCTGACCCAGTACAGCAGCACCGGGCAGATCAGCCACAGCAGCTTCGGATGCCGATATAACTGCACGCTTTCCGGGCTGTTGATGTACAGCGCCATCACCATGACCGCGATGTAGCCGGCCGCCGCACCCATCGATTGCAGCAGCACCAGGTCTTCCACCGAGTAGGCGCGGCCGCTGGCCTTGGTCTTGCCGCTGCCGAGCATTGCGTGCAGTTCGGTGTAGCGCTTGAGCAGCGCCAGCGAGAGGAAGATGAACATCGAGAACGCCAGCAGCCAGAACGACAGCTCTAGGTCGATGGCTACCGCGCCGCCAATGATGCGCACGGTGTACAGCGCCGCCAGCAATACCACGTCGATCATCACGATGCGCTTGAGCCGCAGCGAGTACGCCAGCGTCATCACGTAGTAGGCCAGCAGCACCAGGGTGAACTGCAGGTTGCAGGCCAGCGATAGCGCCAGTCCGGCCAGGGTCAGGGCAGGTGCGGCGAACAGGCCCTGCAGCAGCGGCAGCCGACCGGCGGCGAACGGGCGCTTGCGCTTGCGCGGATGCTGGCGGTCGGGGGTGAGATCGAGCAGGTCGTTGAGCACGTAGACGCCGGAAGCGCACAGCCCGAACGCGACCATGGCGATCACCGACTGCAGCACCGACTCGCCGTCCAGGAAGCGGTGCGCTGTCAGCAGCGGCACGAACACCAGCAGGTTCTTCAGCCATTGGTGCAGGCGCAGCGCCTTGAGCCAGGCGCGGGCGCGCGGCGGCGCCGGCCAATGCCCGTGCACCGTGGTGCGCTGCGCGGCAGCGGCGCGCAGCCCGTTGCCGTTGTTGACCACCCAGGCGCCGCCGGCCTTGTCCCACACGTGCAGGTCCACGCGGCCATTGCCGGCATAGTCGAAGTTGCCGGCGCCGAACCGCTCCACCAGCACGTCGGCCTTGTTGCGGCCGGACAGGTTGCGCTGGCCGTCGCTGGCGATGACCTCTTCGAACAGGCCCAGGTGCGCGGCGATCGGCGCGACCAGCAACTGGTCGGAGGCGGTGCACAGCACGCGCGGGCGCTGCGAGGTAGTACGCAGCAGCTCCAGCACGTGCGCGTTGTAGGGCAGGGTTTCGGCCGGGAGCGTGACCCGCGCGGCCAGTTCGCGCTTCAGCGCGGCCTTGCCGCGCAGCAGCCACAGCGGCAGCAGGAACACGTACAGCGGATTGCGCGCCAGCAGGGCCAGCAGGGACTCGTAGAGGATGTCCGAATTCAGCAGCGTGCCGTCCAGATCCACACAGAGCGCACGCCCTGAAACAGCCGGGCGGTCGGCGGGAGAACTGGGGGGGAAGGACATGCTGCGGCCTGGTGATGCATAGCGGGGCCGCATTATAACCAGCGGTTCAGGCGGCCTGGCGTCGTTGCAGGAATTCCGTCGCGCCCATCGCCAGGGCGCCCACGGCGACCGCGTACCAAAGCGTCACCAGCCGCGCCGCCACCGCGACCGCGATCGCATCGGCGGTGGCGACGCCCAGCCGGTCCAACATCAGCACGATCGCCAGTTCTGTGGTGCCGACCCCGCCTGGGACGAAGGACAGCGCGCCGATCAGCATCGCCAGCGGGTAGATGCCGAACGCGACCAGCGGATCCAGGTCCAGGCCCAGGCCGCTGCACAGCCCCACGAAGACCGCCGAGGTCAGGCCCCAGGCGCCGGCCCCCGCGATCAGGCTGCGCACCATCTGCGCCGTTCCGAGGCAGGCACGCAGTTCCGTGGCGGCGAACACGGCGAACTGCGCCGTCCTCCGCAGCCAGCGCCCGGGCAGGCGCCGGCCCACACCCTCCAGCCACGCCAGCAGGGCCGGCCAGGCGGCGGCGCCGAACAGCAGGGCGACAAAGCCCAGCACCACTGCGGCGAGCGTGCCCAGAGTGGGGAAGACCGGTGCGGCCAGCAGCGACAGCGCCAGGATCACCAGCAGGTCGGAGGCGCGCTCGAACACGAACACCGCCAGCGTCCGACCTGCCGGCACGCCCATGCGGGCGAAATAGCGGATGCGCAGCAATTCCCCGGCCTTGCCAGGGGTGGCGGTCAATGCGAACCCGGCCAGGTAGGCGGCCCATCCGAGGCCGAACGGGACCGCATGGCCTTGTCGTTGCAGCAGCCAGCGCCAGCGCCAGAAGCGGAACAGGTAACTGACCGAGACCGGCAGCACCGCCAGCGCCAGCAACGGCCAGATCGCACCCAGCCGGGCGAACGTGCCGTTGCCGCGATCGATCCACCACAGGGCGGCCAGGTAGCCGCCGCACAACAGCACGACGAACAGCGCCAGATGATCCGCACGGTGGCGCGGCGCGGGCACGCCGTCGGCGCCGTGCGGCATCATTCCCGGGTCTCCGCGACGGCTCAGCCCAGCGCCTTTTCCAGCTCCGGCAACACCGTGAACAGGTCGCCGACCAGACCGATGTCGGCGATCTCGAAGATCGGCGATTCCGGGTCCTTGTTGATCGCGACGATGGTGCCGGCGTCCTTGATGCCGGTCAGGTGCTGGATGGCGCCGGAAATGCCGATCGCCACGTACAGCTCCGGCGCGATGATCTTGCCGGTCTGGCCCACCTGCAGTTCGTTGGGGACGTAGCCGGCGTCGACCGCCGCGCGCGAGGCGCCGACCGCCGCACCGAGCTTGTCGGCGAGCTGGTAGACGATCTGGAAGTTCTCCGCCGAGCCGACGCCGCGGCCGCCGGAGACCACGCGCTTGGCGCTCTGCAGGTCGGGGCGGTCGGACTTGCCGGCGGCCAGGCCGACGAAGCGGGTGTGGCTCGGCAGCGGCGCGTCCACGCTGGCCGCTTCGACCGCCGCGCTGCCGCCTTGCGCCGCTTCCGGCCAGGAGGCGCTGCGTACGGTGGCCACCACGATCTGGTCGGCCGGGGACTGCACGCTGATGATGGCGTTGCCGGCGTAGATCGGGCGCTTGAACGCGTACTCGCCGTCCACCGCCATCAGGTCGGAGATCTGGTTGACGCCGAGCAGGGCGGCCACCACCGGCATCAGGTCCTTGCCGAAGGTGGTGGAGGGGCCGAACACGTGGGTGTAGCCGGTCGCCAGGGCGGCGATCTGCGGGCCCAGCACCTGCGCGATGGCGTGTTCGTTGGCGGGATTGGCGACGGTGAGGACGCGGGCGACGCCGGCGATCTGCGCGGCCTGGGCGGCCACCGCGGCCGGATCGGCGGCCAGCACGACGATGTCGATGGCGTCCGGCGACAGTGCCTGCGCGGCGCTGACGCACTTGGCGGTGGCGGCGTTGAGCTGCCCGTTGAGATGTTCGGCGATGACGAGGATCTTGGCCATTACAGCAACCCCTTCTGCTTGAGTGCGGCCACCAGTTCGGCGGCATCCTTGACCATCATGCCGCGGCTGCGCTTGGCCGGCGGGGCGTAGTGGGTGGTGGTGAGGCTGTCGTTGGCCTCCACGCCCAGGTCGGCGAAGGCCAGCGTCTGCAGCGGCTTGCTCTTGGCCTTCATGATGTCCGGCAGCTTGATGAAGCGCGGCTCGTTCAGGCGCAGGTCGGTGGTGACCACCGCCGGCAAATCCACTTCCAGGGTTTCCAGGCCGGCGTCGACCTCGCGGGTCACCGTGGCCTTGCCGTCGGCCACCACCAGCTTGCCGGCGAAGGTCGCCTGCGGCCGGCCCCACAGCGTGGCCAGCATCTGCCCGGTCTGGTTGGCGTCGTCGTCGATCGCCTGCTTGCCCAGGATCACCAGGTCCGGCTGCTCCTGCTCGACCAGCTTGAGCAGGGTGCGCGCGGCGGTCAGCGGCTGGATTGCCGCATCGGCGACCACGTGGATGGCGCGGTTGGCGCCCATCGCCAGGCCGTTGCGCAGGTGCGCGGCGGCGTCGGCCGGGGCGATGGTGGCGACCACCACCTCGCTGGCGATGCCGGCGTCGCGCAGGCGCAGCGCCTCTTCCAGGGCGATTTCGTCGAACGGGTTGGCGGAGAGCTTGACGCCCTCGGTGATCACGCCGGAGCCGTCCGGCTTGACCTGGATGCGGACGTTGTAGTCCACCACGCGCTTGTAGGCGACGAGGATTTTCATCGTGTACGAGATCCTTCAGCAGTGCGGGAAGGCCCGGCCGCGGCGGCTGGCACGGGGCAGTCGGAGGATTCTAACCGGGCGCGCTTGACCATGCGAGGGCGTATGGTGGGCGCCCTCGGCGGGCACGCGATCGCCGCGTGCGGCGCCCACGACCGGTTCATATAAAGCGTATATCCTGTGTGGTTTGGACATTAGGCGCCGACGGCGCCCAATCAGGAGAGACACACAGTGGCGACTTGGCTCGTAACCGGCGGTGCCGGTTTCATCGGCGGTAATTTCGTGCTCGAGGCGGTGGCGCGCGGCATCCGTGTGATCAACCTGGACGCACTGACCTACGCCGGGAACCTGAACACGCTGGCGTCGCTGGAAGGCAATCCCGACCACGTGTTCGTGCACGGGGACATCGGCGACCGCGAGCTGGTGAGCCGTCTGCTCGCCGAGCACCAGCCCGACGCGGTGGTCAATTTCGCCGCCGAGAGCCACGTGGACCGCTCGATCGATGGCCCCGGCGCCTTCATCCAGACCAACGTGGTCGGCACCCTGGGCCTGCTGGAGTCGGTGCGCGATCACTGGAAGGCGCTGCCGGACGGCCGCCGCGACGCGTTCCGTTTCCTGCACGTGTCCACCGACGAGGTCTACGGCACCCTCGGCGAGACCGGCAAGTTCAGCGAAACCACCCCGTATGCGCCGAACTCGCCGTACTCGGCGTCCAAGGCCGCCTCCGACCATCTGGTGCGCGCGTTCCACCACACCTACGGCCTGCCGGTGCTGACCACCAACTGCTCCAACAACTACGGCCCCTACCACTTTCCGGAGAAGCTTATTCCGCTGGTGATCGCCAAGGCGCTGGCCGGCGAGCCGCTGCCGGTGTACGGCGACGGCAAGCAGGTGCGCGACTGGCTGTTCGTCGGCGACCACTGCGAAGCGATCCGCACCGTGCTGGCCAAGGGCAAAGTGGGCGAGACCTACAACGTCGGCGGCAATTCCGAGAAGCAGAACATCGAAGTGGTGCAGGCGATCTGCGCGCTGCTGGACGCACGGCGTCCGCGCGAAGACGGCAAGCCGCGCGTCAGCCAGATCACCTACGTCGCCGACCGGCCCGGCCACGATCGCCGCTACGCCATCGACGCCTCCAAGCTGAAGAACGAACTGGGCTGGGAGCCGAAGTACACCTTCGAACAGGGCATCGCGCTCACCGTGGACTGGTACCTGAGCCATCAGGACTGGGTGCAGGGCGTGCTCGATGGCAGCTATCGGCTGGAACGGATCGGCACCGCGGCATAACCCGCGTCCCTCGCATGCGTCCGCACATCCACATGCGGACGTCCATAGGAAGCACCTCATGACACAACGCAAGGGCATCATCCTCGCTGGCGGCTCCGGCACGCGGCTGTATCCGATCACCAAGGGCGTCAGCAAGCAGCTGTTGCCGGTGTACGACAAGCCGATGATCTATTACCCGCTCAGCGTGCTGATGCTGGCCGGGATCCGCGAGGTGCTGATCATCAACACCCCGCACGAGCAGGCGCTGTTCCAGGCGCTGCTGGGCGATGGCGCGCAGTGGGGCATGGATATCCAGTACGCGGTGCAGCCGAGTCCGGACGGGCTGGCCCAGGCCTACCTGATCGGCCGCGACTTCGTCGCCGGCAAGCCGAGCTGCCTGGTGCTGGGCGACAACATCTTCCACGGCCATGGCCTGACCGAGACCCTGCGCCGTGCCGATGCGCGGCAGCATGGGGCCACCGTCTTCGGCTACTGGGTCAACGACCCCGAGCGCTACGGCGTGGCCGAGTTCGACGCGTCCGGCAAGGTCATCGACATCGAGGAAAAGCCGGCCAAGCCGCGCTCCAACTATGCGGTCACCGGCCTGTATTTCTACGATGGCCAGGCCAGCGACCATGCCGCGGAACTGAAGCCCTCGCCGCGCGGCGAACTGGAGATCACCGATCTCAATCGCCGTTACCTGGAAGCTGGTGAACTGCATCTGGAAGCGCTGGGCCGTGGCTATGCCTGGCTGGATACCGGTACCCACCAGTCGCTGCACGAAGCCTCCAATTTCATCGAGACCATCCAGTCGCGGCAGGGCCTGCAGGTCTGCTGCCCGGAAGAGATCGCCTTCGGGAACGGGTGGATCGATGCGGCGCAGCTGGAGAAACTTGCCGCTCCGCTGCGCAAGAACGCTTATGGCACCTATCTGCATGAACTGGCTGTACGAGGAACCGTTCCGTGAAAGTGATTGAAACCAATCTGCCCGGCTGCGTGGTGATCGAGCCGGCGGTGTTCGGCGATGCGCGTGGCTATTTCTTCGAGACCTGGAACGCCGAGCGTTTCGGCGAGCACGGACTGCCCACCAAGTTCGTGCAGAGCAACGTCTCCACCTCGGCCAAGGGCGTGCTGCGCGGCCTGCATTACCAGTGGCCGCGGCCACAGGGCAAGCTGGTCAGCGTCCTCGAGGGCGAGGTGTACGACGTCGCCGTCGACATACGTCATGGCTCGCCCCACTTCGGCCGCTGGGCCGCGGTGGTGCTGAGCGCGGAGAACAAGAAGCAGTTCTGGATTCCGGAAGGCTTCGCGCACGGATTTGCCGTGCTGTCGGAGCGTGCGGTGTTCAGCTATCTGTGTACCGACGTGTACGTCAAGGAAGCCGACGCTGGCGTGCGCTGGGACGATGCCGCGATCGGCGTCGACTGGCCGATCTCCGAGCCGGTGCTGTCGGGCAAGGACGCTGTCGCGCCGTTCCTGGCCGATATCCCGGTCGAGCGCCTGCCGGTCTACCAGCCATGAGCGTGCTGGTCTTCGGCGGCAACGGCCAGGTCGGGCAGGAGCTGCTGCGCGCGCTGGCGGCGCAGGGGCCGGTGCTCGCGACCACGCGCAGCGGCCAGTTGCCCGACGGCAGCGCCTGCGAGCGCGCCGATTTCGACCAGCCGCAGACGCTGGGCGAACTGCTGGACCGGCTGCGGCCGACGGCGGTGGTCAACGCCGCGGCCTACACCGCGGTCGATCGCGCCGAACAGGACGCAGAGGCCGCCCGCCGTGCCAATGCCGAATCGCCGGCGGCGATCGCCACCTGGTGTGCGGCGCAGGGCGTGCCGCTGGTGCATTACTCCACCGACTACGTGTTCGACGGCCAGGGCGCGCAGCCTTATCCCGAGGATGCACCGACCGCGCCGCTGGGCGTGTACGGCGCCACCAAGCTGGCCGGCGAGGAGGCGATCCGCGCTTCCGGTGCGCAGCACCTGATCTTCCGCACCGCCTGGGTGTATGCCGCGCACGGACACAATTTCCTGCGCACCATGCTGCGCGTCGGCGCCGACCGCGACGAACTGCGGGTGGTCGCCGATCAGGTCGGCACGCCGACTCCGGCGGCGCTGATCGCCGATGTCACTGCGCGCGTGCTGGCGCAGCGCGCGACGCTGCCGTCCGGGACCTGGCATCTGACCGCGGCCGGCGAGACCACCTGGCACGGCTTCGCCGAGGCGATCTTCGCCGAGGCGGTGGCGGCGGGCCTGCTGTCGCGCGCGCCGCGGGTGCTGCCGATCACCACCGCGGAGTATCCGACCCCGGCCAAGCGCCCGGCCTACTCGCGCCTGGACGTGTCGCGCCTGCAGCGCGATTTCGCGCTGGAACTGCCGCAGTGGCGCGATGGCCTGCGCCAGGTGATCGGTGAACTCGCCACGGCAGCACCGGCCGCCTGACCTGCCGTACGCGGCAGAAAAAGCACGCAGCCGAAAAGCAAAGAGCCGGGCAGTGCCCGGCTCTTTGCGTTGTGGCGTGTGCCGGACTCAGGTGCGCCCGTAGGTGTCCTCGAAGCGCACGATGTCGTCCTCGCCCAGGTAGCTACCCGACTGCACTTCGATCAACTCCAGCGGCAGCTTGCCGGGGTTCTTCAGGCGGTGGGTCACGCCGAGCGGGATGTAGGTGCTCTGGTTTTCGGTGAGCAGCAGTACTTCCTCGCCACGGGTGACTTCGGCGGTACCGCTCACCACGATCCAGTGCTCGGCGCGGTGGTGATGCATCTGCAGGCTCAGCGTGGCGCCGGGCTTGACCGTGATGCGCTTGACCTGGAAACGCTGGCCGTTGTCGATCGAGTCGTAGGCGCCCCACGGACGGTACACCTTGCGGTGCCAGGTGGCTTCGGAGCGGCCGTTGGCCTTGATCCTGGCGACGATGTCCTTCACTTCCTGGATGCGTTCGCGGTGGCCGACCAGCACCGCGTCGTCGGTCTCCACAACCACCACGTCCTGCAGGCCGACCATCGCGATCAGGCGCGAGCCGTAGGCGTAGGTGTTGCGGCAATCGATCTCGATCACGTCGCCGTGGTGGGCATTGCCGTTGGCATCCTGCGGCGACACGTCCAGCAGCGCCGACCAGGAGCCGACGTCGCTCCACTTGGCGTCTAGCGGCACCACCACCGCGTCGGCGGTCTTTTCCATCACCGCGTAGTCGATGGAGTCGGAGGGGCTGGCGGCGAAGGCGTCCTTGTCCAGACGGGTGAAGTCGGCGTCGCGCTTTGCCGACTGCCACGCCTTGGTGCAGGCATCAGCGATGGCGGGCTGGAACTTGCGCAGTTCTTCCAGGTAGCGCGAGGCGCGGAACAGGAACATGCCGCTGTTCCAGTAATACTCGCCCGACGCCAGATAACTTTTCGCGGTGGCCAAGTCGGGTTTTTCGACGAAGCGCTCGACCGCGCGCGCGCCATCGCCGGCGGCCGCCTTGATGTAGCCGTAGCCGGTTTCCGGTGCGGTCGGCTTGATCCCGAACGTCACCAGCTTGCCTTGCTCGGCCGCGATGGCGGCCACGCGCACCGCTGCCTGGAACGCCGCCTCGTCGCCGATCACATGATCGGAGGGCAGGACCAGCAACAGCGGATCGGCGCCATCGCGTGAGGCCTCCAGCGCCGCCACGGCGATCGCCGGGGCGGTGTTGCGGCCCTTGGGTTCGAGCAGGATCGCATGCGGCTTCACGCCGATCTGTTGCAACTGCTCGGCCGCGACGAAGCGGTGTTCTTCGTTGGCGACCACGATGGGCGCATGCGCGGCGACCGGCGCCGCGCGCTGCCAGGTGGCCTGCAGCATGCTCTGCTCGCCGACCAGTGGCAGGAATTGCTTGGGATACGACTCGCGCGACAACGGCCACAGGCGCGTGCCGGAACCGCCGGACAGGATGATGGGAAGGACGTCGCTCATGGGCGGGGGAACTCCATAGTGCGTCTGTGGGTGGGGGAGGGTGTCGGGATCAGCCGCGCAGCAGCTCGGAGATCTCCTGGGTACGCTGTTCCAGCAACGCCGCATCGCCGCGGGTTTCCACGTTCAGGCGCAGCAGCGGCTCGGTGTTGGAACTGCGCAGGTTGAAGCGCCAGTCGGCGAATTCGGCGCTGACGCCGTCGGTGTAGTCCAGCGTCGGCGCATGCGAGGCGAAGTGTTCCATCACCCGCGCCACCGCCGCCTTGGCGTCGGCGACCTTGAAGTTGATCTCGCCGCTGCACGGGAACTTCTGCATGCGCGCCTCGACTAGGTCGGCCAGCGAGCGGCCGGATTGCGACACCAGTTCGGCGATCAGCAGCCACGGGATCATCCCCGAGTCGGCGTAGGCGAATTCGCGGAAGTAGTGGTGCGCGCTCATCTCGCCGCCGTACACGGCGTTTTCGCTGCGCATCTTCTCCTTGATGAAGGCATGCCCGCTCTTGCACAGCACCGGAATGCCGCCGGCCTCCTCGACCTGTTCGATCGTGTTCCAGGTCAGGCGCGGGTCGTGCACGACCTTGCCGCCCGGCTGCTTGGCCAGGATCGCCTGCGCCAGCAGGCCCACCAGGTAGTAGCCCTCGATGAAGCGGCCGTCGGCGTCGAAGAAGAAGCAGCGGTCGAAGTCCCCGTCCCAGGCGATGCCGAAGTCGGCGCCGTGCTGCTTGACCGCATTGGCCGTGGCGGCGCGGTTCTCCGGTAGCAGCGGGTTGGGAATGCCGTTGGGGAAGTGGCCGTCCGGCTCGTGGAAGACGCGCACGAACTCGAACGGCAGGTGCGGCGCCAGCAGGTCGATGATGGCACCGGCGCCGCCGTTGCCGGCGTTGACCACCAGCTTCAGCGGCTTGAGCGTGGCGCGGTCGACGTAGCTGAGCAGGTGCTCGATGTAGGCGCTCTTGTCCGGGCGGTGATGCTCGGCGGCGGTCGGCGCCGCGGCCGGCGCGGTGTCGGCGGCGACGGTGTCGCGGATCGCGAACAGGCCGGTATCGGAGCTGATCGGGCGCGCGTTCTCGCGCACCAGCTTCATGCCGTTGTAGTCCATCGGGTTGTGGCTGGCGGTGACCATCACGCCGCCGGCGGCCTGCAGGTGGTCGGTCTGGAAATACACTTCCTCGGTGCCGCACAGGCCGATGTCGATGACCTCGCGGCCGCTGGCGCGCAGGCCCGCCGACAGTGCCGCCTGTAGCGCGGGGCTGGCCAGGCGCACGTCATGGCCGACCACCACCGGGCCGCTCTGCAACTGCCCCGCCAGCGCCACGCCGATGCGGCGCGCCAAGTCCTCGTTCAGTTCGTCGGGAACGCGACCGCGGATGTCGTAGGCCTTGAATGCGGGAAGCGACATAGGAAGAGGGTCCTAGTTGGGGGAAACCCGAGTGTAACGTTCCGCCGCTTAATCGGTCGTTGCGGCGGTGCGGCGGGGGTCCGGCGCGGCGAGCGGCTAGACTACGCGCCTATTTCCAACGCGGAGCTGGCGAATGGGCGACACCACTACCCTTGCGGGCGGGCGGCGCGGCAAGCTTTACCCCGATGCGGCCACGGCGCTGGCCGACGTGGTGGCGGACGGGCAGACCCTGGCGGTCGGCGGCTTCGGCCTGTGCGGCATCCCCGAGGCCTTGATCGCTGCCTTGCGCGACAGCGGCGTCAGCGGCCTCACGGTGATCTCCAACAATGCCGGCGTCGATGGCTTCGGCCTGGGCCAACTGCTGGCGACGCGGCAGATCCGCAAGATGATTTCGTCCTACGTCGGCGAGAACAAGGAGTTCGAACGCCAGTACCTGGCCGGCGAACTGGAACTGGAATTCAATCCGCAGGGTACCCTGGCGGAACGCCTGCGTGCCGGCGGTGCGGGCATCCCCGCGTTCTTCACCGCTACCGGCTACGGCACCGTGGTGGCCGAGGGCAAGGAGACCCGCGAGTTCGACGGCAAGCATTACGTGCTGGAGACCGCCCTGCGCGCCGACGTGGCCCTGGTCAAGGCGTGGAAGGCCGATGCCGCCGGCAACCTGGTGTTCCGCAAGACCGCGCGCAATTTCAACCCGGCCTGCGCGATGGCCGGCAAGCTCTGCATCGCCGAGGTCGAAGAAGTGGTGGAGACCGGCAGCCTGGATCCGGACCAGGTGCACCTGCCCGGCATCTACGTCGACCGCCTCGTGCACAACCCGCATCCCGAAAAACGCATCGAACAGCGCACCCTGCGCCAGAAGGACGCCTGACATGGCCTGGACCCGCGACGACATGGCGCAGCGCGCCGCCCGCGAACTCACCGACGGCGCCTACGTGAATCTGGGTATCGGCCTGCCGACCCTGGTCGCCAACCACATTCCCGAGGGCGTGGACGTGTGGCTGCAATCGGAGAACGGCCTGCTCGGCATCGGTCCGTTCCCCAGCGAGGACGAGGTCGATGCCGACCTGATCAATGCCGGCAAGCAGACCGTCACCGCCCGCGCCGGCGCCAGCTACTTCGGTAGCCACGATTCCTTCGCGATGATCCGCGGCGGCCATATCGACCTGGCCATCCTCGGCGCGATGCAGGTCAGCGAGAAGGGCGACCTGGCCAACTGGATGGTGCCGGGCAAGATGGTCAAGGGCATGGGCGGCGCGATGGACCTGGTGGCCGGGGTCAAGCGCGTGGTGGTGCTGATGGAACACGTGGCCAAGGACGGCAGCCACAAGATCCTGCCGGCCTGCGATCTGCCGCTGACCGGTGTCGGCGTGGTCGATCGCATCATCACCGACCTGGCCGTGTTCGACGTCACCGACAGCGGCCTGGTGCTGGTGGAAACCGCCGAGGGCGTGGAAGAGGCCGAACTGGTCGCCAAGACCGGCGTGCCGTTCCGGCGCGGGTAAGGGCGCGCTGCGCCGCTCAGGCGCTGCGCTGCGCGTAGGCGTAGTCGGTGGTGGATACCGGCGGTGGCTGGCCGAGCAGGTCGGCCACGGTGGCCACCCGGTAGCCGGCGCGCTCGGCCAGCGGCGCCGCCAGCCGTTCCACCGCATGCGCCAGGGTGGCGTCAAGTTGCCCGTGCTCGGCCTCGAATTCGGAAGGGCACAGGCCGCTGTCCAGCAGCGGCCGCAGCGCGTCCAGGCGTGCCCAGAACATGCTGCCCGAGATGAACTGCGCCTGCTCCAGGCGCGCGTCGCTGTGGCCGGTCCGGCGCAGCAGGTAGTCGGCGGCCGCGCGGTTGCCGCCCCAGAATTCGGCCAACGGCAGCAGATGGCCTTCGGGCGCGACCAGGCCGAGCGCAGGCTCCTGCGCGAAGGCCTGCAGCACGCGCGCGGCACGGTCGGCGCCGGCCAGGCGTTGCAGCAGTTCGGTGCGCCAGGCATCGCCGTTGTGCAGATGGGTGCTGCGCTTGGTATGCAGTTTCAGCACCACGTCCACGCCATCGCGCAGCAGCCGCTCGGCGGCGTGCAGGAACGGCAGGATGTCGCGGCCGCGGTTCTCCAGCACCATCACCTCGGACGGCAACGCGCACGCACGCAGGTGCGCGCGCACCGCATCGGCCTGGTCGGGCGAGGTGGTGACCAGCAGACGCCACGGCAGGGCGCTCGCGGCCAGTTGCGCCAGCAGTTCCGGCAGCACGTCCGGATACCAGGCGTGGACGATCGCGTGCGGCGTCGCGTCGCGCGCCGGCAGTGGCGCCAGCGCGCGGCGGGTTGCATCGAGATAGGCATGGCCCAGCCGCGCATCCGGTTCCAGCACGGCGCCTTCGGCCCACTCGTTCCAGGCGTTGACGAACACCAGGCGCTGCTCGGCGCGGCGACCCTGCAGCCTGGTATGGATGGTGGTGCGCAGCCAGTCCTCGTAGCCGCGCGGCGAGGCGTGCAGATAGACGCGGCCGGCGCCGGGACGGCGCGCTTCGTTGTCCCAGCCCGGGTTGACGCCCGGATACAGCAGATAGTCGGGCAGCGGGCGCGCGGCGATCTCCGCGGCCAGGGCGCGCCAATCCAGCACGGCGCCGCTGTAGTCGGGATTGAGCAGGTGCTGCTCGGCGGCCAGCGAGCGGGGATTGCTCATGTTCGGCGGGAACTCGACCGCCGCGTCGAAACCGATGTCGCGCGGGTCCGGCCGCTCGAAGCCCTGCACGTAGGCCAGGTGCAATTCGCCGATGCCGTGTTCTCGGCACCAGTCGCGCCAGCGCGTGGCGGTGGCCTGTGGATCCGGCAGCAGATGCGGGCGGTACACCAGCAGCATCGGCCGGCCATCCACGCGCAGGCAGCGCGGGTCGCGCAGGTAGTCGGCCACGTGCGCGATGAAGTCCAGGTCGTCCTGCGCGCTGTGCGCCTGCGCCATCAGCACGTCGTCGCCGCGGCCGTCCCAGCGCCGCGACCATTGCTCGTTGGCCCAGCACAGGCAGAACGGCAGCTCCAGCGTGGGATCGTCCAGCCACTGCCGCAGCGGCGTCTCCAGCAGGGTCTTGCCGCCGAACCAATAGAAGTAGAAGCAGAACGCGCCGATGCCGTACTGCTTCGCCAGCGCCACCTGCTGCCGCATGCTCTGCGGGTTGCGCAGGTCGTAGAACCCCAGGTCCGCCGGCAGCCGCGGCTGCACATGTCCCTCGAACTGCGGCAGCGCGCGGGTGACGTTGCGCCATTCGGTGAAGCCGGTGCCCCACCAGGCGTCGTTCTCCGGGATCGGATGGAACTGCGGCAGGTAGAACGCCACCACGGTGGCCGGCAGTGGCGTGGGCAATGGCGCTTCCTGCGAGGACACGTGGCCGATCGCGCGTTCGTCGGCGCGCGCGCGCGGCCGGCGTTCGCCGTGCCCGTCGGTGGCGCGCCCGCGCGGCGGCGGCGGCACCAGATCCGCATGGCGCTCCAGGAAGCGCGCGCGCAGGCGATCGCGCTGCGCCGGCGCCAGCGGCAGGACGCGAAAGCCCGCGCGCAGCGTGAGGTACAGCGCGGTTTTCAGGCGCGCGGGCAGGCCTGCGCTCACAGGTTCTGGTAGTTCGGCCCGGAGCCGCCTTCCGGCGTCACCCAGTCGATGATCGCGTAGGGATCCTTGATGTCGCAGGTCTTGCAATGCACGCAGTTGGCGGCGTTGATCTGCAGGCGCTTGCCGGCCGCGTCGTCGACGATCTCGTACACCGCCGCCGGGCAGAAACGCGTGCACGGGTTGCCGTACTCCTCGGTGCAGCGGGTCACGCAGATCTGCGGATCGAGCACGTGCAGGTGCACCGGCTGGTCCTCGTCGTGCTCGGTGGCGGCGAAGTACACGCCCTGCAGGCGATCGCGCGGGGCCAGTTCGCGCTGCACGTAGTCGCGCTTGGGCTGCTCGTGCTCGCCCAGCCGGTCCAGGCTCTTCCAGTCGGCGCCGACCTTGAGCGTCCACGGCGAGGCGCCCTTGACCAGGGTTTCCCACGCGCCATTGAGCAGGCCGAACCACAGCCCCTTCTTGAAACCGGGCTTGATGTTGCGTACCTGGCGCAACTCGGCCATCACCTCCGAGCCGCGCAGGCGCGCGTCGAAGCCGGCCGGGTCGAGCGCGGCGCCGGCGGCGAGGTGTTCGGCGGCGAGCATGCCGCTGCGGATCGCCTGATGGGTGCCCTTGATCTTGGGGACGTTGAGCAGGCCGGCGGTGTCGCCGATCAGCAGCGCGCCGGGCATCTCCACCTTCGGCAGCGACTGCCAGCCACCGCTGGCGATGGCGCGCGCGCCGGCCGAGAGGATGCTGCCGCCTTCCAGCAGCGACTTCATCATCGGGTGGTTCTTCCACTGCTGGAAGGCTTCCCACGGCCGGTATTCGGGATCGTGGTAGTCCAGGCCGCTGACGTAGCCTAGCGCCACCTGGTTGTTCTCCAGGTGATACAGGAAGCTGCCGCCGTAGGTCTTGCTGTCGGCCGGCCAACCCAGGGTGTGCACGATCTTGCCGGGGCTGACGCGGCCCTCGGGCAACTGCCACAGCTCCTTGATGCCGATCGAGAACGCCTGCGGATCGTGGCCGGCGTCGAGCGCGAAACGCGCGATCAGGCGCTTGGTCAGGTGTCCGCGCGCGCCTTCGGCCAGCACCGTGACCTTGGCGCGGATGTCGATGCCGGCGGTGTAGCCCGGCTTGTGCGATCCGTCCTTGGCCACGCCCATGTCGCCGATGCGCACGCCCAGCACCGTGCCGTCCTCGGCATGCAGGGTCTCGGCGGCGGCGAAGCCGGGGTAGATCTCCACGCCCAGCGCCTCGGCCTGAGGTGCGAGCCAGGCGCACATGGCGCCGAGGCTGACGATGAAGTTGCCGTGGTTGCGCATGCCCGGCGGCACCATCGGGAACTTGTGCCCGCCGTCCTTGCTCAGGTACCAGAACTCGTCCTCGGCCGCCGGCACGCAGATCGGCGGCGGGTTGTCGCGCCAGCCCGGCAGCAGCGCATCCAGCGGCGCCGGTTCGATCACCGCGCCGGACAGGATGTGCGCCCCGATGGTGCTGGCCTTCTCGATCACGCAGACCGAGATGTCGGGGTTGAGCTGCTTGAGCCGGATCGCGAACGCCAACCCGGCCGGGCCCGCGCCGACGGTGACGACGTCGTACTCCATGACGTCGCGCTCCACTGGCTGCGGCGCGTTGGCGCCGCCCTCGGTTCCCGTCATCTGTTCCGCTCCCGTTGGCTCGTTCTGGCTGCCTGCATTTTCAGGGTTTGCGCGTGAAGGGGCAAATTCCGAACGCCGGCGTATGGTGGGGGCGGGCGTGCTAGCGTGGCGCGATGGAACTTGATCTGCCCGGCGCCGAGTTGCGCTGGTATCCCGAGTGGCTGGACCCGGCCGCGGCGACGGCGCTGTGCGCGCAGTTGCTGCGCGAGGTGCCTTGGGAAGTGCACCGGATCCGCCTGTTCGGCAAGCTGGTCGATTCGCCGCGGCTGAGCTGCTGGATCGGCGATGCCGACGCCAGCTACCGCTATTCCGGTACCCGCTTCGCGCCGCATCCGTGGCCGCCGGCGCTGCTGCCGCTGCGTGCGCGGCTGGCGGCCGAGACCGGGGTGGCGTTCAACAGCGTGCTCGCCAACCGCTACCGCGACGGCCGCGATGCGATGGGCTGGCACAGCGACGACGAGCGCGAACTCGGCCCGGCGCCGGTGATCGCCTCGCTGAGCCTGGGCGCGTCGCGTCGCTTCGTGTTGCGCCATCGCCAGCAGCCGGCGCTGCGCCAGGCGTTGGAACTGAGCTCCGGCGGATTGCTGCTGATGGCGGGCGACACCCAGCGCCTGTACCGGCACGCCCTACCGCGCACCGCCAAGCCGGTCGGCGAGCGGATCAACCTGACGTTCCGCCGCATTGCGCCTTCCTTGCCCTGATCCCTTCTCCCACCGGGAGAAGGTGCCCCGAAGGGGCGGATGAGGGTTCGGGCGCTAGGGATGTGTCTGGAGAAATGACTCCGCAGCCGCCGTACCCGCACCCCCGACCCCTCTCCCGGTGGGAGAGGGGAGCAGAGCGGTCATGGGGGGACTTGATCCCTTCTCCCTCCGGGAGAAGGTGCCCCGAAGGGGCGGATGAGGGTTCGGGCGCTAGGGATGTGTCTGGAGAAATGACTCCGCAGCCGCCGTACCCTCACCCCCGACCCCTCTCCCGGTGGGAGAGGGGAGCAATCAGGGGAGCAATCAGCGCCGCGGCGGCTTCGGGCTGGCCGGCGGCGGAACGCTCGGCGCCATCGCCGTGGCCGCGTCGGCCTGGCCCTGCTGCAGGGTCCAGCCGACCACATCGTGGCCGAGTTGCGACATGGCCTGGCCGAAGGCGTCGACCACCTGCGATTCGGCGGTGCCGGCGGCCGGCTGGGTCACCAGGAAGGTGCGCGAGGCGACCACGCGCTGGTCGGCGCTGTACAGCAGTTTGGCATTGAGTTCGATGGTGGCCGACGGCACCGCGCGCCCGGCGTAGTCCGCTTCGAAACGCCGCAGGTCCAGCAGCAGCTTGTAGTCGGCGCGAATGCCGGTGCCGAGCCGGGCCACGCCGGGGATGCGCCCGGAATCCTCGAACCCGCGCAGCAGCATGTCCTCGAGCATGTCGGTGGCCGGCTGCGCCCAGCTGACGCCGCCGTACACCTGCAGTTCGTCGGGCGTCGGCCGCACCGCGATGCGCGAACTGTCGACCACGCGCGCGGCGCTGGGCTTGGTCAGTGCCAGTTGCCAGCTCACCTGCGGCCAGGCCGGGTCGGCGGTCACCCGCACGTCCGGCGCGTAGATCGTCACCGGCTCCTTGTTGCCGCCGGGCAGCGAACAGCCGGCCAGCAGCAGGGCCGGCACGGCGAGCAGGAGGAAGGCGCGCATCGGCTTCATTTGGGTTTGAACTCCTTCGGGGCGTCGCGGCCGAGCAGGTAGCGCGCGGGGTTGTTGTCCAGGCGGTCGCTGACCCGGCGCAGGTCGCGGATCAGGCCGCGCAGTTCGGTCAGGGTCGGGCCGAGCTGGCCGAGGCCGTCGTTGGCGAAGCTGTTGATCGCCGAGCGGTTCTCGCCAAGGATCTTGTCGGCATTGCCCGCGGCCGAATCCAGCTTGCTCAGCGTGTCCTCCAGCTTGTCCAGGATCGGCGGCAGCTGCTGCACCAGATTCTGGTCCAGGCGCTGGATGGTGCCGTTGGTGGTCTTGAGCGTGGTGTCCAGGTTGCGCGCGGCGTCGCGCGCGCTGACGATCAGCGACTGCATGCCCTGGTCGCGGTCGGCCAGGCCGCCGCTGATGGTCTCCAGGTTGTGCAGGGTGGCGGTGATGCTGGCGACGTTGCGGTCGCTGAGCACTTCGTCCAGGCGTTCGACGATGCGGTTGGCGGTGTCGGTGATGTTCTGCAGCGCCGAGGGCGTGGTCTGGAT
The DNA here is from genome assembly GCF_033170385.1 of Xanthomonas rydalmerensis. Lineage (NCBI taxonomy): Bacteria > Pseudomonadati > Pseudomonadota > Gammaproteobacteria > Lysobacterales > Lysobacteraceae > Xanthomonas > Xanthomonas rydalmerensis. The sequence goes on along the minus strand of NZ_CP126170.1, from coordinate 4,281,151 downwards.
GATCGGCGCATCGCTGTTGTCGATCGAGGTCAGCGACGGCGCTTCCGGGGTGCCGCCGGAGAGCTGGATGATCGACGGGCCGGTCAGGCTGGTGATGCCCAGCTTGGCGCGGGTGTCGCTCTTGATCGGCGTGGTCGAGTTGACCCGGATCCGCGCCACCACCTGGCGCGGGTCGTTCGGCGCCAGGGTCAGCTCGGTGATCGAGCCCACCGCGATGCCGTTGTACTGCACCGGGCTGCCGACCGACAGGCCGGTCACCGCCTCGCGGAACACCACGCGGTATTCCTGCCAGGTGCGGTCGGAGGAGTACTTGGCGGCCCAGAGTCCGAACAGCAGCAGCGCGATCCCCACCACGATGGTGAAGGCGCCGATCAGCACGTAATTGGCTTTGGTTTCCATGGGCTCAGGGGGTCTCGGTCCAGGCGGTCTTGGCATCGCGCGCGGCGCGCGCGCGCGGGCCGTGGAAATACTCTTGGATCCACGGGTGGTCCACTTGCTCGATCTCGGCCAACGGCGCGTTGGCGATGACCTTGCGGTCGGCCAGCACCGCCACGCGGTCGCAGATAGCGTACAAGGTGTCCAGGTCGTGGGTGATGAGGAACACGGTCAGCCCCAGGGCTTCCTGCAGGGTACGGATCAGCCGGTCGAAGGCGGCCGCGCCGATCGGGTCCAGGCCGGCGGTGGGCTCGTCCAGGAACAGCAGCGGCGGGTCCAGCGCCAACGCACGCGCCAGCCCGGCGCGCTTGCGCATGCCGCCGGACAGCTGCGAGGGCAGCTTGTTCAATGCGTCGGCGGGCAGGCCGGCCAGCTTCACCTTCAGCAGCGCCAGCTCGTAATGCCAGCTGTCGGGCAGTTCGCCGAAATGCTCCTTCAGCGGCACTTGCACGTTCTCGCCGACGGTCAGCGAGGAGAACAGCGCGCCGTCCTGGAACAGCACGCCGGTATTGCGCTCCACGTGCAGGCGATCGGCGCGGCGACCGGAGTCGGTATCCACGCCGAGCACCTGGATCTTGCCGGCATCGGGGTCGCGCAGGCCGAGGATGGTGCGCATCAGCACCGACTTGCCGGTGCCCGAGCCGCCGACCACGCCGAGGATCTCGCCGCGGCGCACGTCCAGGTCCAGGTCCTCGTGCACGGTCTGGGTGCCGAAGCGATTGACCAGGCCGCGGACGGAGATGGCCAATTCGGGATTCGGGATTTGGGATTCGGGATTGGTCAACGCAACCGCTCCCGCCCAGGCGCGCAGCGCCCGGCTTCAACGAATCCCCAATGCCTACTTTCCAATCCCGGCTCCATCACCACCCCATGTTCATGAACCACAGCGCGGCGATCGCGTCGATGATGATCACCAGCGAGATCGTCTGCACCACGCTGGAGGTGGTGCGCTCGCCGACGGATTGCGCGGTGCCTTCCACCCGCAGCCCTTCCAGGCAGCCGATCAGGCCGATCACGATGGCGAAGATCGGGGCCTTGGACAGCCCGACCAGCATGTGCCGGATATCGATGGTGTCGTGCATGCGCGCCAGGTACATCTGCGGCGGGATGCCGAGGTCGAAGGCGCCGACGGTGACGCCGCCGGCCAGGCCGGCGATCATCGCCACGAAGGTCAGCAGCGGCAGCATCAGCATCAGCGCCACCAGCCGTGGGATCACCAGCAGGTCCATCGGGTCCAGGCCCAGGGTCTGGATCGCGTCGACCTCTTCGCGCGCCTTCATCGCGCCGATCTGCGCGGTGAACGCACTGGCGGTGCGCCCGGCGAGCACGATCGCGGTCAGCAGCACCGCGAACTCGCGCAGGAAGGCGATGCTGACCAGCTCCACCACATAGATCTCGGCGCCGAAGTCGCGCAGGATGGTCGAGCCGAGGAAGGCGATCACCGCGCCGACCAGATACGACAGCAGCGCCACCAGCGGCACCGCGTCCAGGCCGACCTGCTCCATGTGGTGCACGGTGGAGGTCAGGCGAAAGCGCCGCGGCTCATGCACCAGGCGCATCATCTTGACCAGGGTCTCGCCGAGGAAGCCGACCAGGGCGACGATTTCCTTGCCGTTGCGATGCACCGCGTAGCCCAGGCGTTCCAGCGCCGCGGCGAAACCGTAGTCGCGCTTGCGCTTGGGGCGGTCGTCGGCGACGTCCTCGATGGTCGAGACCAGCGCGCGATGGTCCTGGCGGAAATCCAGCGCCTCGTGGGCGATGCCGTTGCGGGTGGCGTAGCGCATCAGCTGCAGCACCCCGGCCGAATCCAGCTGGCCGATGCCGCTGGCGTCGATGCCGGTGGTGCCGGCCGGCATGCCGCGCAGCACTTCCGAGGAGGCCAGGGCCGTGGCCAGGGTCCAACTGCCGGTCAGCCGCACCCGCGAGGGGTCTCGGTCGTCCTGGCTGAGTTTGGGCGGTTGCGGTTCGATCATGGGGGCGTCCGGTGCGCGAGCATACCTGTTTCGCCCGTGTTGCAGATGTGGTGATCGCGACGGGGTGGCCGGGCGCGGCGTTCGCGCCATACTAGCCGACATGCCCGCCGCTCCCACCGTCAGTCCTTCCGCCAACGCGACCTACGCGCAGCGCATCGCCTTCGTCTCGGACATCGCCGGGCGACTGCACACCTATGGCACCACCGCGCAGCGGCTGGAGGCGGCGGTGGTGGCGCTGGCGCAGCAACTGGACCTGGATTGCGAACCCTGGTCCAACCCGACCGGGCTGATCCTCAGCTTCAGCGACCCGACCAAGGCGATCGGCTCCAGCGACATCACCCGCGTGGTGCGGCTGGCGCCGGGCGACAACGACCTGCACAAGCTCAGCGTCGCCGACCGCATCGCCGACGACGTGGCCAGTGGGCGCATGAGCGTGGCCCAGGGCCACACCGCGCTGCGCCAGCTGGACCAGCCGCCGGGGCGGCGCTGGGTGGCGATGCAGGTGCTCGGCTTCGGCCTGGCCGCGGCCGGCGTGGCCGGGCTGTGGCGCCTGCCGTGGCTGGACATCGCCACCGCCACGGTGATCGGCCTGCTGATCGGCGTGCTGACCCAACTCACCGACAAGCGCCCGGCGACCAAGGAAGCCAACGACGCGCTGGCGGCGCTGCTGGCCGGTTTCGTCGCGACCCTGGTGGCCAGTTTTGTGGCGCCGCTCAATCTCAATACGGTGATCATCGCCTCGCTGGTGGTGCTGCTGCCGGGGATGGCGCTGACCAATGCGGTCAACGAACTGACCAGCCAGCACTGGGTCTCGGGCACGGCGCGCTTCGCCGGCGCGGTCACCACCGTCCTCAAGCTGACCGTCGGCGCGGTGATCGCGGTGACCCTGGCGCAACTGCTCGGCCTGGAGCCGATGGTGCGGGCGTCGCGGCCGCAGCACGGCTGGGTGGAATGGGCCTCGCTGCTGGTCGCCGCCTATGCGTTCGCGCTGCTGTTCAAGGCCAGCGGCCGCGATTATCCGTTCGTGATGGCCGCATCGGTAGCCGGTTATGCGATCGCGCGCTTCGCCGGCGACGCCTGGGGCAGCCCGGTCGGCATCTTCCTGTCGGCGATGGTGTTGACCGCGGCCGGCAATCTGTTCGGCCGCATCGTGCACCGGCCAGGGGCCCTGGTCCGGTTGCCGGGCATCATCATGCTGGTGCCCGGCAGCGCCAGTCTGCGCGGACTGTTGACCCTGGTGCAGCAGCAGGACGTGCTCGTCGGGCAATCGGCACTGCTGACGGTGACCAATATCGTGATGGCGCTGGTCGCCGGCCTGCTTTTCGGCAATCTGCTGGTACCGGCGCGCAAGAATCTTTGAATCCGGTAATAAAAAACGCCGGCATGCGCCGGCGTTTTTCACTGCGGTCACCGCGGCGGATCAGGCCTTCGGCGCGGCGCTCTTGCTGGCCTTCTTGACCACGCGCTTGACCGCCTTCTTGGCGGTTTTCTTGGCCGGCGCGGCGGATTTGGCAGCGCCGCCGGCGATCAGGAAATCGTCGACCTTCTTGCCCTTGGCGACCAGATCGGCCAGCCAGCGCGGCTGCTTGCCGCGGCCGGTCCAGGTTTCGGCGGCATTGGCGGGATTGCGGTATTTCGGCGGAACCTTGCCCAGTTTGCGGCCCGGCTTCGGACCCGGCTTGCCGGCCTTGCGGCCACGTGCGGTGGGGGCGGCGCCACCGAAGACTTCCTCGATGCTGTAGCCGTGGCTCTTGGCCAGGCGGGTCAGCTGGGTGCGGACCTTGGCGATGGGGGGGCGCTTGGCGACGATGGACTGCTGCTTCTTGGCGGTCTTGATGAGCGCGCCCAATTGCTTGGCCGACAGGCCGCTGAGATCGATGGTCATCTTTACTCCGGAAAATGGGTGGTGGCCTTCCGCCATTCCCTGGCCAGCGCAGAATGATAATGATGTGTTATCGGTTTGACAAATATTCGGCTTATTCCCGGCAGGCATCTGCAAGCGGGATACCGCTGCACCATTTCCCGATCCGCTTATACGGGATGTATTCAATTGCAGCGATATCCGGAGAATTCGCTTGCGAGCGTGATGAGCGCGTAAAGAAAAAGGGCCGGGATAATCTCCCGGCCCCAGACATTACCCCTGCAATCGCGCCAGCAAGGCGGCGCGGTCCAGGTGTTCGGCATCGCCGCCGCTGCGCGCGCGATATTCGAACGTACCGGCGGCCAAACCCCGTTCCGAGACCACCACCCGGTGCGGAACGCCGATCAATTCGATATCGGCGAACATCGCGCCGGGGCGCAGGCCGCGGTCGTCCAGCACCGCATCGAGCCCGGCCTGCTGCAGTTCCGCCAGCAACGCCTCGCCGGCGGCGTCGACCGCCGGGTCGCGCTTGGGATTGATCACGCACACCGCCACCGTCCACGGCGCCATCGGCTGCGGCCAGCGGATGCCGGCGTCGTCGTGGTTCTGCTCGATCGCCGCGGCGACGATGCGGGAAATGCCGATGCCGTAGCAGCCCATCGCCAGCGTCACGGTCTTGCCGTGCTCGTCGACCACGGTGGCATCCAGCGCCTGCGCGTACTGGCGGCCGAGCTGGAATACATGGCCGACCTCGATGCCGCGGGCCAGGCGGATCTCGCCGCCGTCGTGGGCGCGCTCGCCCTCGACCACGTTGCGCAGGTCGGCCACGGCGTCCGGTTCCGGCAGGTCGCGGCCCCAGTTGACCCCGGCCAGGTGGAAGCCGCGTTCGTTGGCCCCGACCACGAAGTCGGCCAGCGCCGCGACGTCGCGGTCGGCGACCACGCGGATCGGCTGGCGCGGACCCAGCGGGCCGAGGAAGCCCGGCTCGCTGCCCAGATGCGCGAGGATCTCGGCCTCGTTGGCCATGCGGTAGCCGGCCAGGCCGGCGACCTTGCCCAGCTTGATCTCGTTGACCGTGTGGTCGCCGCGCACCAGCGCCAGCACGAAGCGCTCGCCGGCCATCACCGCCACCGACTTGACCGTGCGCTGCAGCGGGATGCCGAGCAGCTCGGCCACCGCCTCGCAGGTCTTCTGGGTGGGCGTGGCGACCTTGCGCAGCTCCTCGCTTGCCGCCGCGCGCGGCGCCGGTGCCGCGGCGACCGCGGCTTCGACGTTGGCCGCGTAGTCCGAGCCGGTGGAGAACGCCAGCGAATCCTCGCCGGACTCGGCCAGCACGTGGAATTCCTGCGAGGCGTCGCCGCCGATGTCGCCGGAATCGGCCTGCACCGCGCGGAACTGCAGCCCCAGGCGGGTGAAGATGCGGATGTAGGCCGCCTTCATGTTCTCGTATTCGCGCGCCAGGTCTTCATCGCTCAGGTGGAACGAGTAGGCGTCCTTCATCAGGAACTCGCGCGCGCGCATCACCCCGAAGCGCGGCCGGATCTCGTCGCGGAACTTGGTCTGGATCTGGTAGAAGTTGACCGGCAGCTGCTTGTAGCTGTTGAGTTCCTGGCGCGCGAAATCGGCGGCGGCCTCTTCGGCGGTCGGGCTGTAGCAGTAGTCCTGCTCCTTGCGGTCCTGCATGCGCAGCATCAGCCCGCCGAACTTGCTCCAGCGCCCGGTGGCATCCCACAGCTCGCGCGGCTGGATGGTCGGGAACAGCACTTCCACCGCGCCGGCGCGGTTCATTTCCTCGCGCACCACCGCTTCCACCTTGCGCAGCACGCGCAGGCCTAGCGGCGACCAGGTGTACAGGCCGGAGGCGAGCTTGCGGATCATGCCCGCACGCAGCATCAGCTGGTGGCTGACCAGTTCGGCGTCGGCCGGGGTTTCCTTGGTGGTGTGCAGGTGGAACTGGGAAAGGCGCATCGAGGGGCTTCGCAGACGGCGGGTCGCCCATTTTGCCAGTCATTGCCGGCGCTGCGGGCATTGCCCGCGGCCGGCGCCGCGCGTTCGGGTTACTTGGCGGGTGCGGCCGCCGGCGAGCAGTAGGCCTTGATCGCGGCCTCGGCCAGGGCCTTCTGCGCGCCGCGCTGGGATTCGTCCAGTTCCCCGTCCGGCTTGCCGTCGCCATCGCTGTCGGTGGTGATCTTGCCGGGCTTGTTGAGGATGTCCAGGTTCTTGCGCGCGGTCAGGCACTGGCCGTTCTCGGCCGGGGCCGCCTCGGGCGTCTCGGCCGGGGCGTCGCCGCGGGTGTCGACCTTGCGGACCTGGTACTTGCCGCCGGGGGGCGGGGTCTCGGCATAGTGGGTGACGCCCTGCGCGTCCTTCCATTGGTACAGGGTGGTGGCGCCGAGCATGCCGCTGACGGCGAGCAGGGGCAGGCAGCAAAACCGGGGCAGGGCGCGCATCGCGGTCTCCAGGGGCGCGGCGGGAGCGCCGATTGCAGCACCCGCCGACGGGCCTGGCAAGTCGATTAGACTGACGGGATGGACTCATCCCGACCGCCCCCCCGTTCGCGCACCATCTACCTGCTGCCGAACCTGTTCACCACCGCCGGCCTGTTCTCCGGTTTCTACGCCATCATCGCCGCCGCCAACGGCCAGTTCGTGCACGCCAGCGTGGCGGTGTTCGTGGCCGCGGTGATGGACGGGCTGGACGGGCGCGTGGCGCGGCTGACCGGCACCAGCAGCGAATTCGGCGTGCAGTACGACTCGCTTGCCGACCTGGTCAGCTTCGGCATGGCGCCGGCGCTGGTGATGTACCACTGGTCGCTGTCGGCGCTGAAGTTCGATGGCAGCATGCTGGGCCGGGTCGGCTGGTCGGCGGCGTTCCTGTACGCGGCCTGCGCCGCGCTGCGCCTGGCCCGCTTCAATACCCAGGTCGGCACGGTCGACAAGCGCTGGTTCGTGGGCCTGGCCAGCCCGGCCGCGGCCGGGCTGATGATGGCCTTCGTGTGGTCCTTCGCCGACGGCTCGCTGGGCTGGGACGGCGAACAGCTGCGTTACGTGGCGCTGGGCCTGACCGTGACCGCGGCGCTGCTGATGGTCAGCCGCATCCGCTTCTGGAGCTTCAAGGGCAGCGGCGAGAAGGGCCCGCGCACCGACCGGGTGCCGTTCCTGATGCTGGTGCTGGCGCCGATCGTGCTGGCGGTGCTGGTGATCGACCTGGCGCGGGCGCTGCTGGCGATCGGCGTGTTGTACGCGCTGTCCGGGCCCTGCCTGTGGCTGTGGCGGCGCTGGCGCAAGGTGCCGGACGCGACATGAGCGAGCACGCGTCCATGGATGCGCCGTTGTGGTCGGCCGAGCAGGTCGGCTGGCTGCAGGCGCTCGGCCACACCGTGTACGTGGATGCCGCGGCGGTGATCGAACCGGCGCCGACGCCGGAGGTGGAGCCCGTCGCGCCGGTACAGCGGTCGGCGCCTGGATCGGCGCCACCGCGGGGAGGCCGCGCCGTCGAGCTGCCGGCCGCCGAGTTGCCGGAACGGCGCCGCGCGTCGGCGCCGCCGCCACCGGCGGAAGCGCCGGACGCGGTGCGTGCGGCACCTGCGGCAGCGGCGCGTCGGGTCGGCCTGCGCCTGCCCGATCGCCTGCAGATCGCCTTGCTGCGCGCTTCCGGCCTCAATCCCAACGATCCGGCCACGCAGGCGCTGATGGCGACCTGGCCGCTGGACGAACTGCGCGGCAATGCGGCGGCCAAGCGCGCGCTGTGGCCGCAGCTGCGCGCGCTGCGCAAGCGGACGCCGCGATGAGCGCGCTCGGGTCGGCGCCTGCACCAGCGGCCACGCTGCGCGCCTTGCGCGAAACCGATCTGGATGCGGTGATGGAGATCGAGCGCCGCGCCTATCCCTTCCCCTGGACCCGCGGCATCTTCCGCGACTGCCTGCAGGCCGGTTACCCGGGCTGGGTGCTGGTGGAGGAGGGCACGATCGTCGGCTACGGGGTGATCAGCGTCGCTGCTGACGAGGCGCACATCCTCAACGTCTGCGTGGCGCCGGAGCGGCAGTCGCGCGGCTATGGCCGACTGCTGCTGCGCGCGCTGATCAAGTACGGCGTCGACCTCGGCGCGCGCCGGGTATTCCTGGAAGTGCGCCCATCCAATCCCAATGCGATCGCCCTGTACCACAGCGAAGGCTTCAACGAGATCGGCCGGCGCCCGCGCTACTACCCGGCCGCGAACGGCCGCGAGGACGCGCTGGTGATGGCGATCGAGCTGTTCTTCGACGGCATGTCCTGAGGCCTCTGCGCGTCCGCCACGGGCGACGTGCGGTTTCATTCGAGCGGTGCCGCCGCGTGTGTGCGGAAGGCATCGGCGCAAGCGGCCGGTGTGGGTGAGTGCTGGCCTGCGTCTGGCCGGTGCAATGTGCTGCGCTGCGTGCGCGTCGATCGGCGATGACCGACGTGTGCCGTTACCCGCCTGTTGTGGTTTTCCCGGCGTTTTTGCGCCGTCGCAGGCGAGCTCTGCAATGTCGCCTTCTGTCGGTGGGACAGCGTTGTTGTCCCGCAGCGATGGCACTGCGGCGCGCTGTTGCGCGCAGGCAATTCGTGCGACGCGGCTCCCATATCGTGCGGCTGGATCGTGGGTGTCTACATCGTCCCTTTACATACGCCGCGCGGTCCCTACAGTGCGCGCCTCTTCGGCGCCTGCCTCCCACGAAGGCATGACCCGCAGTTGTCCGAGGGGACAGCGACCGCGCAGGCGTCGCCGTGCATTCCGCTGCTGCGGAGCGCGCGCGCCTGCGTCCAAACCACGCATGCTCACGAGGTTTCCAGGATGACCACGCAGTCCCGCATCGCTCCATCGCCGCGCTCGCCGCTGCGCACCTTTGGCCTGGCCCTGTGCCTGGCCGGCATCGCCGGCGCCGCCCATGCCGACGCCAGCCTGGAGGTCGCCAGCACCGGCTGGGCGACGCAGAACGGCGGCACCAAGGGCGGCTCCAAGGCCGCCGCCGCCGATGTCTACAGCGTCAGCACCGCGGCGCAGCTGAAGGCCGCGCTGAAGGCCAGCGCCGGCAGCAACGGCCGCATCATCAAGGTCAACGGCATCATCGACATCAGCGAAGGCACGCCGTACAGCACCACCGCGGACATGAAGAGCCGCGCGCGCCTGGACGTGCCCACCAAGACCACGCTGATCGGCGTCGGCAGCAACGCCGAGATCCGCGAGGGCTATTTCTACGTCAAGGCCAACGACGTGATCGTGCGCAACCTGACCATCGAGAATCCGTGGGATCCGCAACCGGTGTGGGATCCGAACGACGGCAGCGCCGGCAACTGGAATTCCGAATACGACGGCATGACCATCGAGGGCGCCAGCAACGTGTGGGTGGACCATGTGACCTTCACCGACGGCCGCCGCACCGACGACCAGAACGGCACCGCCAACGGCCGACCCAAACAGCACCACGACGGCGCGCTGGACATCAAGAAGGGCGCCAACTACGTCACCGTGTCCTACTCGGCGTTCAAGTCGCACGAGAAGAACAACCTGATCGGCTCCAGCGACAGCGCCTCCAGCACCGACAGCGGCAAGCTCAAGGTGACCATCCACAACACCCTGTTCGAGAACATCTCCGCGCGCGCGCCGCGGGTGCGCTTCGGCCAGGTGCACCTCTACAACAATTACCACGTGGGCAGCACCAGCAACGCGGTGTATCCGTTCTCCTACGCGCACGGCGTGGGCAAGGAGTCGAAGATCTTCTCCGAGAACAACGTCTTCGACATCAGCGGCGTGAGCAGCTGCGACAAGATCGCGGCCGACTACGGCGGCAGCGTCTACCGCGACTTCGGCTCGCTGCTCAACGGCCAGGCGCTGACCTGTTCCTGGAACAACAACATCGGCTGGACCCCGCCGTACACCTATTCGCTGCTGCCGGCGAACAAGGTGGCGGCGGACGTCAAGGCCAAGGCCGGCGCCGGCAAACTCTGAGGGCGTCGCTGCGCCGCCGCCCGCAAGGCCGGGCGGCGGCGTGGAGAGGGGTGGGGGCATCGTGCCCGGCGGGCAGTGCGTGTTCTACAGCCAGCGACGCACGCGTCGGCAGTAATCGACATACGCGGCGCCGAAGCGCGCTTGCAACGCCGCTTCCTCGCGCGGAATCTGCACGCGATCGACGTACAGCAGGTAACTGGCCAGGGCCACGCCGGCGGCGGGATGGCCGAGCCACAGCAGCCACCCCAGCAACATCAGCGCGTGACCCACGTACATCGGGTTGCGCGAATGCCGATGCAGCCCGGACTGCACCAGCGCGCTGGCGCGGTGCGGCTGCAGCGGGTTCACCGTGGTGCCGGCGCGGCGGAAATGCCGTTTCGGTGCCACGTTGGCGATCACGCCAGCCACGATCAGCACCACGCCCAGCGCGCGTTGACCCGGCAGTAGCAAGGTCGGCGCGGGCCATGCCCGGGCCGCGACCCAGGCGCCTGCCGCACCGACCAGCACGAGTAACGGTGGCGGCACGCGCCAGCGCATGCGCATGCCGCCCTGCCTGGCTACAGCTTGGCGCGCTGCTCGCGCAGGCCGTCCAACTGCGCGCTCCAGTCGGCCAGGCGCTGGCGTTCCTGCTCGATCACCGCGGCCGGCACCTTGTCGGTGAACTTGCCCAGCTTGGCTTCGCTCTTGTCCTTCTCGGACGCGACGCGGGCGATCTCCTTGTCCAGGCGCAGGCGTTCGGCATCCAGGTCGACCAGGCCTTCCAGCGGCACCAGCAGTTTCAGTTCGCCGACGATCGCGGTGGCTGCGGCCGGCGCGGTCGCGCCGTCATCCAGCCACTGGATGGCCTCGAGCTTGAGCAGGAAGCGCAGTTGCGCGGCAAAGCGTTCGACCCGCGCGCGGTCCTGCGCCTGGCCGCCCTGCAGCAGCAGCGGCACCTGCCGCGACGGCGCCACCTGCAATTCGCTGCGCACGCGGCGCAGCGCCGACACCATCGCCTTCAGCCATTCCACGTCGGCCGCGGCGCCGTCGTAGCCGGTCACGTCCATCGCCGCCGCGTCCGGGTACGGCTGCAGCGAGATGGTCGGCGCGGCGATGCCCAGGCGCGGCGCCACCTGCTGCCACAGTTCCTCGGTGACGAACGGGGTCAGTGGATGCAGCAGGCGCAGCAGGGTTTCCAGCACATGCAGCAGGGTATGGCGGGTACTGTCGGCGGCCGCCGCGTCGTCGCCGTTCAGCGCCGGCTTGGTCAGTTCCAGGAACCAGTCGCAGAACTCGTTCCAGGCGAATTCGTACAGGCACTGCGCGAGCAGGTCGAAGCGGTATGCGGCGAACTGCGCCTGTGCCTCGGCAGTGACCGCCTGCAGGCGCAGCAGGATCCACTTCTCGGCATCGGTCACCGGCTGTTGCGTGGCTGAACCGGCATTCAAAGCGGTGTCCGCGTGGTTCGCCATCTGGGCGCGTGGCGACGCGTTCGTGATTGTCGCCGCGTCCGCATCTTCCTGGCGCGTGTTCATCAGCACGAAGCGGCTGGCATTCCACAGCTTGTTGCAGAAATTCTTGTAGCCCTCGGCGCGGCCCAGGTCGAACTTGATGTCGCGGCCGTGGCCGGCCAGCGCGGCGATGGTGAAGCGCAGCGCATCGGCGCCGTGGGCGATGATGCCCTCGGGGAATTCCTTGCGCGTGGCCTTCTCGATCTTCTCGGCCATGCGCGGCTGCATCAGCCCGGTGGTGCGCTTGGCGACCAGGTCCTCGATGCTGATGCCGTCGATGATGTCCAGCGGATCGAGCACGTTGCCCTTGGACTTGGACATCTTCTGCCCGTCCTTGTCGCGGATCAGGCCGGTGATGTAGACGTCGCGGAACGGCACCTTCCCGGTGAAGCTGTCGGTGGCCATGATCATGCGCGCCACCCAGAAGAAGATGATGTCGAAGCCGGTGACCAGCACGCTCGACGGCAGGTAGCGGTCGAAGCCGCGCTCGGCCATCGCCTGCGGCTCCGGCCAGCCCATGGTCGCGAACGGCCACAGCTGCGAGGAGAACCAGGTCTCCAGCACGTCGCTGTCCTGGTGCAGGGCGACGTCGGCGCCGAGGCCAGCCTTGGCGCGCGCATCGGCCTCATCGCGGCCGACGTAGCAGTTGCCGGCGTCGTCGAACCAGGCCGGAATGCGATGGCCCCACCACAGCTGGCGGCTGATGCACCAGTCCTGGATGTTCTCCATCCAGTGGCGATAGGTGTTGATCCAGTTCGGCGGCACGAACTGGATCTGCCCGGACTCGACCAGCTCCAGGCCGCGCTTGGCCAGCGCGTCCATCTTCACGAACCACTGGTCGGTCAGGTACGGCTCGATCACCTGGCCGGTACGGTCGCCGCGCGGCACCTGCAGTTTGTGCGGCTTGGTCTCGACCAGGATGCCGAGGTCTTCGAGGTCGGCCAGCACCGCCTTGCGCGCATCGTAGCGGTCCAGGCCGCGGTACTTGTCGGGAATGGCCTCCAATCCGTGAGCGTCCCTGACGCCCAATGCAAAAGGAGCGGTGCGATCGGAACTCGGAATGACGTGCTGACCAGAGCCGCCAATAATTTTGGCATCCGGGGTCAGGATGTTGATCATCGGCAACCCATGCCGCACGCCGACCTGGTAGTCGTTGAAGTCGTGCGCCGGGGTCACCTTGACCACGCCGGTGCCGAACGCGCGGTCGACGTAATCGTCGCCGATCACCGGCACGCGGCGGCCGGTCAGCGGCAGCGTCACCGTCTTGCCGATCAGGTGCGCGTAGCGCGCATCTTCCGGATGCACCATCACCGCGGTATCGCCGAGCAGCGTCTCCGGGCGGGTGGTGGCGACCACCAGGTAGTCGCGGGTTTCGCGCAGGGTCTCGTTGCCGTCGGCGTCGTGCTCGACGTGCTCGTAGCTGGCGCCATCTTCCAGTTTGTAGGCGATCGACCACAGGAAGCCGTCTTCCTCCACGTTCTCCACTTCCAGGTCGGAGATCGCGGTCTTCAGCACCGGGTCCCAGTTGACCAGGCGCTGGCCGCGGTAGATCAGGCCCTGTTCGTGCCAGCGCACGAAGGCCTCGATCACCGCCGCCGACGGCTGCGGATCCATGGTGAAGGTGCTGCGCGACCAGTCGGCCGAGGTGCCGAGGCGGCGCATCTGCCGCTCGATGGTGTCGCCGGAGTGCTGCTTCCACTCCCAGACCTTGGCGATGAAGCCGTCGCGGCCCAGAGAATCGCGGGTCTCGCCCTTGCCTTCCAGGGTCAGGTTGCGCGACACCACCATCTCGGTGGCGATGCCGGCGTGGTCGCTGCCGACCTGCCACAGCGTGTCGAAGCCGCGCATGCGGTGGTAGCGCACCAGCGCATCCATCAGCGTCTGCTGGAAGGCGTGGCCCATGTGCAGCGTGCCGGTCACGTTCGGCGGCGGTAGCAGCACGGTATACGGTTCGCCCTTCCCGGACGGCGCGAAGTAACCGGACGCTTCCCATTGCGCGTACAGGCGCGATTCGAAGGACTTGGGATCGTAGCTGGAGGCGAGGGTGGTCATGGGGAAGCCGGGATTGGGGAGTCGTGATTCGGGATTCGTTGCCGTGCGGTGCCGATGATGGGGCGGAGCAGGGACCCATCCCGAATCCCCAATCCCCAATCCCGGCTCCTCACATATCGTGCTTGCTGACCGCGTAGCCCTGGGCCTTGTACTGCTTCCAGCGCTCGCGCAGCGGTTCGCGCGCGGACGGGTCGGCCGGGACCACTTCCAGCACGCGCTCGCAGGCGCCTAGGTAGGGCGCATCGCGCAGGTTGATCACCAGCGGCCGCTCCGGTGCGTCGACGCCGGGCGGGACGATCAGCACCTGCGCCTCTTCTTCGTCGGCATCGGCATCGGCGATCTGGTGCGGGATGTAGGCGTCGGCATCGAACGCCCACAACAACTCGTCCAGTTCCTCGGCCTGGGCCATGTCGCGCGCCAGCACCAGCGTCCACAGGTTGGCGTCGTTGGCCTTGCGCGCCAGCTCGCACACCAGTCGCAACGGTTCGTTGAGGAACCGCGGCTTGGCGATCAGATAGAAGTCGGCGCGCATCAGGGCTGGGATTCGTTATTGGGGATTGGGGATTGGCAACGGCGGAGTGCGCTTACCTGGCGACGTTGTGCAGCGAACACGCCGCCAGTCGCTTGGCGAATCCCCAATCCCGACTCCCCAATCACGCCGCGCCGCCTGCGGCGCGGTCGAGCAACCACTGCGACAGCAACCCCACCGGGCGGCCGGTGGCCATGCCGCGCTTGCCTTCGTCGCTGGCCACGCCGGCGATGTCCAGGTGCGCCCAGCGCTGGCCTTCGGTGAAGCGCGACAGGAAGCAGCCGGCGGTGATCGCGCCGGCCCAGCGGCCGCCGATGTTGTAGACGTCGGCGAAGCTGGAATCCAGCAGGCCCTGGTACTCGTCCCACAGCGGCAGGCGCCAGGCGCGGTCGAACACGTGCTCGCCGGCGGCCAGCAGTTCGGCGGCCAGGTCGTCGTGCTTGCTCATCAGCCCGGCGGTCTGGTGGCCGAGGGCGACCATGCAGGCGCCGGTGAGGGTGGCCACGTCGATCAGCGCCGCAGGCTTGAAGCGTTCGGCGTAGGTCAGCGCGTCGCACAGGATCAGGCGGCCTTCGGCGTCGGTGTTGCCGACCTCGATGGTCTTGCCGGACATGCTGGTGATCACGTCCGACGGGCGGTAGGCGTTGCCGTCGATCGCGTTCTCCACCGCCGGCACCACCACCACCAGGTTCAGAGGCAGGCGCGCGGTCGCGGCGGCGACGAAGGTGCCGATGACGTTGGCGCCACCGCACATGTCGTACTTCATCTCCTCGATGCCGCCCTGGGTCTTCAGGTTGACGCCGCCGGTGTCGAAGGTGATGCCCTTGCCGACCAGCACGTAGGGCTGGGCGTCGCCGCCACCGTTCCACTTCAGCACCAGCAGCCGTGGGCGGTTGGCCGAGCCGCGCGCCACCGCCAGCAGCGAGCCCATGCCCAGTTCCTGCATCTGCGTCTCGTCGAGGATCTCGGCCTCGGCGCCCTCCACGCCCTGGGCGAAGGCGGCCGCGGTCTCGGCCAGGTAGGCCGGGGTGCACAGGTTCGGCGGCAGGTTGCCGAGTTCGCGGGCGAACGTCACGCCGGCGGCGATCGCTTCGCCCTGGGCCAGCGCGGTGGCGTCGTTGCCGTGCACGGCCAGGCGGGCGAGGCCGCTGTCGTCGGGCTTCTTCTTGCCGAGGGTGGCGGTGTAGCGGTAGCAGGCGTGGTCGCTGGCGATCACCGCCTGGCGGATCGCCCAGGCCTGGTCGCGGCCCTTCACCTCCAGCTCGCTCAGGGTCAGCAGCGCGCTGCCCGCCGGCCCGCTCTTGAGGGCGCGCGCGGCGTCGCCGACCGCCTTCAGGTACTGCGGCACGCCGAACTTGGCGGCGTCGCCCAGGCCCACCGCCAGCACCCGCGGCGCCTTCACGCCGGGCAGGTCGTGGAGCAGGGCGGTGGCGCCGGTCTTGCCGCTGACGTCGCCGCGCTCGGCCAGGGCGGTCAGGCGTCCGCCGCTGGCCGCGTCCAGGGCCTGGGCGGCCGGGGACAGGCGCTTGTCGGCGAACACGCCGACGACGATGCAGTCGAACGCCGCGGTAGCCGGGGCGTCGTGGTTCAGGGTGAATTCCAGGGCCATTGATCAGATTCCGTTGGCAAATCCGTACAATCGCGGACTCTTTACCCCCAGTCGGATAGGCTGGGGCAGCCGCGAACGAATCCGAGAGTTTAAATCAACCCACCCCCATGCCGAAGCTCGATCGATACCTGCTGCGCGATTTCGTCCAGAGCTTCTCTGCCACCCTGATCGTGCTGCTGGTGGTCAGCGTCGGTGGTGTGCTGGTGGACATCCTGGGCAACATCGCCGATGGCCGCATCCCGGCCAAGTTGTTGTTTTCACAGCTGGGCCTGCAGTTCGTGGTGTACCTGCCGCTGATCCTGCCGCTGGCGCTGATGCTGGGCCTGCTGCTGGCGCTCGCGCGCCTGTACCGCGACTCGGAAATGGCCGTGATCACCGCCATCGGCGTCGGTCCGCGGCGCCTGCTGCGGCCGATCCTGATGCTGGTGATCCCGGTGGTGACCCTGGTCGGCATGTGCTCGCTGTGGCTGGGCCCCTGGGCCGACCGCACCTCCGACCGGCTGATCGACGAGGCCAACCACAGCCTGCTGATGGCCGGGCTGGAGGCGGGGCGCTTCACCCCGCTGTCCGATGGCGGCATCGTCTACATCAGCACCCTGTCCGGGGACGGCACCAAGCTCAGCAAGGTGTTCATGCAGCGCCAGAAGGACGGCCGCCTGGACGTGGTCACCGCGCAGCGCGGCGCCATGTTCTTCGAGGGCAAGGCCGACCGCTACCTGCGCCTGGAGGATGGCTACCGGGTCGAGGGCCCGCTGGCCGGCGACGGACTGGACTACCGGATGATGCGGTTCGTCAGCAACGACGTGGCGCTGCCCGACCGCAACGCCGCGCGCAAGGACGATGACCCCGAACTGCTGCCCACCGGCAAGCTGATCGGCGATCCGCGCCCGCAGGCCAATGCGCAGCTGCACGCGCGCTTGGCACCGCCGTTGCTGGCGCTGGCCTTCGCCCTGCTGACCCTGCCGCTGTCGCGCAGTTCGCCGCGGCAGCAGCGCTACGGCCGGATCATGCTGGCGTTCCTGGCCTACCTGGTCGGCACCAACCTGATGTTCCTCGGCACCCAGTGGCTGAGCACCGAGAAGCTGCCGCGTGCGCTCGGCCTGTGGTGGCTGACGCTGCCGTTGCTGGCGCTGGCGGTGTGGATGTACCTGCGCGATGGCCGGCTGTCGCGGCCGCGGAGGCAGCCGGCATGAGGCTGCGTCCGAACCTGCACGATGTGTACGTGGGCCGCGCCGTGCTCGGCACGGTGCTGCTGACCTGGGCGGTGCTGCTGGGCCTGGACGTGATCATGGCCCTGTCCAACGAGTTCAAGGTCATCGGCACCGGCAGCTACAGCCTGGGCCATGCCGCCGCGTTCGTGGCCTACACGGTGCCGCGCCGCGCCTACACCCTGTTCCCGACCGGCGCGGTGATCGGCGTGCTGATGGGCCTGGGCCAGCTCGCCGCCACCTCCGAACTGACCGCGCTGCGCGCGCTGGGCCTGTCGCGGCGCCGGCTGAGCCTGGCCGCGGCCTCGACCATGGCGGTGCTGACCGTGGCCATGGTGTTCAACGGCGAGACCCTGGCGCCGTGGGCGCAGAACCAGGCCGACGCGATCAAGGCCAACGCCAAGTACAACGGCGACATGAGCATGGCCCGCTATTCCGGGCTGTGGGCGCGCGAGGGCAACACCTTCCTCAATGCGCAGGCCGGCGAAGAGCACCTGGAGGACGATGGCGGCACCTGGCTGGAGCTGCGCGACGTGCGCCTGTACACGCTGGACGAGAGCGGCCGGCTGGCCTCGCTGACCCACGCCGCCATCGCCGAGCACCGTCACAGCAGTTGGACCCTCAAGCAGGCCTACCGCGACACCTTCGCCGAGCGCTCGGTGCAGCGCGAGAAGTTCGACAGCCTGCCGTGGCAATCGCGCCTGGATGCGGCGGCACTGGCCTCGGGCCTGGCCAAGCCGCGCAACCTGTCGGCGCGCGACCTGCACACCAGCATCGAATACCGCCGCCGCAACGGCCTGGACGCGCGCGACTACGAGGACCAGTACTGGAGCCGTTGGTTCTATCCGCTCAACGTGCTGGCGCTGTGCTTCGCCGCGATCCCGTTCGCGTTCGGCGCGCTGCGCAGCGGCGGCATGGGCAAGCGCCTGTTCCTGGGCATCCTGTTCGCGCTGGTGTTCTGGCTCCTGCAGCTGTTCTTCGGACGCATGGCCGGCGCCCTGAAGTTCGACTACCGCATCGCCTACGCCTTGCCGCCCTTGGTGATGTTGACCGTGTCCTGGTTGCTGTTCCGCAAACGCAGCAGTTAGTGCATGTCGTCCATGCGGCTCCGGGCACTGCCGAGCCTGGAGTTCCACAGCCGTTTGGGGCCTGCATCGGCGTTGGTCGTCGACGTCGGGCGCCCTTTACCCCGTCTGCCTGATGCGGCAATAATCGTGCGCGTTCTGCAGGGGTGGCAGTGCCTGTGTGCCCCATCATTGGCGGTCTTTCGAGCGGCGTTGTCCGTCGGCTCGATGAAGGCTGAAATCGTGTAATTGCCACCTGGAAGGGTTTTCGATGCATCCCACTGCAATGAGCAATGGCCAGCGTTTTTTTGACGCTTACTCCGAGCCATTCAAGAGTCAATCGAGCGTCAAGGTCGTCGAGATCGGATCCAGGAATTTCAACGGCACCTTGCGCCAGGTCACGCCGGAGCAGTTCGAGTACATCGGTGTGGATTTTGCCAGTGGCGATGGCGTCGATGTCGTGCTGGATTCGCCGTATTCGCTTCCGTTCGACGATGCCTCCATCGACATGGTGCTGTCGAGCAGTTGCCTCGAACATTCGGAAATGTTCTGGGTCGTGTTCCTGGAGATCCTGCGAGTCCTCAAGCCGGGTGGGCTGTGCTACCTGAATACGCCGTCGAACGGCGATTTCCATCGATATCCGGTCGATTGCTGGCGATTCTATCCGGATGCCGGTCAGGCGTTGGTCACTTGGGCGAAGTGGAACAAGATCGATGCGGTGCTGCTCGAGTCCTACGTCAGCAATCAGTATCTGGACCAATGGAACGACTGCGTCACCGTCTTCCTGAAGGACGCGCAGCATCTCGAGCGCTACCCGACCCGGATCCTGGACACGTTCCAGGATTTCCGCAACGGCACGAAGCATGGCGTCGACGGATTCTTGAATCTCAGCGACTCGCCCGAGGACAGGGTCAGGTTGGCGGTCATCGAGCGGGTCGTGACCGGACAAACCAAGGTTTAGCCAACCGTCGCGCTGGTCACCGCATTGGCGCAGGCGCGGCATGCCGGGTTCTCTCGGTCGGGTCATGCGCCATGGCGGCGTTGTGCAACGCCGCGTGCGTCTTCGGGCGCGCCGCTGCGGCACTGACGGGTATAAGTTGTCGGCGCACCGCCGCGCGCCGGCGCAGTGCGGTCAGGATTTCGTTTTGGGCTGACGCGTCAGCCGTGTGCCGCTGATGCGGTCATGTCGCGCCACAGAGATCACGACGCGGCAGGCGCATTTGGCGCGCCCATGTGCTGGGATCAGGGTTTGGCTTTCGGCAGTCGTGTCAGAGTGGTGCCGCTGGCTCTGTCATGCCACGTCAATCGCTCCCGATCGACCAGCGCCCACCAGAACCCCAGCCCGCCCAGCAGCAACGACACGGTGCCGACCAGATAGCGGCGCCACAGCGCGCCCCAGCTCGGTGTGGTGCCGTCGGCGCCGTGCAGGCGCAGCCGCCACGGGCGCATGCCCAGGGTCTGGCCGCCGCGACGCCAGCTCAGCGTCGCGTACAAGCCGGCCACCACCCAGCAGCACAGCCACAGCAGCCACTGCAGGGTGCTGAACGGCGCGATGTTCTCGCGCGGCGCATGGCCCTCCAGCGCGTAGCCGAGCGTAAACAGCGCCGAGATCACGAACCACAGCGCCAGCACCGGCCAGGCGTCGTAGAACAGTGCCAGCAGCCGCCACAGCAGCAGCGCGCGTGGATGGGGGGCGGAAGCGGGAGGCGATGCGCTCATCGGCACAGCTTAGAGCCAGTCGCGCGCGTTGCGGTGGACCGTGCACATCGCAGCGGTGCTGCTGGCGCACGCCATCCCGGTGCGCTGCCCGGCCACGTCGACCTTGCACACCCAGGCAAAGTGGCTAGGCTTTTCCCAGTCCCAGTCCCAGTCCCAGTCCCAGTCCCAGTCCCAGTCCCAGTCCCAGTCTCCAGTCCCCAATCCCCAATCCCCAATCCCCAATCCCCAATCCCCAATCCCCAATCCCGCCCGCATGCCCTCCCTGCATTCCCCCGCCGAACGCCGTCAGCAGACGCAATGGCTCGCGCCGCTGCGCGAGGCCGATGCGGTGGCGATCCAGCAGTTCCTGGATGCGGCCTGGGCCGAGCAGGGGCTGGCGCGGCAGAGCCTGGACAGCTACCGCCGCGACCTGGAGGGCTTCGCGCGCTGGCGCGACGGCGCCGGTGGCGGCCTGGCCGGTGCCGATCGGCAGGCGCTGTTCGACTATCTGGCCTGGCGCACCGAGTTGGGTTATTCGCCGCGCAGCAATGCGCGCTGGCTGTCGTCGCTGCGCGCGTTCTTCGCGCTGCGCGTGCGCCGCGGCGAGCGCGGCGACGATCCGACCGCGCTGCTGGAGCCGCCGCGGCTGCCGCGTTCGCTGCCCAAGGCGCTGGCCGAGAGCCAGATCGATGCGCTGCTGGCGGCGCCGGACGCGACCGCGCCGGCCGGGCTGCGCGACCGCGCCATGCTCGAGCTGATGTACGCCGCCGGCCTGCGCGTCAGCGAGTTGGTGAACCTGCCGGCCAATGCGGTGAACCTGCGCCAGGGCGTGCTGCGGGTCACCGGCAAGGGCAGCAAGGAGCGGCTGGTGCCGCTGGGCGAGGAATCGCAGCACTGGCTGCAGCGCTACCTGGACAGCGCGCGCCCGGCGCTGGCGGCCGGGCAGCCGGTGCCGGCCAGCGACGGCGTGGTGCCGCTGTTCATCGACGCCGCGCGGCGCGCGCTGACCCGCCAGCAGTTCTGGGTGCTGGTCAAGCGTTATGCCGCGGTGGCCGGGATCGATCCGGCGCGGATCAGCCCGCATGGCCTGCGCCACAGCTTCGCCACGCATCTGCTCAACCGTGGCGCCGACCTGCGCGCGCTGCAGATGCTGCTCGGCCATAGTTCGCTGTCCACCACCCAGATCTACACCCTGGTCGCGCGCGAACACCTGCAGAGCCTGCACCGCAAGCATCATCCGCGCGGTTGAGCGCCGCCCCAGCGCGTGCGCTGGCCGCTCAGCCTGTCTACATGGACCGTGCCGGGGGGTGTGCGACAATCGGGCGATTCGCAGCCCTCATGGATCGCCAATGCTCCGTTTTGCTTTTTGCGCGCTGTTGGGCGCGGCTTCGCTCTCCGCCTGCGCACAGTCCACCACGCCTCCCGCCGGCGCGGCCGCCTCGGCCAAGTCCGCACCCGCCGCCAGCGGCGCGCCGGGAGAGCAGCGCGTGCGTTCGGCGCTGTTGCAGCTGGATCCCAACTTCAAGCCCGACTACATCGGCGCCGCGCCGTTCCCGGGCTTCCGCGAAGTGGTGGTCGGTGGGCAGGTGCTGTACGTGTCCGACGACGGCCGCTATCTGTTCCAGGCGCAGCCGTTCGACATCCAGGAAAAGCAGCTCACCTCCAGCGAGGGCCTGCTGAGCTATCGCCGCAAGCTGCTGGAGTCGGCGCCGCGTGCCGATCGCATCGTCTTCGCCCCGGCCAATCCCAAGTACACCATCAGCGTGTTCACCGACATCGAATGCGGCTACTGCCGCAAGCTGCACAGCGAGATCGGCGAGCTCAACAAGCAGGGCATCGCCGTGGAATACCTGGCGTTCCCGCGCATGGGCCTGGGCAGCCAGGACTACAAGGACATGGTCGCGGTGTGGTGCGCGGCGGACAAGAAGCAGGCGCTGACCGAAGCCAAGAGCAGCGGCAAGGTGCCGGGCGCGACCAACTGCAAGAACCCGGTGACCATGCAGTACAACCTGGGCCAGCGCCTGGGCGTCAACGGCACCCCGGCGATCTTCGCCCCGGACGGCACCCAGATCGGCGGCTACCTGCCCCCGGCCAAGATGCGCGAAGCGCTGGACAAGCGCGCGGCGGAAGCGGCGAAGGCTGGCGGAAGCCGTTAAGGGCCGCGCACGGGGATTCGGCATTCGGGATTGGGGATTCGCTGGAGCGCTGCTGCGGCGAACTCCAACGCGTGGTCGTCCCGCATCCCGAGCCGGGAGCCTGAATCTCTAAGCCCGCTGCGATCAGGACGCCTTCGGTGCGTCCCTAGCGAGCGTGCCCGCGCGGGGCGCTGCCATTCCGCTCCCGTTGCCGCAACCCCGCCACGGACAGGCCATCTTCATGGCGTTGCCTGATGAGCGTCCGCGCGCGAAACGCCGCTTTTACCAATCCCAAATCCCGAATCCCCAATCCCGGCTTACAATAGCCAGCCCGTTTCCTCACACGGTTCCCCGGACATGATCGTCCTCGAGGGCGCTTCCGCCCTTTCGCCGTTCCGTCGCGCTCGGCTCGAAACCCGCCTGCAGTCCATCGTCCCCGGCGTGCGCATCGCCGGCGCCTGGCACGTCTACTTTCTCGACAGCGAACCCGACGCAGCGCTCGACCTGGTCGCGGCCCGCCGCATCCTGCAGGCGCAGGACGCGCCGGCGCCGGTCGAAGCGGGCACCTGCTCGCGCTACGTGGTGCCGCGGCTGGGCACGCGCTCGCCGTGGTCGAGCAAGGCCACCGAACTGGTCCGGGGTGCCGGCCTGGCGATCCGCCGGGTCGAGCGCGGTACCCGCCTGGACCTGGCCGGCTGGCCCGCGGCGCCGGCCGACCAGGCCGCGCTGGCCAAGCTGCTGCACGATCCGATGACCCAGTCGCTGCTGGACGGCGCCGCGCAGGCACAGGCGCTGTTCCAGGCGCCGGCGCGTGGCGAGGTCGAGCGTATCCCGCTGGACCAGTTGGAGGCGGCCAACGCACGGCTGGGCCTGGCCCTGGCCCAGGACGAGATCGACTACCTGCGCCAGCGCTTCGGCGAGCTCGGCCGCGACCCGGCCGATGTGGAACTGATGATGTTCGCGCAGGCCAATTCCGAGCACTGCCGCCACAAGATCTTCAACGCCAGCTGGACCATCGACGGCAAGGAGCAGGACCGCTCGCTGTTCCGGATGATCAAGCACACCCACCAGCAGACCCCGCAGCACACGCTCAGCGCGTACAGCGACAACGCGGCGGTGGTGGAAGGGCATCCGGCCGCACGCTACCGCCCGGATCCGGCCAGCGGCGAATACCGCAGCGAGGCGGTGACGCCGTCGGCGTTCTGCATCAAGGTCGAGACCCACAACCACCCGACCGCGATCGCGCCGTTCCCGGGCGCCTCCACCGGTGCCGGTGGCGAGATCCGAGACGAGGGCGCCACCGGCCGTGGCGGCAAGCCCAAGGCCGGCCTGACCGGCTTCAGCGTCTCGCACCTGCGCATTCCCAGCCTGCCGCAGCCGTGGGAGGGCGCGCGTCCGCTGAACCCGCGCATGGCGCCGGCGCTGGAAATCATGCTGGATGGCCCGCTCGGCGGCGCCGCGTTCAACAACGAATTCGGCAGGCCCAACCTGCTCGGCTATTTCCGCAGCTTCGAGCTGCCGGAGACGCAGGACCTGACCCGCGCCTACGACAAACCGATCATGCTGGCCGGCGGCCTGGGCGCGATCGACCGCGTGCAGGTGGAGAAGATCCCGCTGCAGCCCGGCGATGCGGTGATCGTGCTCGGCGGCCCGGCGATGCTGATCGGCCTGGGCGGCGGCGCGGCCAGTTCGGTGGCCTCCGGCGACAGCGCCGAGGACCTGGATTTCGCCAGCGTGCAGCGCGACAACCCGGAGATGGAGCGGCGCGTGCAGGAGGTCATCGACCGCTGCGTGGCGCTGGGCACGGACAACCCGATCCGCTGGTTCCACGACGTCGGCGCCGGCGGCCTGTCCAACGCCATTCCCGAACTGCTGCACGACTCCGGTGTGGGCGGCCTCATCGACCTCGACCGCGTGCCCAGCGACGACCCGTCGCTGTCGCCGATGCAGCTGTGGTGCAACGAATCGCAGGAGCGCTACGTGCTCGGCGTGCCGCAGGCGCGCCTGGCCGAATTCGCCGCGATCTGCGAACGCGAGCGCTGCCCGTTTGCCGCTGTCGGTGTGGCGACCGCCGAGGAGCGGCTCGTCGTGGGCTATGGCGTCCTCGGCGGCGGGATTGGGGAGTCGGGATTGGGGATTGGTAACGGCACGACGTCGGCCGGCTCCCCCGCTTCTCACGAATCCCGAATTCCGAATCCCCAATCCCCGCACCCCATCGATCTCCCGATGGACGTCCTCTTCGGCAAGCCGCCGAAGATGCACCGCGACGCCCGGCAGCCGCCGGCGCCGCGCTGGCCGGAACTGGACACCGATGCGCTGGACCTGCGCGAGGCGGGTTTGCGCGTGCTGGCCCATCCGACCGTGGCGGCGAAGAGCTTCCTGGTCACCATCGGCGACCGCAGCGTCGGCGGCCTGACCGCGCGCGAGCAGATGATCGGCCCGTGGCAGCTGCCGCTGGCCGATTGCGCGATCACCCTGGCCGGCTTCGATACCCACGCCGGCGAAGCGATGGCGATCGGCGAGCGCACCCCGCTGGCCCTGCTCGATGCCGCCGCAGCGGCGCGCATGGCGGTGGGCGAAGCGATCACCAACCTGTGCGCGGCGCCGGTGCAGGCGCTGGACCAGGTCAAGCTGTCGGCGAACTGGATGGCCGCGGCCAACCACGACGGCGAGGATGCGCGCCTGTACGCCGCGGTCAAGGCGGTGGGCATGGAACTGTGCCCGCAGCTGGACCTGAGCATCCCGGTGGGCAAGGACTCGCTGTCGATGCAGGCGCAGTGGGGTGTGGCCGGGATTCGGGATGGCCGGCCTGCGGCCGTCGAAGAGCGAGCGGGATTGGGGATTGGTGGAAGCGGGTCGACGGGCACGGACAGTGCTGTTGCCAATCCCGAATCTCCACTCCCCACTCCCGGCGTCAGCGAAACCCACAAAAGCGTCTCCCCCGTCTCCCTCATCGTCTCTGCCTTCGCGCCCGTCGCCGATGCGCGGGCGCAGCTGACGCCGTTGCTGGCGCGCGAGGCCGAGAGTGAGCTGTGGCTGATCGGGCTGGGCGGCGGCAAGCAGCGCCTGGGCGGTTCGGTGCTGGCGCAGGTGCATGGCGACGGCGCGCTGCCGGCCTTCGGCGGCGCGGTGCCGGACCTGGACGATCCGCAGCGGCTGCGCGCGTTCTTCGAGCTGATCCGCGATGCGCGCGAGGCCGGCATGCTGTTGGCCTATCACGACCGCAGCGACGGTGGCGCGTTCGCCGCGCTGTGCGAGATGGCGTTCGCGTCGCGGCAAGGCCTGGACATCACCCTCGATGCCTGGGGCGACGATCCCTTCCGCAGCCTGTTCAACGAGGAACTGGGCGCGGTGGTGCAGGTCGCCAAGGAAGACCGCGCCGCGTTCGCCGATCTGGTCGAGCGCCATGCGCTGACCGAGTGCGCGCAGCGCATCGCACGCCCCAGCACCGCCGCGGCGGTGCGCGTGGGCCTGGGCGGCAAGACCCTGGCCGAATGGCGTTGGGACGAGCTGTTCGATGCCTGGTGGTCGGTCACCCACGCCATGCAGACGTTGCGCGACAACCCCGACAGTGCCGCCGAGGAACGCGCGCTGGCGCGCGACTTCGCCGCGCCCGGGCTGAAGCCGAAGCTGGCCTTCGACCCGGCCGAGGACATCGCCGCGCCGTTCATCGCCAGCGGCCAGCGGCCGAAGGTGGCGATCCTGCGCGAGCAGGGCGTCAACGGCCAGATCGAGATGGCCAATGCGTTCGAGCGCGCCGGCTTCCGTGCTTTCGACGTGCACATGAGCGACCTGATCGCCGGCCGCGTGAACCTGGCCGACTTCGTCGGCCTGGCCGCCTGCGGCGGCTTCAGCTACGGCGACGTGCTTGGTGCCGGCCGCGGCTGGGCCACCTCGATCCTGGAACGGCCGGCGCTGCGCGATGCCTTCGCCGCGTTCTTCGCGCGCAGCGACAGCTTCGCCCTGGGCGTATGCAACGGCTGCCAGATGCTCAGCCAGCTCAAGGACATCATCCCCGGTGCCGAGCACTGGCCGCGCTTCCTGCGCAACCGCAGCGAGCAGTTCGAGGCGCGCACCAGCCTGCTGGAAGTGGTGGAGTCGCCGTCGATCTTCCTGCGCGGCATGGCCGGCTCGCGGATCCCGGTGGCGGTGGCGCACGGCGAAGGCCGCGCCGAATTCGACAGTGCGGTGGACCAGGCGGCCGCGCGCGTGGCGCTGCGCTTCGTCGACGGCCATGGCGCCGTCGCCACGCAGTACCCGCTGAACCCGAACGGCTCGCCCGACGGCATCACCGGCCTGACCAGCGACGACGGCCGGGTGACCATCCTGATGCCGCACCCGGAGCGGACCCTGCGCTCGCTCAACCTCAGCTGGCATCCGGCCGAGTGGCCGGACGAGGCGCCGTGGCTGCGCATGTTCCGCAATGCGCGGGTGTGGGTGGGCTGAGCGCCCCTGCGCCACGTCCGCCCCTGGCGGGCGTGGCGGGTCGGGGGCGGTCGCGGCAGCCATCCGCCGCAGGGGTGCTTGCACCCTGCGACGGCGACGCTGCAGCGCGCTGGAGACATCAGGCCTTGTTCGAGGGAAGCGGTGCCGATCGGGGCGCCGCCTCTGTGCCTTCAGCACCCAGGTGCGACGCGATGCGGGCAGGCGATGGCGCATCGCGCGCGCTGCGTCCGCCTGGCCGACAGGCCGGCCGCGTAGTGCCTGGCCAGGCCAGGCACTGTTGGACCATGCGGGCGCCGACCGCGCGCCCGCGCCTGTTTCAGAACTCTTTCCAACTGTTGTCGCTGTCGGGCGTGGTCACGACAGCGCGCAACCGGGACGCGGCAGGGCGGCCGGCCGTCGGACGCTTGGCTGGCGGTGCCGTCGGGCCTGGAACCGCCTGCCGCGCGGCCGCATGCGCGGCATCGAGCTTGAACACCGCCACCGCTTCGGTGAGCTGCACCGCCTGGTCCTCGAGCGAGCGCGCGGCGGCGGTGGCTTCTTCCACCAGCGCGGCGTTCTGCTGGGTGGTCTCGTCCATGTTGGTGATGGTCTGGTTGACCTGGGCGATGCCGGCCGACTGTTCCTGCGACGCTGCGGAAATCTCGCCCATGATGTCGGTGACCCGCTGCACGCTGGCCACCACCTCGCTCATGGTCGCGCCGGCGCTGTGCACCAGGGTGGAGCCTTCGGCCACGCGCTGCACCGAGTCTTCGATCAGGTCCTTGATCTCCTTGGCCGCGCCGGAGGAGCGCTGCGCGAGCATGCGCACTTCCGAGGCCACGACCGCAAAGCCGCGGCCCTGTTCGCCGGCGCGTGCCGCTTCCACCGCCGCGTT
This sequence comes from Xanthomonas rydalmerensis, assembly GCF_033170385.1. Taxonomy (NCBI): domain Bacteria; kingdom Pseudomonadati; phylum Pseudomonadota; class Gammaproteobacteria; order Lysobacterales; family Lysobacteraceae; genus Xanthomonas; species Xanthomonas rydalmerensis. The sequence continues at coordinate 4,253,810 of NZ_CP126170.1, read as the reverse complement.
CAAGGCCAGGATGTTGGTCTGGAACGCGATGCCGTCGATCACGGAGATGATGTCGGCGATCTTCCTGGACGAGGCTTCGATGCCGCGCATGGTCTCCACGACCTGGTCCACCACCTGCCCACCCTGCGCGGCCACGCCGGCCGCGCCGATGGCGAGCTGATTGGCCTGGCGCGCGCCGTCCGCATTCTGCTTGACGGTGGAGGTGAGTTCTTCCATCGAGGCGGCGGTTTCTTCAAGGTTGGCGGCCTGCTGCTCGGTGCGCTGCGACAGGTCCTGGTTGCCGGCGGCGATCTCGCTGGCGGCACCCTTGATCGATGCGGCCGAGGTCTGGATGCTGCCGACGATCTGCGCCAGCTGGCTGGCCGTGGCATTGGCGTCGTCGCGCATCTGCGCGAACACGCCGCGGAACTCGCCGTTCATGCGCACGGTGAGGTCGCCGGTGGCGATCGCCTGCAGCAACCGCGACACCTCCGCCAGGTTGGTATCGGTAGTTTGCATCAGGTTGTTCAACCCTTCCACCATCCCGCGGAAATCGTGGTCGAACGCCTGCGCATCGCCGCGGGTGGCGAAGTTGCCGGCCGCGGCGGCCTGCGCCAGGGCGAGGATCTGCCGGTTGATCGCCTGCAGATTGCGCTTGGTCGCCGCCATCGCATCGCTGAGCGCCGCCTTCTCGCCGGGCAAGGCGCGCATGTCGGGCTGCATGTCGCCGACCGCGTAGCGCGACATGACCGCCACCAGCTCGCGCTGCACCTGCACATGCGCATCGACCAGGTCGTTGGTGCCGGCCACCATGCGGCCGTACTCGCCGGGGAAGCGCGCCGCATCCATGCGATAGCTCATCTCGCCGGCATCGTGCCGGCTGGCCATGTCGTCCTGCGCTTCGATCACCGCGCGCAGCTGCGCCTGCATGCTGCCCATCGACTGCAGCAGCTGCCCCATTTCGTCCATGCGGCGCGGTTCGATGCGGCTGTTCAATTCGCCCGAGGACACTGCTGCGGAGACCTTGACCGCCTCGGCAAGCGGCGCCAGCACCTGCCGCCGCAGCAGCAGGTACAGCGACACGCCGAGCAGGGCGGCCGAGAACAGTCCCACCGCCAGGATGACCCACAGCAAGGTGCGGGCCTGCGCCATCACGTGGTGCTTGGGCACCATGATGCCGAGCGCGAACACCTGCGGCGCCTGGCCCAGGCGCATCGGCACGAACACGCGCAACCAGTCCTCGCCGGCCACCATGGCCTCGTCGCTGCTGATCTGTCCCGCGCGCACGTTTGCCAGCATCGCCTGGGTGCGGGCATCGGACAGCGTCTTGCCCACCTGCTTGGCATCGGCGCTGGCCATCACCGCGCCGGTCGGCGACAGCAGCATCGCCTGGCCCACGTCCAGCGGATGCAGCGACGCCACGCGTTTCTGCAGCGCATCCAGCGACATGGTGATGTTGACCGTGCCCAGGAACTTGTCGCCGTCCATCACCGGCGTGCTCAAGGTGGTCATCAGCGTGTCGACGCCGGCCACCGGGTAGTAGTAGGGCTCGATCACCACCGGCGCGTGGCTGTTGCGCGCCGCGAGGTACCAGTCGCCCTCGCCGGGCTTGTCATAGCTGTGCAGCGCCTCGCGCACCAGCTCGCCCTTCTGGTACGACCAGTACACCATGAAGCGCCCGGTCGCATCGTGGAAGGGCGCGTCGACATTGGCGGTATCGTGTCCATCGAACGCGTTCGGCTCCCATAGCGTGCTGATGCCCAGCCAGCGCTTGTGAAGACGCAGCTGCTCATGCAGCACGGCGGCGGCCGAGTCCCGGCTCACGCCGTTGGCGCCGCGCTGAATGCGAAAGGTGTTGGCCAGGGTCGCGCCGGCGTCGAAGGCCGAACCGATGTCCGAGGAGATATCGCTCGCCTCGTGGCGCGCCGCTTCGCGCAGCATGGCATGCGACGCGTCGAGCAAGGCATGGCTGCTGCGCCAATAGGTGATGGCGGCGGTCATGCCGAAACACAGCAGGGCGATGATGCCGGTGCCGATCATCAAACGACTGGCGACGCTGTGACGGCGGACGAGGGTCCTGCTCATTGCTGCTCCCGTTGTGGATGATGGGCGACCCTGCTGGGCACACCGCTGCGCTGAGGTATCGACGTCCCCGCGCCAAACTTGATCTCCGTTTTCATGCTCATGCTGGGCCTGCCGTGGCCGATACTGGTCTGGCGACAACCACCAGGGAGGCGGTCACGCTCATGTCCTTTCGTTCCGGGCTTTTATTCGTGCTGGCCGCTGCCTTAAGCGGTCATGTATGCGCACAGGACACTCAGAACACCGAGACCTACTTCAAGCTCGGCGGAGCGGTCCGTTTCAACTACGGCTGGCTGGATTACGGCCCCACGCATGGCCTCGATCTGGAACTGCTGCGGGTCGACCTGAATGCGGGAGACGGTCCGTTCTTCGTCTCTGCGCAACAGCGTTGGTACGACGGATTCAATGCGGTGCATCATGCGTTCGTGGGCTGGAACGTCGACGATCGCACGGTGCTGAAGGCCGGCATCCAGCAGGTGCCGTTCGGCCTGTTGCCGACTGCCTCCAACAGTTTCTGGTTCGGGTCCGGCTACTACCTCGGCATCGAAGACGATTACGACCCGGGCCTGGTGCTCATGCGCACCAACGGCAACGACACCGTGCACGTCGGCTGGTTCTCGGGCGACGAATACGGTGACGGTGCGCGCACGGCGCGCTATTCGTTCGATGTCGCCGAGACGGCGCGCTATCCCTATCGCGAATACCATCGGCTGAATGTGCGCTACGAACACCGCGTCGACCTGGCACACGGCAGCCTCCTGCTTGGCGCGTCGGCGTTTTCCGGGCAGATACTCGATGTCGAGGATCGCCGCCGCTACGGGCATCGCGCCGCGGCGCTGCACGCGCAGTGGAGCAGCGGCGGCTGGACCAGCCAGGTGCAGTGGGCGCGCTATCGCTACGCGGTCCCGAGCGATCGCATCGCGATGTCGGCGTTCCTTGCGCCGTTCGAGATCGCCGCCGAAGCCGATGTCCCCACCGCCAACATCGCGTATTCGTTTGGCAAGGGACGCTGGCTGGACGATGTGACCTGCTACAACAACTTCAGCATGACCCTGCCCACCCACGATCGGCCCGACCTGCGTTCGTCCTCGCAGAACGTCACCGGGTGCAGCATCAAGAAGGGCGTCATGCTGACCTATCTGGACTGGATCGCCGGCAGGAACATGTGGTTCGCAGGCGGCGACGGTATCGCGATCGACGACGGCGACCGGTCCAGGTGGCACTCGCGGTTCAACCTCAACATCGGGTTCTACTTCTAGCGGTTGCCGTGTTGCGTTCCTGGGAGAAGAAGACCTTCCGGTTTCGATCCACGTCGTTGCTGTGGCACCGTGCCATCTGATGCCGGAGCAGCGAGTCTGGTGCCTTGCGCGGAATTTTTCGCCACGCTTGCCACACATGGACGATGCCCGACCCGAGCTGCGGCGAACGACGGCGCGGCTGCCGGGCGCAAACAAGGCCGGCCGCTGGGCACGCGCTACGACGCGCGTGCTGTCACGTCCGCATGTGTCGGAGCGGGCGGCACCGCAGCTGCCGACGCGGGAATTGCCCAGGCTGGCCACTGCGCCTGAGGGACCGCATGCGGTCGTTTTGTGCGCGAGGAGATTCCTCGATGCAGCCTGCCCGCCTGTGCTGAGGGGGCGTGGTCGCGGCTGAGACCGCTCCTGCAAAGGCGTTGCGCGTCTGACCATCTCTCTCGGCTGATCGCCGTGGCGACGCCCCTGCATGCCTGCGCCGTGCGCAAACCAACACCGTCCTGCCGAACGATCCGCGGCTCCCGAGCTGGGACCGAATCACGGCCATGCGTCCAGGTCCCCCTCGCGCGCTCTCGGGGGCCGCATTTCGCGCAATCGACTCCATCCGCGTCCGTCTGGTGCGGCCTTCGGCATGCGTCGGCGGTCCGAGGGCGCACTTACCACCTTTTTGCGTCAAGTCCTTGACAGAAAAAGAAATCGCCGGAAAGGCGGCATGTCAAGAATGGCAAGGTGCGTGCCGAAAAATTGACGTGACCTGATTGTTTTCATTGATATTTGTCGAAAAATTAACGAAACCAGGCTGAATTCGCGGCTTTTGTCACGACCTGTGTCTCATCAAGTCAAAAACTTGACGTAATTCCGAAGCCGAGTTAACACTCGAGTCAGTTCCGCATTCCACCTCGGTTCATCTACAGCTCCGAGCAGCGACAGGCGTGAGCCTCTCGCGTCCCGGTAAGGGACGTGCGGCACCAAAAAACCGACAGGGGGTCGGCCGGCCGGAACGCCGGGCGAGGGTGGCTTTTTGACCAAAACCAGCCGAATTGAGGAGCAGTCGTCGATGAATCGGATTTATCGCAAGGTCTGGAACAACGCACTGGGGATGTGGGTCGTGGCATCGGAACTGGCCAGCGGCGATGCGCGCGGCGCCGTCGTCCGCGACCGCCGCGCCGCACGCGCACACGGCCTGGCCCTGGCCGGCGCGATCGCCCTGGCGCTGGGCGCGGGCGCCCTTCCCACCAGCGCCCAGGCGCAGGCCCTGCAGATCGGCGACAACGCCAGCGCCAGCGGCGACTACGCCACCGCGGTCGGTGCAGAGAGCAACGCCAGCGGCGCGCAGAGCACCGCGACCGGCGCGGCCAGCAATGCCAGCGGCGACGGCAGCGTGGCCAGCGGCACGCTCAGCGAAACCAGCGGCGTGGAGGCCAGCGCGCTCGGCTACTACAGCACCGCCAGCGGCGATGGCGCGACCGCGCTCGGCGCCGAGAGCATCGCCTCCGGCGCCGCCAGCGCCGCGGTCGGCGTGGCGGCCGACGCGACGGGCGAGTACGCCACCGCGGTCGGCGGCTTCTCCAGCGCCAGCGGCTTCAACAGCACCGCGCTGGGCAACAGCGCGGTCGCGCAAGGCCGCAACAGCGTGGCGCTGGGCGCCGATGCGGTGGCCGACCGCGACGACAGCGTCTCGGTCGGCAAGGCCGGCAACGAACGCCAGATCACCAATGTGGCCGCCGGCACCGAAGCCACCGACGCGGTCAACGTGGCGCAGCTGGACGCGGTCAAGCAGACCGCCGACACCACTGCCAAGTACTTCCAGTCCAGCGGCAGCGACGCCAGCGATGCCGGTGCCTACGTGGAGGGTGCCAATGCGATCGCCGCCGGCGAAGGCGCCAACGCCATCGGCAACGGCGCCAGCGCGCTCGGCAGCGGCGCCACCACCCTGGGCGGCAATGCCACCGCGGTCGGCAGCAACGCCACCGCCGTCGGCGCCTCGGCGACCGCGGTCGGCGGTGCGCTGTCGATCGTCGACGAGAACGGCCAGGTGCAGCTGGAAGGCACCACCACCGCGGCCGAGCAGGGCGCCAGCGCGTTTGGCGCCGGCGCGCAGGCCAATGGTGCGTTCTCCACCGCACTGGGCACGGCGGCGCGCGCCGACGGCCTGCAGAGCACCGCCACCGGCTTTTCCGCCGCGGCCACCGGGCTGGCCGCGACCGCCAACGGTGGCTTCAGCCAGGCCGGTGGCGACTTCGCTTCCGCGGTCGGCTACGGCGCCAACGCCAGCGGCGGCAACGCCGTGGCGCTGGGCTATTCGAGCCTGGCCAGCGGCGCGTCCAGTACCGCGGTCGGCGGCAGCGTGCTCGGCCTGTTCACCACCGAGGCGCAGGGCGAGGGCGGCAGCGCGTTCGGCGCCGGTGCCTGGGCCAACGGCGCGTTCTCCACCTCGGTCGGCTGGCTGAGTTCGGCCGACGGCGCCTCCAGCGCCGCGTTCGGCGCCGCGTCCTGGGCGCAGGCCGACGATTCCACCGCGCTGGGCTACGGCGCCAAGGCCGCCGCCAGCGGCAGCGTCGCGCTTGGCCAGGGCACGGTCGCCGATCGCGCCAATACCGTCTCGGTCGGCACTGCCGGCAAGGAGCGGCAGATCGCCAACGTCGCCGCCGGTACCGAAGGCACCGATGCGGTCAACGTGGCGCAACTGGACGCGGTGAAGCAGGCCGCGGCCACCACCGGCAAGTATTTCCAGGCCAGCGGCAGTGCCAGCAGCGATGCCGGCGCCTACGTCGAAGGTGACGACGCGCTGGCCGCCGGCGAGGCCGCCAATGCCATCGGCAACGGCAGCACCGCGCTCGGCGCCGGCGCCGATGCGCTCAACAACGGGGCCACCGCCGTGGGCAGTGGCGCGGTCGCGGCCGGGCAGAACAGCGCCGCCTTCGGCACCAATGCGCAGGCCACCGGGCCGGCGGCGGTGGCGGTCGGCGGGGTGGCAGTGGACGCCAACGGCGAGCCGCTGATCACCAAGAGCGGGGTGGCGGTGGATACCGGCGCCACCAGCGCCGGGGTCGGTGGCACCGCGCTGGGCGCCAGCGCCGATGCCAGCGGTTTCGCCGCCTCGGCGGTGGGCGTGGGCGCCTACGCCGGCGGTGCGCAGGCGGCGGCCTTCGGCGCGGTGGCCAATGCCACCGGCGACTACGCCACGGCGGTCGGCACGCAGAGCGCGGCCACCGGCACCAGCAGCGTCGCGGTCGGCGGTCCGGCCGACCTGATCCCGGGTCTGGGCCTGTTCGTGCAGACCCAGGCCAGCGGCACCAATGCGGCCGCGTTCGGCGCCGGTGCCATCGCTTCGGGCAACTACGCCACCGCCAACGGCAGCATGACCGAAGCCTCGGGCCTGCAGAGCACCGCGCTGGGCTACTTCGCCTATGCGCCGGGCGCCTTCGCCAGCGCGCTGGGCGCGCAGTCCTGGGCCAGCGGCGCCAACAGCACCGCGGTCGGCTATTACAGCACCGCGCTGGCCGCCGACAGCGTGGCGCTGGGCGCCAACGCGGTGGCGCGCCGCGCCAATACGGTGTCGGTCGGCGATGCCGGCAGCGAGCGGCAGGTCGTCAACGTCGCCGCGGGCACGCAGTCCACCGATGCGGTCAACCTTGCGCAGCTGGATGCGGTGCGCGCCACCGCCGAAGATACCTCCAAGTTCTTCGCGCACGGCGGCGGCGCGGTCGGCGCCTATGCCGACGGCGAGGGCGCGCTGGCCGCCGGCGATGCGGCCAATGCCTACGGCAGCGGCGCGGCGGCGTTCGGTAGCGGCGCGGCGGCGATGGGCGACGACGCGGTGGCGCTGGGCAACGGCAGCAGCGCCGGCGGCACGGGCGGCACCGCGATCGGCGGCCGCGGCCAGGCCTACGACCAGTACAACCAGCCGATCGTCGATGCCGACGGCAAGCCGGTGCTGGTCGGCGCCAATGCCGGCGAGAACGCCACCGCACTCGGTGCGGGCGCGCAGGCCACCGGCAGCGTCGCCACCGCCACGGGCTACGGTGCGCAGGCCACCGGCGACCACAGCACCGCCGGCGGCTACAAGGCGCGCGCGACCGGCAACTACAGCCTGGCGCAGGGCGACAACGCCTGGGCCAGCGGCGAGGACGCCAGTGCGGTCGGCGCCTACGCCTGGGCCACTGCCGACGGCGCGTCGGCGTTCGGTGCCTCGGCCTGGGCCACCGGCGCCAATGCCTCGGCGTTCGGTACCGGTGCATGGGCCAGCGGCAGCGGCGCCACCTCGATCGGCTTCAACAGCTGGGCGCCGGGTCTGAGCGCCACCGCGGTCGGCCGCGGCGCCTTCGGTTACGGCAACTACAGCGTGGCGATGGGCTTCCAGGCGCTGGGCAATCAGGTCAACACCATCGCCATCGGCACCAACACCGTGGCCGATGCGGAAAGCGCGATCAGCCTCGGCGCCGGCAGCGAGGCCACCGCCGCCAATGCGGTGGCGCTGGGTGCCGGGGCGGTTGCCGACCGCGCCTACAGCGTGTCGGTGGGCAGTGCCGGGCAGGAACGGCAGATCACCAACGTCGCCGCCGGCACCGAAGCCACCGACGCGGTCAACGTCGCGCAGCTGGATGCGGTGAAGCAGGCGGCGGCGACGACCAGCAAGTACTTCCAGGCCAGCGGCAGCGCCGACAGCGATGCCGGTGCGCTGGTCGACGGCGACAACGCGCTGGCCGCCGGCGAGGCGGCCAACGCCACCGGCGACGGTGCCACCGCGCTCGGCGGCGGCGCCAATGCCGTGGCTGCCGGGGCGACCGCGATCGGCTTCAACGCCGTGTCCAGCGGCGTCGACGCGGTTGCGCTGGGCAACACCAGCCAGGCGTCGGGCGAGAACAGCATCGCCATCGGCAGCAACGCCCAGGCCAGCGAGATCGGCGCCACCGCCAGCGGTGCCGGTGCGCAGGCCAGCGGCACCTACGCCACTGCCACCGGCAATGAAGCGGTGGCCTCGGACAACCAGGCCACGGCGACCGGCTTCCGCAGCACCGCCTCGGGCACCGGCGGCACCGCGCTGGGCGGCTACAGCGAGGCCACCGGCTACCTGTCCTCGGCACTGGGCTATGGCGCGCTGGCGTCCGGCAGCTACGGCACCGCGGTCGGCGTGTCCTCCACCGCCTCCGGCAGCGGCAGCGTGGCCGTGGGCGAGTACAGCGTGGCCTCCGGCGAGGAGAGCGTGGCGGTCGGCGGCACCTCGTTCTTCGGCCTGATTCCGGCCGAGGCCTCGGGCGCCAACAGCGCGGCGTTCGGCGCCGGCGCCGGCGCCACCGCGGACTTCAGCAGTGCGCTCGGCAGCCTCAGCTACGCAAGCGCCGACAGCGCCAGCGCCTTCGGCTACGGCGCGTACGCGTCCGGCGTCAACAGCGTGGCTCTGGGGGCGAACTCCGAGGCGGCGCGCGACAACACCGTCTCGGTGGGCAGTGCCGGCAACGAGCGGCAGATCACCAGCGTCGCCGCCGGTACCGAGGCCACCGACGCGGTCAACGTCGCCCAGCTCGACGCGGTGAAGCAGTCCGCCGATGCCACCGGCAAGCAGTTCAAGGCCAGCGGCGGCAGCGATCCGGCCGACGATGTCGGCAGCTACGTGGAAGGCAATTACGCCACCGCCGCCGGCGAGGCCAGCAACGCCTACGGCACCGGCGCCTCGGCGTTCGGCAGCGGTGCGCTGGCCGGTGCCCGCTACGCCACCGCGTCCGGCTACAACGCCACGGCCACCGGCGAATCCAGCACCGCGATCGGCGGCTCGCTGTACTACACCGATGCGTCGGGCAACGTGCTGCTCGACGGCACCACCACCGCCAGCGCCGCCGGCGCCACCGCGCTGGGCGCGGGGGCGCAGGCCAGCGGCACGTTCAGCAGCGCCAGCGGCGCCGGTGCCATCGCCAGCGGACTGCAGGCCACTGCCGACGGCTACAAGGCTGCCGCCAGCAGCGACTACAGCACCGCGGTCGGTGCCTTCAGCGCCGCCAGCGGCACCCGCACCAGCGCGTTCGGCTACGGCGCGGCGGCGGCAGGCAACTACGCCTCGGCGCTGGGGTGGGGCAGCACCGCGTCCGGTGCCTATGCGTCGGCGCTGGGCAATAGCGCCCGCGCCACCGGCGAAGATGCGACCGCGCTCGGTGCCTCGGCCTGGGCCACGGCGGCGCAGACCACCTCGGTCGGCCAGTTCGCCTGGGCCACGGCGCAGGGCGGCACCGCGATCGGCCAGAACGCCTTCGCCTTCGGCGGCACCAATGCCACGGCGCTGGGCATCAACGCGTCGGCCAGCGGCGCCGGCAGCGTCGCCCTGGGCTCGGGCGCGCGCACCAGCGAAGCCAACGTGGTGTCGGTGGGTGGCGGCAACGGGGTCAGCGCACCGGCGACGCGCCGCATCACCAATGTCGATGCCGCGGTCAACGCCAACGATGCGGTGAACAAGGCGCAGCTGGACGCGGTGGCCACCGCCGCCGGCGACACCAGTGCGCGCTTCCAGAGTTCCGGCACCGCGGTGGCCAGCGCCAGTGGCGTGGACAGCACCGCGGCCGGTGCCGGCGCTATCGCCAGCGGCCTGCGCAGTTCCGCGCTGGGCGTGGGCAGCGTCGCCGCCGGCGCCGGTGCCACCGCCAACGGTGCCGGCAGCTCGGCGACCGGTGCGCGCAGCACCGCGATCGGCCTGCAGACCAATGCGATCGGCGAGAACGGCGTGGCGATGGGCTACAACAGCTTCGTCCGCAACAGCGGCAGCAACGGCGTCGCGCTCGGCGCCAATGCCGGTGTCTCGGCGGACAACGCAGTCGCGCTCGGCGCCGGCTCGCGCGTGTACGAGGCCGACACCGTGTCGCTGGGCAGCGGCAACGGCCGCGGCGGCCCGGCCACCCGGCGCATCGTCAACCTGACCGCCGGCAGCCTTGCCGCCGGCAGCACCGAGGCGATCAACGGCGGGCAGCTGTACCAGTCGCTGAGCAACATGGCCACGTTCCTGGGCGGCGGTGCCGGGCTCGGTGCGCAAGGCCTGTTCGTGGCGCCGACCTACGTGATCCAGGGTGCCAGCTACAACAACGTCGGCGCGGCGCTGGCAGCGCTGGATGGCAAGGTCAGCGAACTGGATGCGCGCAGCGGCGGCAGCGCCACCGCGGCACGCAGCGCACGCATGGTCGGTACCAGTGCGGTGGCCGTGCAGGCCGAGGCTGCGCCTGCGGCGTCGGCAGCGACGGCTGCCACTGCAGCAGCGGCGACGCCGGTGTCCGGAAGCATCGGCACTGCGCAGGTCGGCGAGAATGTGGCGGTGGCCTCCAGTGCCACGGCGGTGGGGACCGCCGCGCGCGCCAACGACGTCACCGGCACCGCCATCGGCGGCAGCGCGTATGCGCATGGCCCCAACGACACCGCGATCGGCAGCAACGCCAAGGTCAATGCCGACGGCAGCACCGCGGTGGGCGCCAACAGCCACATCGCGGCGGTGGCGACCAATGCGGTGGCGATGGGCGAGGGCGCCAGCGTCAGCGCGGCTTCGGGCACCGCCCTCGGCCAGGGCGCCAGCGCCACGGCGCAGGGTGCGGTCGCATTGGGGCAGGGTTCGGTGGCCGATCGTGCGCAGACGGTCTCGATCGGCAGCGCCGGCAACGAGCGCCAGCTCGCCAACGTCGCCGCCGGCACCCAGGCCACCGATGCGGTCAACAAGAGCCAGCTCGACAACGGCGTGGCCACCGCCAAGTCGTACACCGATGCGCGCTTCGGCACCATGGCCGACAGCTTCGAGGTGCTGCGCGGCGACGTCGATGCGCGGTTGCGCGACCAGGACCGCCGCATCGACCGCCAGGGCGCGATGAGCGCGGCCATGCTCAACATGGCCACCAGCGCCGCCGGCATCCGCACCCAGAACCGGGTCGGCGCCGGCATCGGCTTCCAGAACGGCGAGTCGGCGCTGTCGGTGGGCTACCAGCGTGCCTTCAGCGATCGCGCCACCGTGACCATCGGCGGTGCGTTCAGCAGCGACGACAGCTCCATCGGCATCGGTGCCGGTTTCGGCTGGTGATCCATCGCGGACGGCGGCGCGTGCCGCCGTCCGCCACGCAATGGCCTGAGGGGGCAGACCACAGGACCTTGGCTGGGCCGGCCAACGGATTCGGAAAAGGGAGTTTTACGGCCGCAACTGTCGCCTGATCCACGAAACTTTGAAGAGGACGTCAACGTGATCGACAAGCAAAACCTTCGTATCAATGCCATCGCCGCCGCCATGCTGGCGATGTCGCTGGGAGCCTCGAGCGCGATCGCGGCCAGCGCTTCGGCGCCGCTGCCGGTCAAGGAACCGGGCACGTCCGCGCCGGCCGATGCGGTGACCTCCAACCGCATCCTGGTGCGCTACAACGCCGGCACCGCCGCGGCCAGCGACCGCAGCGCCAAGCTGTCGACCGTGCAGTCGGCGGTGGGCCGCGCCAGCCTCGGCGGCGGCAACGGCATCTCGCGCGCGGCCGCGGCCAGCGTGCGCGCCGAGTACGTGCGCACCCTGGGCATCGGCGCGGACCTGATCCGCCTGACCGGCAAGCTGAGCAAGGCCGACCTGCACAAGGTGGTGGCGGAGATCGCCGCCGACCCGACGGTGAAGTACGCGCAGGTCGACGCCAAGCTGCGCCCGGTCGATGTGCTGCGGGCCGCCTCGCAGGTGCAGCCGCAGCTGGTGCCCAACGATCCGCTGTACGCGCAGTACCAGTGGCACTACAGCAACGCCACCGGTGGCATCAACCTGCCGGCCGCGTGGGATGTGTCCAAGGGCGACGGCGTGGTGGTCGCGGTGCTCGATACCGGCATCCTGCCGAACCACCCGGACGTGGCGGTGAACCTGCTGCAGGGCTACGACTTCATCTCCGACGCGGCGACCTCGCGGCGTCCGACCGACGCCCGCGTGCCGGGCGCGCTGGACTACGGCGACTGGGTGGAGAACGACAACGAGTGCTACGCCGGCTCGGTGGCCGAGGACAGCTCCTGGCACGGCAGCCACGTCGCCGGCACCGTCGCCGAAGCCACCAACAACGGCATCGGCATGGCCGGCGTGGCGCCCAACGCCACCGTGCTGCCGGTGCGCGTGCTCGGCAAGTGCGGCGGCTACACCTCCGACATCGCCGACGCCATCATCTGGGCCTCCGGCGGCACCGTGTCCGGCGTGCCGGCCAACCAGAACCCGGCCGAGGTCATCAACATGAGCCTGGGCGGCGGCGGCGCTTGCGACAGCGCCACCCAGGAGGCGATCAACGGCGCGGTGTCGCGCGGGACCACCGTGGTGGTGGCCGCCGGCAACAGCACCGCCAATGCCGCCAACTTCAGCCCGGCCAGCTGCGACAACGTGATCGCGGTCGGCGCCACCCGCATCACCGGCGGCATCACCTACTACTCCAACTTCGGCGCCAAGGTGGACCTGTCCGGTCCGGGCGGCGGCGGCAGCGTCGACGGCAACCCGGGCGGCTACATCTGGCAGAACGGGTACAACGGTGCGACCACGCCCACCTCCGGCAGCTACACCTACATGGGCCTGGGCGGCACCTCGATGGCCTCGCCGCACGTGGCCGCGGTCGGTGCGCTGGTGCAGAGCGCGCTGATCGCCGCGGGCAAGGCACCGCTGACCCCGGCGGCGCTGGAGACCCTGCTCAAGCAGACCGCGCGTCCGTTCCCGGTGTCGATCCCGTCCAGCACCCCGATCGGCACCGGCATCGTCGACGCCAAGGCCGCCCTGGCCAAGGCGCTGGAAGAACCGTGCGATCCGGCCACCGAGCAGTGCGCGCCGCCGGCGACCGCGCTGACCAACAAGGTGGCGGTGGCGGGCCTCGCCGGTGCCGCGGGCAACGAGGTGCTGTACAGCTTCGAGGCCAAGGCCGGTGCGGTGCTGAGCTTCCTCACCTACGGCGGCAGCGGCAACGTGTCGCTGTATGTCAGCTTCGGCAAGGAGCCGGGTACCGGCAACGCCGACGCCAAGTCGACCCGTCCGGGCAACAACGAGACGGTGCGCTTCACCGCGCCGCAGGCCGGCACCTACTACATCAAGCTGGTCGGCGAGAGCGCCTACAACGGCGTGAGCCTGGTCGCGCGCCAGTAAGCGCACGCGGCGCAGGGAAGCGCCATGCGGTTCCAGGAAACCCGGCTGCGGCCGGGTTTCCTGCGTCTGGGGGGGCAGCGCCGTGCGGCCTGCTCCGCGGTCGCCATGGTGCGCTACGCAACTTATCAGCATGTCCTGCCAGGATGTCAGGCCGATGACCGCGACGGGCCTGCCTGCACCCGCTTCCTGGCCGCCCGGTAGACAGCGGCAGGGGAGCGGGTCGGATTCGGCGTCGGGTCATGCCGAACTGCTAAAGTCGCACGGTCATCTGGGAGGGATCGCGTGAATGCGCTCGTGAAGGACACTGTCGTCGCCGTGGAGACGCCCGAAACCCGCATCATCGCGGCGTTGCTGGCCAAGGGCCGGCTCAAGGACGGCGACCTGGCGCGCGCGCGGCAGTTGCAGCGCGAATCCGGCGGCAGCCTGCTGGCGCTGCTGGCGCGCCTGGGCCTGGTCTCCGAGCGCGACCACGCCGAACTCAGCGCCGAGGTCCTGGGCCTGCCGCTGCTCGATGCCAAGCAATTGCCGGCCACCGCGCCGGAGAGCCTGCCCGAGGCGCAGCCGCTGTCGCTGCGCTTCCTCAAGCAGTTCCATGTGTGCCCGCTGGGCGAGCGCGACGGCGTGCTGGAACTGTGGATGGCCGATCCGCACGACGCCTATGCCGCCGACGCGGTGCGCCTGGCCACCGGCCTGCAGGTGCTGCCGCGGGTCGGCCTGCGCTCGGAGATCGACGACCTGATCGAGCGCTGGTTCGGCCAGGGCCGCAGCGCGATGGGCGCGATCGTGGAAACCGCCGACGGCGACAGCGTCGCCGCCGACGACATCGAACACCTGCGCGACCTGGCCTCCGAAGCGCCGGTGATCCGTCTGGTCAACCTGGTGATCCAGCGTGCGGTGGAACTGCGCGCCTCGGACATCCACATCGAACCGTTCGAGAGCCGGCTGAAGGTGCGCTACCGCGTCGACGGCGTGCTGATCGACGGCGAGAGCCCGCCGGCCAATCTGACCGCGGCGGTGATCAGCCGCGTCAAGATCATGGCCAAGCTCAACATCGCCGAGCGCCGCCTGCCGCAGGACGGCCGCATCATGCTGCGGGTGCAGGGCAAGGAACTGGACCTGCGCGTGAGCACCGTGCCCACTGCGCATGGCGAGAGCGTGGTGATGCGCCTGCTCGACCGCGAGACCGTGGTGTTCGACTTCCACCGGCTCGGCTTCACCGACGCGTTCCTGCCGCAGTTCCGCAAGGTGCTGGAGCAGCCGCACGGCATCCTGCTGGTCACCGGCCCCACCGGCTCGGGCAAGACCACCACGCTGTACACCGCGCTGAGCCAGCTCAACACCGCCGACGTCAAGATCATCACCGTCGAAGACCCGGTCGAATACCAGATCGAGGGCATCAACCAGATCCAGGCCAAGCCGCAGATCGGCCTGGATTTCTCGCATGCGCTGCGCAGCATCGTGCGTCAGGATCCGGACATCATCATGATCGGCGAAATGCGCGACCTGGAGACGGCGCGCATCGCCATCCAGTCCGCGCTGACCGGCCACCTGGTGCTGTCCACCCTGCACACCAACAACGCCGCCGGCGGCATCACCCGCCTGCTCGACATGGGTGTGGAGGACTACCTGCTGACCTCCACCATCAACGGCATCCTGGCCCAGCGCCTGGTGCGGCGGCTGGAGCCGACCCATGCCGAGCGCTACGCGGCCTCGCCGGAGGAGATCGAGAAGTTCGAACTGCGCCGGCTGCAGCCGGAAGGCGAGATCTTCCTGTACCGCCCGCGGCCCTCGGCGATCGCGCCGACCGGCTACGTCGGCCGCACCACGATCATGGAATTCCTGGTGATGAACGACGCGCTGCGGCGCGCGGTGATGCGCCACGCCGGCATGGGCGAGATCGAGCAGCTGGCGCGCGAGGCCGGCATGCGCACCATGTACGAGGACGGCCTGTCCAAGGCGCTCAGCGGCCAGACCACGATCGAGGAAGTGTTGCGCGTGACGGAGGAAACCTGATGTCGCTGCCGCGGAGGTCCGTCGCACCCGCATGCTCGTTCGGCGCGTCGCGTCGGCGCGCGCGCGATGCGGCATTGCTGTTTTCCGGGTTCCGGGTCCCGGGTCCCGGGTCCCGCGTCTGATGCCGCTCTATCGCTACAAGGCCCTGGACTCGCACGGCGAGGTCCTGGAAGGGCAGATGGAAGCCGCCAGCGAGGCGGAGGTGGCGCTGCGCCTGCAGGAGCAGGGGCACATGCCGATGCAGGCCCGGCTCGCCGCCGAGGGCGGCGGCACCTCGCTGCGCGGGCTGTTCCGGCCCAAGCCGTTCGACGGCGCGGCGCTGGTGCAGTTCACCCAGCAACTGGCGACCCTGCTCGGCGCCGGCCAGCCGCTGGACCGCGCGCTGTCGATCCTGCTCGAACTGCCCGAGGACGAACGCTCCAAGCGCACCGTCGGCGACATCCGCGACGCGGTGCGCGGCGGTGCGCCGCTGTCCACCGCGCTGGAGCGCCAGCACGGGTTGTTCTCGCGCCTGTACATCAACATGGTGCGCGCCGGCGAGGCCGGCGGCAGCCTGCACGACACCCTGCAGCGCCTGGCCGAGTACCTCGAGCGCAGCCGCGAACTGCGCGGACGGGTGATCAACGCGCTGATCTACCCGGCGATCCTGGTCAGCGTGGTCGGCTGCGCGCTGCTGTTCCTGCTCGGCTACGTGGTGCCGCAGTTCGCGCAGATGTACGAGAGCCTGGACGTGGCCCTGCCTTGGTTCACCCAGGCGGTGTTGAGCGTGGGCCTGTTCGTGCGCGACTGGTGGATCGTGCTGCTGGTGGTGCCCGGGGTGACCCTCCTGGCGGTGGACCGCAAGCGCCGCGACCCCGCATTCCGCGCCAGTTTCGACGCCTGGCTGCTGCGCCAGCGCTTCGTCGGCGTGCTGATTTCGCGACTGGAGACGGCGCGCCTGACCCGCACCCTCGGCACCCTGCTGCGCAACGGCGTGCCGTTGCTGGCGGCGCTGGGCATCTCCCGCAACGTGCTGTCGAACCTGGCGCTGACGGCGGACGTCGGCGCCGCTGCCGACGACGTCAAGAACGGCCACGGGCTGTCGGCGTCGCTGTCCAAGGGCAAGCGCTTCCCGCGCCTGGCGCTGCAGATGATCCAGGTCGGCGAGGAATCGGGCGCCCTCGACATCATGCTGCTGAAGACCGCCGACACCTTCGAGCAGGAGACCGCCCAGGCCATCGACCGCCTGCTGGCGGCGATGGTGCCGGCGATCACCCTGGTCCTGGCCTCGGTGGTCGGCCTGGTGATCATCTCCGTCCTCGTCCCCCTCTACGACCTCACCAATGCGATTGGGTGAGGCGCCACGCTTATGCGCCATGGCGCATGTGGCGCCGAACGCCCGGCCAGAGATGGCCGGGCCGGTGGTTCCGGCGCCCGTGATGTTGCGCCATGGATGGCCGCGCGTGCGTCTGGCGCAGCGGCCGAATGAATCGAAAGAGGCCATGCGCTTGCGAACCACCGGTTCGCGCATGGCCGAACGCCCGGCCATGGATGGCCGGGCCGGTCTATCCGGAGCCGGCAATGCGACGCCATGGGCGGCAGCGGCCTTGCCTGGTGCGTCCGCGCGGCGCGCCATCGCGCATGTGGCGCCGAACGCCCGGCCACGGCCGGGCCTCGGGCGGCCCTCGCGGACTGTGACGCCGCGCGTTTCCGGCCGGGAACCTTCCGCCGCCGTCCCTGTCCCATTGCCAGCGGCGCCGCGCATGCCGGCCGCGGCCGTGCGTGCGCGCGGCACGGATCCTCCGCCGCCAGGTGTGACGGCGTGCGTGACGCGCCGCTGTACCGCCGGCCGGCGCCGGCTGCCATCGTCACCGTGTTCGGCTACATAGGTCTTCCACCGCAAGGATCCATGCAATGCGCACTCTCCGCCGCTCCCTCACCCGTTCCCCGTCCGCCGCACGCCAGGCGGGCATGAGCCTGCTGGAAATCATCATCGTCATCGTGCTGATCGGCGCGGTGCTGACCCTGGTCGGCAGCCGCGTGCTCGGCGGCGCCGATCGCGGCAAGGCCAACCTGGCCAAGTCGCAGATCCAGACCATGGCCGGCAAGATCGACAACTACCAGCTCGATACCGGCAAGCTGCCGTCCAAGCTCGACGACCTGGTCACCGCGCCGGGCGGCGTCAGCGGCTGGCTCGGCCCGTACGCCAAGCCGGCGGAACTGAACGACCCGTGGGGCCACCCGATCGAGTACAAGGTGCCCGGCGAAGGCCGTCCGTTCGACCTGATCAGCCTGGGCAAGGACGGCCAGCCCGGCGGCAGCAGTTACGACGCCGACATCAAGTACGAGTGATCCGGCGCCGTGATCCGGGCCCCTGCCGGCGCGCTGCGCTTCGGCGCGCCGGCGTGCGCGCCGGCTGCGCGTGCGCGCATGCGCGGCGTGTCGCTGCTGGAGATGCTGCTGGTGGTGGGCCTGATCGCGATCGCCGCGCTGCTGGCGGCCTCGGTGCTGACCGGCGGCATCGACGGCATGCGCCTGCGCTCGGCGGCCAAGGAGATCGCCTCGCAACTGCGCTACACCCGCACCCAGGCGATCGCCAGCGGCCAGCCGCAGCGCTTCCTGATCGATCCGCAGGCGCACCGCTGGCAGGCGCCCAACGGCCGCCACGGCGAGATCCCGCCGTCGCTGACGATTCGCTTCACCGGTGCGCGCCAGGCGCAGCGCCGCGACGGCGAGGGCGCGATCCAGTTCTTCGAGGACGGCGCCTCCACCGGCGGGCGCATCGACCTGCAGGCGCGCCAGGCGCGCTGGCGCGTGGATGTGACCTGGCTGACCGGCGAGGTCACGGTCGGGCGTGCACCGGACCAGGCGGGCCCATGAACCGCCAGCGCGGCTACACCCTGATCGAGGTGATCGTGGCGTTCGCGCTGTTGGCGCTGGCGCTGACCCTGCTGTTGGGCTCGCTGTCCGGTGCCGCGCGCCAGGTGCAGCGCGCCGACCAACTGAGCCGCGCCACCCTGTATGCGCAATCGCTGCTGGCGGCGCAGGGCGTGGAGCAGCCGCTGCAGCCGGGGCGCAGCCAGGGCACGCTGGACGAGGGCCGCTACCGCTGGACCCTGGACGTGGCGCCCTACGCCGACCCGCGGCGGCCGCCCGATGCCGCGGTGACGCCCGGCGCGCCGACCTTGCTGCAGTTGACCCTGCAGGTGCGCTGGGGCGATACGCCGGCGCAGGCACTGCAGTGGAAGACCCTGCGCCTGGTCGCCCCGCAAGGCAACGGGGTGCCGCAATGAACGCGCGCGCGCCGCACCGCGCCACTGCGCGCGGCTTCACCCTGATCGAAGTGCTGCTGGCCACGGTGCTGCTGGTCGGCGGCCTGACCCTGGCCTTCGCCACGCTGCGCTCGGCGATGGCGATCAGCGGCCGCGGCGAAGCGATCGCCGGGCGCAGCGAACGCATGCGCGCGGTCGAGGGTTTCCTGCGCCGGCGCCTGAGCGGCGCGCAGTCGCTGCCACTGGACATCGACACGCACACCCTGCAGCCGGTGCGCTTCGTCGGCGAACCGCAGCGCATGCAGTTCGTCGCCGATCTGCCCGAGTACCTCGGCCGCGGCGGTCCCTATCTGCACGACCTGCGGGTCAGTGGCGACGGCGATCATCGGCAACTGGCGATCGCGCTGGTGCAGGTGCAGGCCGGCAAGCAACTGGCCGAGACCCCGCCGCGTCCGCCCGAGCCGCTGGCGCGCGACCTGCGCGAGGTGCGCTTCCGCTATCGCGGCCTGGACCCGGAGCGCGGCACCATCGGCCCCTGGCAGGAGCGCTGGGAGCGCACCGACACGCTGCCGCTGCTGGTCTCGATCGAACTGCGCAGCGGCGACGGCACGGCATGGCCGCCGCTGGTGGTGGCGCTGCGCCAGGCCGGCGGCGCGGAGATGCGGCAATGAGCGCGGCACGTCGCGACCGCGGCGCCGCCCTGGTGCTGGTGCTGTGGCTGATCGCGCTGCTGACCGCCCTGATCGGAGCCTTCGCGCTGACCGCGCGCACCGAGAACCTGCAGGGCAAGGTGCTCGGCGACGGCGCCGAGGCGCAGGAGCGCGCCCGCGCAGGCCTGGAATACGCGCTGACCCGGCTCGCCGGCACGCCCACCCAACCGGGCTGGCGCGCCGACGGACGCCGCTACCGTTGGCAGTACGAAGGCGCCACGGTAGACCTGCGGGTCACCGACGAGAGCGGCAAGGTCGATTTGAACATGGCCGATGCACAACTGCTGGCGGCGCTGGTGCGCGCGGTCGGCGAGGATCCGCAGCGCGCCGAGCGCATCGCCGCGGCGATCGTGGACTGGCGCGACCCGGACAACCTGACCCAGCCCAACGGCGCCGAGGACCCGGACTATGCCGCGGCCGGCCTGCCCTATGGCGCCAAGGATGCGCCGTTCGAAAGCCTGGCCGAGCTGCAGTTGGTACTGGGGATGGACCCGGAGCTGTACGCCAAGCTGCTGCCCAACCTGACCCTGTACGGCGGCGTGTCGCGGCCAACGCCGGACTTCGCGCCGGGGCCGGTGCTGACCGCGCTCGGCCTGGACGCGCAGCAGGTGCTGGCGCAGCGCGAACGCACCGACCAGACCCAGCTCGGCATGGTCGGCATGGGCGGTGGCGGCACCTACAGCATCGAAAGCCGGGCGCGGCTGGGCAATGGCCGCGAGGGCGTGTTGCGTGCGGTGGTGCGCCCAGGCTCGTCGGCGCTGCCGGGCTCCGCCTACACTGTGTTGCGTTGGGAAGAAGGAACGACGGTGCGATGACGGCGTGGCGCGACACGATGGACAAACTTGGCGTACGCATCGCCCCCGGTGCGGGCGGGCTGCTGGCCTGGTGGCAGCGCTCGCTGATGGCGTGGCTGCCGCCGCGCTGGCAGCTGCAACTGGGCTGGTCGCAGGCGCGGCTGCTGCTGTGGCGCGAGGGCGAGCAGCTGATGCTGGCGCGGCAGGTCGAGTCCGAACTGGGCGCGCCGCTGGCGCTGCCGTGGCCGCTGCTGCCCGACGAACTGGAGGCATTGCTGGGGCCGCGCCTGGCGGCGTTGCCGCGGGTGTGGCTGTTGCCGGCCGAGGCGGCACTGCAGCGCCGGTTACGGCTGCCGGCGGCGGCGGCCGAGCACCTGCGCGAGGTGGTGAAGTTCGAGATCGACCGGCAGACCCCGTTCCAGGCCGACCAGGTGATCTACGACGTGCGCGCCGAGGGCCGCCGCGACGACGCCCAGCTCGACGCCGAACTGGTGGTGGCGCCGCGCCGCGTGCTGGACGACCTGCAGGCCAGCGCTGGCGCGCTGCGCCCGACCCTGGCCGGCATCGACGTCGCCGGCAGCGCTGGCGCGCCGCTGGGGGTGAACCTGCTGCCGCAGGAACAGCGCCACCGCCGCGCCGACCCGATGCGGCGCTGGAACGCGATCCTCGCCGTCACCGCGTTGCTGGCGCTGTGCGCCGCCGGCTGGCAGCTGCTGGACAACCGCCGCGACGCGCTGGAGCACCTGCGCACGCAGGTGGACAGCGGGGCGCAGCGCGCGCGCGCCGTCGCCGCGCAGCGCCAGCAACTGATCGACCTGGTCGAAGGTGCCGCATTCTTCGACCAGTTGCGCGCCGAGCGCCCGGCCTCGGTGGAGGTCTGGAACGAACTGAGCAAGCGCCTGCCGGAGGGCACCTATCTGGAGAAGTTCTCGATCGAGGGCAACCAGTTGCAGTTGATCGGCCTCAGCAGCGAAGCCTCGTCGCTGGTCGGGCGCCTGGAAGGCTCGCCGCTGTGGCGCACGCCGTCGCTGACCGGCGTACTGCAGGCCGACCCGGGCAGCCACCGCGACCGTTTCACCCTCACCGCCGAACTGGCCGGGACCAAGCGCAAGGAGGCCGCCGATGCCGGTGCAGGTCGATAAGCGCGACCGCTGGCTGGCGCTGGGGCTGCTGCTGGCGGCGCTGGCGCTGGGCTACCTGGTGCTGGTGCACCCGTGGTGGACCGTGCCGATGCGCGAGGTCGATACGCAGATCCAGGAACTGCGCCAGCGCGAACTGCGCGTGCGCATGCAGCTGCAGCAGGCGCCGCAGGTGGCGCAACGGCTGCAGCAGGCGCAGCGCGAACTGGCCACGCGCCCGGGCTTCTTGCGCGAGACATCGGCCGAGCTGGCCTCGGCCGGCTTGGTGCAGCGCCTGGAAAGCGCGGTGGCCACGGCCAGCCCCGGCAACCGCAGCTGCGCGATCAGCAACCGCTCGCCGCTGGCCGCCGACAATCGCAGCGACCGCTTCACCCGCGTCGCGGTGCAGGTGCGCCTGCGCTGCGGCACGCCGGAACTGGCCGCCGTGCTGCATGCGCTGGAGAGCGGCACGCCGGCGCTGTTCGTCGACAACCTCAACGTGATGGCGCAGCGCTACCAGCTCTCGCCGGGCGAGAGCGGCAACGGCCTGGACGTGGCTTTCGAACTGGCCGGCTACCTGCGCCCGAACGCGATGCCGGCGCCGCCGGCGTCCGCCACGCCGGACCCGGCTGCAGCGGCGGCACCCGCCGCGGCCACACCGGTGATGAACGCTGGCGGTTCCGCCGGTGCCGGGCCGAGCGAGCCGGCTGCCGCGCCAGCGCCGCAGGCCGCGCCCAGCGCGACCAACCTGCCGGGCACGCCCGGCGCTGCGAATACCGCCCCGGCGGACCTGCCGCAACAGGTGGAGGGCCGCCATGCGAATTGAAGCGATGGGCCTGCGCACCGTGTGGCTGGGCACGCTGGCGCTGTGGGGGCTGCTGGTCTGGGCCTTGGGCCTGGGCGGGCTCGGCGAGCGCGTGGCGCCCCTGCCCGACGATCCGTCCATGCTGCAGCGGCTGCCGGGCCTGCCCGCGGCGAGCACGCAGCGCCTGGGCGATTTCTCTCAGTACGGGGAGATCGCCGCGCGCCCGGTGTTCGCCGAGGACCGCCGCCCGCATCCGTTCTTCCTCAGCGCCGACAGCGGCCAGTCCGCCGCACCCAACGTACGCCTGACCGGCGTGCTGCTCACCGACGGCTTCAAGATGGCGACGCTGACCACCGAGCAGGGCGAATCGCTGCGCCTGCAGGAAGGCGGCGCCGCGGTGCAGGGCTGGCGGCTGCTGTCGTTGGCGCCGCGCCAGGCCACGGTCAGCGGTAGCGGCGGCACCCAGACCCTGGAGTTGAAGGTGTTCGACGGCAAGGGCGGGCAACCGCCGACCGTGCTCGGGCAGGCCGGGCGCACGGCTGCCGGGCAAGGGCAGATGCCGCCGCCTGCGTCCGCGCCCAACGGCCAGTCCAACGCCACCGCGCCGCGCCCGCCGACCCAGTCCGCCCCCAACCCGGTGCCGAACCAGGCACCGACCCCGAGCGCACCCGCGCCGTCGTCGCCGGCTCCCTCGTCGGAGCAGCTGCAGGCCATCCGCGAGCGGATCGAAGCGCGGCGCCGGCAATTGCAGCAACAGCGCCAGAACAACCCCTCAGGTCAGAACCCTTGAAGAGTGATCGCATGACGCCGCGTCTGTTTTCCCTGTTCCTCGCCATCGGCCTGGTGGCCGGCTGCGCCACCACGCCCTCGCCGGACGTCCGTCGCGGCGCCGCGATCAATCCCCAGGTCGGCGCGGCCGGCAGCACCCAGAACGACGGCGAGGGCGGCCCGGCCGATCCCAATGCCTTGCCCGAGCGCGCCACCCCGGTGATCCGCCGCGGCAGCGGCACCATGATCAATTCCGCGGCCGCCGCAGCGCCAGCACCGTCGCTGGGCAACGCCAGCAGCGGCAGCGCCACCTTCAACTTCGAGGGCGAATCGCTGCAGGCGGTGGTCAAGGCCATCCTCGGCGACATGCTCGGGCAGAACTACGTGATCGCGCCGGGCGTGCAGGGCACGGTGACCCTGGCCACGCCCAAGCCGGTGTCGCCGGCGCAGGCGCTGAACCTGCTGGAGATGGTGCTGGGTTGGAACAACGCGCGCATGGTCTACAGCGGCGGCCGCTACAACATCGTCCCCGCCGACCAGGCCCTGGCCGGTACGGTGGCGCCGAGCACCGCCTCGCCGGCCAACGCGCGCGGCTTCGAGGTGCGCGTGGTGCCGCTGAAATACATCTCCGCCAGCGAGATGAAGAAGGTGCTGGAGCCGTACGCGCGGCCGAACGCCATCGTCGGCATCGACGGCTCGCGCAACGTCATCACCCTGGGTGGCACCCGCGCCGAGCTGGAGAACTACCTGCGCACCGTGCAGATCTTCGACGTCGACTGGCTGTCGGGCATGTCGGTGGGTGTGTTCCCGATCCAGTCGGGCAAGGCCGAGCAGGTCGCGGCCGACCTGGAGAAGGTGTTCGGCGAGAACAGCAAGACTCCCAGCGCCGGCATGTTCCGCTTCATGCCGCTGGAGAACGCCAACGCGGTGCTGGTGATCACCCCGCAGGCGCGCTACCTGGACCAGATCCAGGAGTGGCTGGACCGCATCGACAGCGCCGGCGGCGGCGCGCGGCTGTTCTCCTACGAACTCAAGTACATCAAGGCCAAGGACCTGGCCGACCGCCTGGCCGAAGTGTTCGGCGCCGGCGGCGGCAACCGCGGCGATTCCAACGCCTCGCTGATGCCGGGCTCGCAGATGAGCCAGTTGAACGGCGGCGGCCTGGGCGGCTTCAACGGCAGCGACAGCAGCGGCCTGGGCGGCGGCAGCTTGGGCGGGAGCCTGGGTGGCAGCAGCGACAGCCTGGGCGGCGGCAGCAGTTCTTCCGGCAGCAGCAGCGGCGGCCTCGGCAACGGCAGCCTGCAGCTGTCGCCGCGCACTGCCGGCAACGGCAGCGTGACCCTGGAAGTGCAGGGCGACAAGGTCGGCGTGTCGGCCGTGGAGGAAACCAACACCCTGCTGGTGCGCTCGACCCCGCAGGCCTGGCGCTCGATCCGCGACATAGTCGAGAAGCTCGACGTGATGCCGATGCAGGTGCACATCGAGGCGCAGGTGGCCGAGGTCAACCTGACCGGCAAGTTGCAGTATGGCGTCAACTGGTTCTTCGAGAATTCGGTCAACGCCTCTGCCGATTCCAACGTGGCCAACTCCACCGGTCTCGGACCGGGAGCAGGCTTGCCCAGTGCGCAGGGCCGCAAGATCTGGGGCGATATCGCCGGTAAGATCACCGGCAGTAGCGGCCTGGGCTGGACTTTCCTAGGCAGGAACGCCGCAGCGGTGATCACTGCTCTGGATCAGATCACCAACGTCAAGCTGCTGCAGACGCCATCGGTGTTCGTGCGCAACAACGCCGAGGCGACGCTCAATGTGGGTACGCGCATTCCGATCAATTCGGTCAGCGTCGACACCGGCCTGGGCACCGGCACTACCTACTCCTCGGTTAACTACATCGACACCGGCGTGATCCTGAAGGTGCGCCCGCGGGTGACCAAGGACGGCATGGTGTTCCTGGACATCGTGCAGGAGGTCAGCTCGCCCGGTGCGGCGCCGACAAATTGCGGCACCAGCGCTGGCACCAGCACCGCCTGCAACGTGCCGATCAACACCCGTCGGGTCAAGACCGAGGCCGCGGTGCAGAGCGGCGACACCATCATGCTCGCCGGCCTGATCAGCGACAGCACCACCGACGGCAGCAACGGTGTGCCCTACCTGAGCAAGCTGCCGGTGGTCGGTGCGCTGTTCGGACAGAAGACCCAGGACAAGAGCCGCAACGAAGTGATCGTACTGCTGACCCCGACGATCGTGCGCAACCCGCAGGAAGCGCGCAATCTCACCGACGAATACGGGCAGAAATTCGAGGCCATGAAGCCGCTGCCGGCACGCGGCAAGAAGTAAGCGGACACTCCTGTGTGCGGCTTGCTGAAACGCAGGCCGCGCACACGATCAAGTCGCTAACCGATCAAGTATCTTATGTGGATGCGGTCAGGCATGGTGGAGTGCGATCTTTGCTGTTGCGAGGCTCAATTTTGATCTGCCGCTAGGATCTCACCTTTTCTGCCTTTCAACGGAGTCTGTGGATATCCAGTCTGATGTAATGTCCTGTTTCAGTGGCGAGCAAGATGAATTACAGGAGGTTTTATGCGTAAAGAATGCGCTCTTCTGCTTTTTGCTGTTTCCGGCGTGTTGCCTTTAAGTGCGCATGCTCAAGTAGTGAACGGAGCGTTCAATAGGCCTGGTCAGCCTTGGGTATGGGAAGCCGCATTCGGCAAGTCCGGTGCTTTTTCGAGTTGCGCGAACGCGACTTACACTCAGGGTGGGGCGAGATTGGGTGGTGCCACAGAGAGTCCGGCCGATGGTTATGTGGCGGTCGTGTCGTTCGACTATAGAGGAGACGTGGGAGCGAATAATCTGTGTGGGCGCGTGTCCCAGACCTTCGTCGTTCCCGTAGCGGCGAAACTGAGCTTTGCCTACAAGATCGGGGATATCTTCCAGCCCGCATCGACTCCACGTACTTTTGAGACGGGATACCTGTACGTCACGATCAAGGATTTGGCCACAGGAGCGACGGAGTCCCTGGCTTCTTACAGCGGTAGAAACCAGGAGCAGCAAAGCTGTTCCGTGACACAGTCGTGTCCGAGGTTCAGGCAGGTGAGCAATATAGACATGTCGAAGTACGCCGGGAAGCAAGTGACGGTCACGATATCGGGCTACACATCGAACTATGTAACCAACTTGGGCGAAGTGCAGAATGTGCCTTCCATGGTGTATGTCGATAATTTTTTCGTGAATTGAGTGATGAGCAGAATATGCGCTTGATCCCGGGCTTGCAGGTGTCTGTATAGACCTGCCCATCGTGCTGCTGGCGGTCGGCGTCGACGACGTCGCGCTGGACGCCTGCCTGGGCGCGCTGGAGGCGAACACGCCGGCCGGCACCCGGGTGTGGCTGGCCGACGATGCGCAGGCCGGGCCGCGCGGCATGCGGGTGATCGAGGCCTGGCTGGCGCGTACGCGCCTGCAGGCCGACTACACGCGGCGGCCGCGCATGCTCGGCGAAGTCGCGCATGTGGACGAGATGCTGCGCGCCTGCGGCGACGCCGACGTGGCGGTGCTGGCTGCTGATGCGCAGCCCGGGCCGGGCTGGTTGCTGCAGTTGAGCGCCTGCCTTGCGCGCGATGCGGCCATCGCCAGCGCCACGCCATGGAGCAATGCCGGCGAAGCCTGCGCGTGGCCGCGGCTGGGCGAGATCAATCCGCTGCCCGAGGATCCCGAGCGCCTGGCACGGGCCTGCGCGGCCTTGCCACCGCTGCATCCGGAACTGCCGTCGGCGGTGTGCCATGCGGTGGTGCTGCGCGGGGTGGCGCGGCAGCGCGCCGGCGGCCTGGACGCCAGCAGCTATGGCTCCTGGTATGCGGCGCTGACCGACCTGTCGCTGCGCATGGCCGGGCTCGGCTGGCGCAACGTGCTGTGCGAGACCGCGCATGTCGCGAGCAGCGGCGAGGGCCGCGCCGCCGACGGCGACATGGACGCGCTGGCCACGCGCTGGCCGGCCTGGCACGCGCGCCTGGCCGGGTTCCTGATGCACGATCCGCTGCGCGCCTGCCGCGAGGAGTTGCAGCGCCTGTACGACACGCTGCCGCCGCCGGATCCGCAACGCGCGCTGTTCGATGCGTAGCCTGGCGCCGCCCACCTGCGGCGTGCGCATTGTTGGACGCAATCCGGCCGCATCTCGCTGTGGCGCTATCTCGAGAACGAGCGCAATTACCCCGGCGGGCATCTCAACGCAGATCCAGATGGATGCCAGTCCCTGCTGGCCTTGCTTGATGCGTTGGTTACCGATGGCGGCGGTTCACGTGCTATCGCGATCACAGCATCCACTAAGGCCGAGCTTGTCGTTCCAAACAATCGGCGCGGCCGCGCTGCGTGGGTCGCTCCGGAGAAGCTGCGCCTCACCTTCTCGACAACCGATGATCTGTGGTCGTTTCCAGCGGATCTAGCGCCGGCTGCACTCGACATTGGCGCGGTCTGGCTTGCAGCCCTGCGAGACGGGATCGACGGCATCCCGAAGGGGCGGGGAGACTATTGCATCGGCAGGGGCGATCTTCGCCTGTGGTTCTGGTGGTGACGCGGGAGCGACCCAGATGGCCATACAAGCCACTCCCGGCAGCGCGCCTGCGCGGCGATATGCAGAGTCAGCCTCACTCCGGCGGCGCGTACACATCCACCGACACTTCCAGCACGTCGTGGCGCCAGGATTCGATGTCGAATTCCACGGCGCGGCCGTCGGCGGCGTAGCTGACGCGTTGCAGGCGGAAACAGGGCGTGCCGGCGGTGGATTGCAGCAGCGCGGCCTGCTCCGCATCGAGCGTGGCCGGATACATCGACAGCCGGCTGCGCGCCTGCCGCAAGCCCAGGCGCTGGGTCAGTACTGCGCTCAGCGAGCCGGCCAGGTCGTGGTCGAGCAGGTGGGGCGCCCATGCGGCGAGGATCGCGTTGGTCTCCAGCAGCACCGCGCGGCGCCCGATCCAGCGCCGGCGCCGCAGCACGAACACCTCGGCCGCGGGATCGTCCAGGTGCAGGTGCCGGGCGAGCGCCGGGCCGGCCGGCTGGCGCTGCGCGGCGAGCAGTTCGGTGCGCGGCACGCCGCCCTGTGCCGCCACGTACTGCATGAAGCCGGCGATGCTGTTGGGGTCGTGGCGCACCCGCGGCGCGCTGACGAACCAGCCGCGACGGTTCTCGCGGTAGATGTGCCCGTCCGATTCGAGTTGCTGCAGGGCCTCGCGCAAGGTGATGCGGGTGCAGCCAAACAGCGCGGCCAGTTCGCGCTCCACCGGCAGGCGTTGGTCGGTACGCCATTCGCCGGCGGCGATGCGCGCCAGCAGCGCATCGGCAATGCGCTGGGCGAAGCCGGCGGTGGTGGCGAAGCTCATGCGAAGTCCAGGGCGTGGTGAAGCGTGGCTGACAAGACTACCTTCTGGCCGGCACGCGGACGATGCGTGAGCATCGCAGGCTCGTGCGGTCCTGCGCGCCGTTCGCACCCGACCTGACGCAGGCGCGCGCTTTGCCGCGAGCCAGCGAAAAGGGAGCGGCGCGTCAGGCGAGGGATTGCGCACGGCGCAGATCCTCCTGCCACAGCCGCAAGCCGTACATCGCCAGCACCACGAACCCGGCGTATAGCGCCGCGGTGGGATACAGCCCCTTGTAAAGAAACACGCCGACGTAGACGCAGTCCAGCACGATCCACAGGCCCCAGTTGGCGATGCGCTTGCGCGCGGCCCAGACGCTGGCGACCACGCTGAACGCCGACAGCGCCGCATCCAGCCACGGCAATGCCGCATCGGTGTGCCGGTGCATCAGCCAGCCCAGCAGAACCGCGCCGGTGGCGCCGGCCAGTACCGAACGCACGCCCTCGGCCCAGGGCAGCGGCCCGACCTGGACCTTGCCGTCGTCGCCGAGTCCCTTGCTCCAGCGCCACCAGCCGTAGCCCTGCAGGACCACGTACAGGCCCTGCAGCAGCATGTCCGAGTACAGCTTCCACTGATAGAACAGCCACGCGTACAGCAGCACCGCGAACACATTGACCGGCCAGCACCAGCGCACCCGCCGCGCGGTCAGCCATACGCCCAACACGTTGATCAGCACGGCGAGCAGTTCGAGGGGGGACATGGGTGGGAGGCCGGGATTGGGGATTGGGGATTGGGGATTGGAGGGGGTGCGCGAGCGCGCAGCATTGCGCTCGTTTTTGTAGGAGCGGCTTCAGCCGCGATAAGCGTTACCGGGAAAGCCCGTCGCGGCTGAAGCCGCTCCTACAACGGCCCTCAGCACAGTTGGCGTTCGAAGAGGGGATGGTGAATGACGTCATCGTGGATCAAGGCATCTGAATCATGACATCTCGCAAACGCATGGGATCGTGGGTGTTGCACGAGCGGCTTCAGCCGCGACCGATCAGCGGCAGCGCGTCGCGGCTGAAGCCGCTCCCACACCAGTAACGCATCCGCATCTAGCTTCGGCTTTTACCAATCCCCAATCTCGATTCCCCAATCCCGGCCCTTCAAAAATCGAACTGCAGCGCCAGCCGCGCGGTCCGCGGCGCGCCGAGGAACAGATAGTCGTCGCCTTCGTAGGCGCCGACGTCGCGCCAGTAGCGCTTGTCGGTGAGGTTGTCCACGCTCAGCCGCAGTGTGGTGGGCACCGTGCCTAGTCGGGTGGCGTAGCGGGCGCCCAGGTTGTAGACGCTGTAGCCGCCGACGGCGACCTGGCCACTGCGGTCGGCGTACTTGGCGCCGCTGTACTGCGCGCCGCCCAGCAGCGCCAGGCCGCTGACGCCGGGCACGTCCCAGCTGGCCTGGGCGCTGGCGCGCAACCGCGGCACGTTCAGTGCCTGGTGGCCTTCGTCGCCCGGTGTGCCGGTGCCCTCGGCGCGCGCGCGGATGCCGGCGACGCTGGCCTGCAGGTGCAGCCCGGCGCCCAGCGTGCCGGCGGCGGACAGTTCGATGCCGCGGTTGTGCAGGCGGCCCTGCTGCACGAACAGGAAACTGCCGTCGGCCTGCGGCTGCGCGTACTGGTTGGCTTGGCGCATGTCGAACAGCGCCGCGCCCAGGGTCACGCCGTCGCGCTCGTACTTCATGCCGGCCTCGCGCTGGTAGGCGCTGGTGGGGGCGAGGATGCTGTCGGCGTTGCTGGCGAACCACGGTGCGGTGCCGCCCGGGGCCAGGCCCTTGGCGAAGCTGGCGTACAGCGACAGCGACGGTTGCACCTTGAACAGCAGTGCCGCCTGCGGCAGCAGCACCGAGCGGCGCGTGCGCCGGGTCAGGGTGCCGTCGCGGTCCCAGGCGCGTTCGTCGTAGCGCACCTGGCGCGCGCCCAGCAGCAGCTGCCAGGCATCGCCGATGCCGATGCGGTCGCTGGCCAGCAGGGCAGTCTGTTCGCTGTCCAGGCGCCGACGCTTGGGGCCGAGCACGGCGTCTGCAGGCGCCAGCAGCGGCGGATCGGCGTCGATGTTGCCGCTGCCGATCATTTCATTGATCGAGCCGTGGCGGTCGATGGTGCGATGCAGATAGTCGACCCCGACCTGGAACTGGTGCTGCAGCACGCCGGTACTGGCGCTGCCGCTGGCGATCGCCTGCAGTTCGTCGTTGCGGCGGCTGTCGGCGGGGCTGCGGTAGTCGTAGATGTCGTAGTCGCCTTCGCGGCTGAAGTAGTTGGGCACCGCGTCGCCGGCGCAGCTGGCCGCGCCGTAGCAGCCCCAGGCGAAGCTGGAGTAATCGTCGATCAGCGCGCGGCTATGCGATGCGGCGACGTGCACATTCCAGGTGTCGCTGAAGCGGTACTCGTAGCGCACCTGTGCATTCAGCGCCTCGATGCCGACCGGCTTGGACCACGGTTGGTAGGCGAGCAGGCGGTGCACGGACACCCCGTTCGGCAACTGCGTGCCGCCGAGCAACTGGTAGCCCGGCACCGAGCGCTGCTGGCGGTCCTGGTATTCCACGTCCAGCTGCAGGGTCGATTGCGGATCGATGTTCCAGTCCGCGGCCAGCGACAGGAAGTTGCGGTGGCCGTCGGCGTGGTCGACATAGCTGCGCAGCGTCTCGTGCGCGGCGTTGACGCGCAGGCCGAACTGGCGCTCGCTGCCGAACCAGTCGCCCAGGTCCACCGCCGCGCCGCGGCTGCCGTCGTCGTCGCCGCTCAGCACCAGGCTGCGCACGTGTTGCGGGCGCTTGGTCTGGTAGTCGATCACCCCGGCCGGGGTGGTGATGCCGGACAGCACCCCGGACAGGCCCTTGAGCACCTGCACCTGCTCCTTGTTCTCCAGCGCCACGTTCTGTTCGCCGGCGATGGTCAGGCCGTTGATGCGGTAGCTGTTGGCCGCGTCGAGCGAATAGCCGCGGACCAGGAAGTTCTCGTAGTAGCCGATCGGCGCGTAGCTGTCGCCGACCGCGGCGTCGGCGCGCAGCACCTCGCTGAGCACGCGCACCTGGCGGTCGGACAGCTGGGTGCGGTCGATCGTGTCGATGGCCATCGGCGTATCCAGCAGCGGTGCATCGCCGTAGCCGCTCAGGCTGCTGCGGTTGTGCGGCTGGCGGCCCTGCACGTTGACGGCGTCCAGGTCGACCGGGGTTTGCGTCGCGGCGGATGCCGGCGCTGCGTCGGCGGCCAGGGCCGGCAGCGGCAGCGCGATGGCCAGCGCCAGCGTGAGAGCGTGCGGGGCGGGGAAGCGGCGGGTGGGAAGCATGCGGGACGACCTCGGGCAAACGAAACGAAAGAGGGAAGCGGCACGCCCGCGCAGTGCGCGGACGACAGGCGTGACGGTGTCGAGACGGCGGTTCATGGCGCGGCCGCGGCGCGCCGCTGCAGATGTCGCAGCAGGCGCTGGCCCTCGTCCTCGCCATACCAGGCGGCGTGGCCGAGCAGGTAGCGGCGGTAGGCGATCTCGGCGTGCGCATTCGAGCCGGTAATGCCGGCGAAGTACTCGATCTCGCTGAGTGCGAAATCGGCATGCACCAGCGGCAGCAGCGCAGTCAGCAAGCGCAGTTGCGCCGCGTCCAGCGGCAGCAGCGAGGCGTAACCCTGCAGCAGCGCGTCGAGCTGGTCGAGGTCGGCGACCGCGCTGCCGCCGTCGTCCAATTGCAGCCACGGGATCAGGTTGCGTTCGATCGCGGTGGCCAGGTCGAACAGGGCGAAGGTGCGGTCGGTCAGGCCGAAATCGAACACTGCGCTGACCGTGCTGGCCGGGCCATGGCCGCGCCACAGCAGGTTGGAGGCATGCCAGTCGCCGTGCGTCCACAGCGCCGGCGGCGGTGTCTGCAGCAGCGGCCAGGCCTGCGCGTGCCAGGGCAGCAGGTGCGCGCGCAGGTCGTCCTGCCAGTCGCGTTGCTGCAGCCACGCCGCCAGCGCCGGGCGCCGCGCCAGGTCGTGTTGCAGCGCCTGCAACGGCTGCGGCTGGACGAACAGGCGCAGGTTGGCGACCAGCACAGTGGTGGTGCGCGGCGGCGCCGCGTAACTGGCGGCGGCGCGGTGCAGCGCGGCCAGCGCGCGGCCGGCTGCGGCGGCATGGGCGGTGTCGGCGAACGGCGTCCACGACATCGCCTCGCGGTAGCGGTCCTCGCCCTCGCCGGCGCGCAGCACTTCGTAGGTCCAGTGGCCGCGCCGCACCGCGCTGGCGCCGTCGCGGTCGCGCAGCACCTCCGGCACCGGCATGCCGCGTGCGCGCAGGTGGGCGATGAAGGCGTGCTCTTCGCCGAGCGCGTGCAGGTCGCGCACGCGGCGATGGTGGCGCTTGACGAACAGCGTGCCCGCGGTGGTCTCGACCTCCGCCGCCGCCGAGAACGGACGCGGACTGTGCCAGCGCAGGGCGCGCAGGCGACCGGGCACGGGGTACTGCTGCAGCAGCGCCTCCACCTCGCCGTCGGACAGCGGCGGCCAGTCGGCCACGACGGTCTGCGTGCCCATGCCGTGCATCTGGTGGCGGGCGCTCATGCGCGCGCCTCGTGGCGTCGGCGCGACCCAGTGCGCCACGTTGGCGGCTGCATGCCGGGCATGCAATGCGCTGCGGCGCGGCTTTCGCGGATGGTTGGTCTAGACCAGGAGCGGGGAGGCCTGGCGGAGGGCCCGGTCGCGCGATCGGGAGCGGGGACGGTGGCGCCGCCGGCATCTCGGCATGCGCGCGGGCTCAGGTGGCGCGCGCGGTGTGCGGGGTGGGGCGGCAGCCTTGGACAGGAAACAACGCTGACCGGCATCTGCACTGGGCGAAGGAGAGGGCACGGATCGCTCCGTCTCCCGCACGCGCGGGGCCGCAGGCGGCCGCGCAGCGCACGGGGCGCAGAGTATGCGCGGCAATCGCCGCCGCCGCCATGCCCGCCGCGCGCGTGGCGGGCGGCGCATGCGGGAGACATGCGGGATAATTGGCGGATGAGCGAACAGCAGATAGCCGTAGTGGTGGTGACCTACGAGAGCGGCAGCACCATCGATGCCTGTCTGCAGCGGTTGCGCGCGGCGGCCGAAGTGGCGCAGATCCGGGTGATCGACAACGCCTCGCGCGACGACACCCTGGCGGTGGTGCAACGGCATGCGCTGGACGATGCGCGGGTGCGCTTCATCGCCAATCCCGACAACCCCGGCTTCGCCACCGCCTGCAACCAGGGCGCCGCGGCCAGCGACGCGCCGTGGCTGGCCTTCGTCAATCCCGACCTGATGGTCGAGCCCGACACCCTGGCCCAACTGCGCGCGCAGGCCGCCGCGCTCGGCGAGGCGCTGCTGGGCGTGGAGCAGGTCGACGAGCACGGCCGCGCCGACGCCGCGGTGCGGCGACGCGATCCGGACTTCGCGGCGATGCTGCGGCATCCGCTGGCCGGCTCGCGGCTGGCGCTGGCGGCCGACCCGGCGCAGCCGCTGCAGCCGGTACCGGCATTGTCCGGTGCGCTGATGCTGTTGCCGCGTGCGCTGTTCGCGCGCATCGGCGGTTGGGACGCCGGCTACCGGCTGCATGCCGAGGACCTGGACCTGTGCCGCCGCGCGCGCCAGGCCGGGGCCACGGTGGCGGTGCTGAACACCCTGCGCGTGCTGCACGTACGCGGCGTGTCCAGCCGCAAGCGGCCGTGGTTCGTCGAGTGGCACAAGCACCGCGGCCTGTGGCGCTACTTCCGCAAGTTCGAGGCACCGACCCGGGCCTGGCCGCTGCGGGTGGCAGTGTGGGCGGTGATCTGGCTGCATGCCTGGGTCACCTTCGCCCGGCTGTGCTGGCGCCGCCCAGGCTGAACGAAATCGGCCGCGTTGCGCGCGCGTGCGGCATAGCAACATAAATTCGCTATATTGGGAAGTGCGTCACTTAACAAATGGCGTGTTCCGCCGATTTCCTCCCTGGGCCGCGTCTGCTTTTCCGGTTCGGGGACCCCCACCAGGAACTCAACCATGCATGATTTCGATGGCGTGCGTCCGCGCACCCGCGCGCGCGCTTGCGCGCCCGCTATGCCCATGCCTGCTCCCGGCAGCGCCACGCCCGCGCGCCGCGCGCGGCTGGCGCTGGCGCTGCTCGCGCTGGCCGCCGGTCCCTGCTACGCCAGTGCCTGGGTCGACGAGGCCGGCCACGGGCTGGTGATCCTCAAGGCCAGCCACACCGATGGCGGCGCGGTGTTCAACAGCCACGGCCAGTCCGGCAACTTCCCCGATGCCGGGCGCAGCCGCCAGGACCAGCTCAATCTCTACGGCGAATACGCGCTGACTTCGGACCTGACCCTGGTCGGCAACTTCTATTTCAGCAAGGTCGGCTACCGCAACGACAGCGGCTATGGCGATCGCCACAGTAGCGGCTGGTCGGATCAGGAAATCGGCCTGCGCTACCGGCTCGACCCGGACGGCCGCGACGGTCCCTGGCAGGGCGCGCTGCAGGTGCTGGCACTGGTCCCCGGCTACGCGCGCCAGCGCGACGGTGAACGGCCGGCGCTGGGCCAGGGCGACTACGGCGCCGAGCTGCGCTACAGCGTCGGCCGCGGCTACCGGCTGGGCGAGCACGACGGTTATGTCGATCTGGGCACGGCGGTGCGCCTGCGCGGCGGCGATGCCTCCGACGAGGCGCGGCTGGACCTGTCCAGCGGCGTGGCGCTGGCGCCGCGCTGGATGCTGATCGGGGAGTTCAACGTGATCCAGAGCCTGGGCAACGGCAAGGGGCCGAACCGGATCTACGCGCCCGGCGACAACACGCCGATCCGCGGCAACAACTTCGATTTCAGCAAGCTGCAGGCCTCGGTGCTGTACACGCTGCCCGGTGGCACGCAGCTGCAGCTCGGCTACCAGCAGCCGGTGGCCGGGCGCAACACCGGCGGCGCGGGCGGCCCGTTCGTCGCCGCCTGGTGGCGGTTCTAACCGTGTCCGGCGAACACGACAGCGCCGCCGCCGAGGCGAGCGTGCCCGGCCGGCTCGGGCGGCTTGCGACCGAGGGCGGCCTTCAGTTGCCGATCGGCGAGGCCTTGGTCGCCGCGGGGGTGATCGACCCGCCGCTGCTGCAGAACGCGCTGGCCCTGCAGGCGCGCTGGCGCTCGCGCCTGGGCGACGTGGTGCTGGCCCAGCGCGGGGTCGCGCCGCTGCGCTTCTACACCGTGCTGGCGCAGCATTTCGGGCTGAACTTCGTCAATCTGCTCAAGCAGCCGATCGACCCGGCGCTGTTCCAGCCGGAGCGGCTGGCCGACTACGCGCAGCGCCTGGTGCTGCCGTGGCGCGAGGAGGACGGCCAACTCGTGCTGGCGGTGGCCGATCCCGGCCCGGAGATCTTCGCCTGGGCGCGCGCCACCTACGGCGAGCAGGTGCGTTTCGTCGGCACCTCCAAGTTCGACATCGTCTGGAGCCTGCAGCAGCACGCCGACGCGCAGCTCACCCACGACGCGCTGAACCTGCTGGCCGAACACGCGCCGGAGCATTCGGCGCGGCAGGTGATCACCCGCGCGCAGTCCGCCTTCCTGGTGGCGCTGACCGTGGTGCTGGCCGCGGCGCTGGCGCTGTGGCCGCTGGTCACGCTGATCGCGCTCAACACGCTGATCGCGGTGGCGTTCCTGGCCACCTTCGGGCTGAAGCTGGTGCTGGCCTGGCGCGGCGCGCGGCGCCGCATCGACATCAAGGTCAGCGACGAGGAAGTGGCCGCGCTCGGCGACGAGGACCTGCCGGTCTACACGGTGCTGGTGCCGATGTACAAGGAACCGGACGTGCTGCCGATCCTGGCCAACGCGCTGCGCCGGCTCGACTACCCCACCTCCAAGCTGGACGTGAAGCTGGTGCTGGAGGCCGACGACACCGAGACCATCGAGGCGGCCAAGGCGCTGGGCCTGGAGGCGTTCTTCGAGATCATCCGGGTGCCGCCGTCGCAGCCCAAGACCAAGCCCAAGGCCTGCAACTACGCGCTGCGCTTCGCCCGCGGGCAGATGCTCACCATCTACGACGCCGAGGACAAGCCGGAGCCCGACCAGCTCAAGCGCGTGGTCGCCGCGTTCCGCAAATCGCCGGCCGACGTGGCCTGCATCCAGGCGCGGCTGAACTACTACAACGCCGACGAGAACTGGCTCACGCGCATGTTCACGCTGGAATACACGTTGTGGTTCGACTTCTACCTGCCGGCGCTGGAGACCCTGCGCATCCCGATCCCGCTCGGCGGCACCTCCAACCACTTCCGCCTGGACATCCTGCGCAAGGTCCACGCCTGGGACCCGTACAACGTCACCGAGGACGCCGACCTGGGCGTGCGCCTGACCCAGCAGGGCTACCGCGTCAGCGTGGTCAACTCGACCACGTTCGAGGAAGCCAACGTCAGCATCCCCAACTGGATCCGGCAGCGCTCGCGCTGGCTCAAGGGTTACATGCAGACGTGGCTGGTGCACATGCGCAACCCGCTGCAGTTGTACCGCTCCACCGGCGCGCGCGGGTTCTGGGGCTTCCAGCTGTTCGTCGGCGGCACCTTCTTCACCGCGCTGGCCGCGCCGCTGATGTGGCTCAGCTACGGGTTGTGGCTGGCGGTCGGGTCGAAGTTCTTCGATCCGTTCTTCCCGCCGGCGCTGCTGTACCTGAGCCTGCTCAACCTGCTGCTCGGCAACGGCTTCCTGATCTACATGACCCTGGTGGCGGCGTTCAAGCGCGACTACTTCCGCCTGGCGCCCTACGCGCTGACCGTGCCGCTGTACTGGCTGCTGCAGTCCATCGCCGCCTACAAGGGCCTGTGGCAGCTCATCCGTAACCCGTTCTACTGGGAAAAGACCACCCATGGCATCAGCAAGCACATGGCCGAAGAGCGCCGCGCCGCGCTCGACGACTGACGCGCCGCGCCGCGCGCGCGGCACCGCGGTGTTCGTGTGCACCGCGGCGCTGCTGGCGCTGCTGTGCCACCGGCTGCTCGCGCACGGCTACATGAGCGACGACGCGATGGCGCAGTACGCCAAGCTGCTGCTGTTGCGCGACGCGGCCGGCTTCCGCATCGAGTACCTGGGCTTCCTGTACGCGCAGGCCTCGCTGTACCTGGGCGTGCTGATCGGCGGCCTGCCGGGGCTGTCCACGCCGCTGCTGCCGTACCTGGTCGACGTGCTGGCCGGGGCGACTCTGGTGACCCTGCTGTGGCGCGACATCGCCGCCGGGCTGGGCCGCGGCTGGGCCTGGGCGCTGAGCGCCGGGCTGGTGGTCCAGCCGTTCTTCCTGTGGCCGACCCTGTCCGGCAACAACCAGGGCCTGGGCCTGCTGGTGTTCTACGTGGCCGCGCGCGCGCTGCGCCACTTCCGCGACGATCCGGAAGCCTTCGCCTACCTGCGCCTGGCCGCGAGCCTGTGCCTGCTGTTCTTCGTCGACGAACGCGCCTGCTTCCTGGCGGTGGGGCTGGCGCCGTGGCTGTTCCTGATCGCGCCGCCGCGCCTGATGCGGCAGGCGCCGCTGGCCTTCTACCTGGTGTGCTACCTGCCGTTCCTGTTCGCGGTGGCGGCCTGGATGTACCTCAACTACATGTTCTTCGGCGACCCGCTGCTGTTCGTGCGCGACGCCAATTCCGCCTTCCGCGGCATCTATGCGCAGGCGGCGCTGCAGCCGTGGCTGCAGCAGGCCGCGGCGCAGCCGTGGTGGCCGCCGCTGTGGCTGCTGCTGGCCGGCATGGTCAGCGCGCCGCTGTTGCTGTTGCTGCGCCACACCCGCACCGGCGACACCTGGCGCAGCGTGCTGGCTGCCACCGCCACGGTGATCGGCGCCGGCACGCTGGCCACCTGGGCGCGCTTCACTGCGCAGCCGCTGGACTTCCTGGCCCTGCTGCTGGTGCCGGTGGCGCTGGTGCTGGGCGACCTGCGCCGCGACGTGCGCTGGCTGGGCCTGGCGTTGCTGCTGGCCGGCGCGGTGTCCAGCGGCTGGGTGATCGCCCGCACCGCCACCTCCACCACCCGCGACTGGATCGCCGCGCTGCAGGCGCCGGCAGCGCCGCGCCATGCCGACGCCGCGCAGTTGGGGGCGTGGCTGGCCGAGGCGCGGTTGCCGACCCTGCTCGACGATCGCGCCAGCTATCCGGTGATCGTTGCCCGCGGCGACGCCAAGCAACTGGTCCTGCCGTTCGATCCGCGCTTCAAGCAGGCGCTGGTCGATCCACGGAAGATGCCGGACCAGGTGGTGGTGAGCGACCCTGCCAGCCAGACCGGTGCCCTGGACAGCCTCAACCGGCGCTTCCCGCAGCTATGGCAACAGGGCCTGCCGGGCTACAGTCTGGTCTACCACCAGGGCATCTACCGGGTATGGCGCCGATCGCCGTAAGATTGCTGGCCGCCTTGCTGCTGGCGCTGAGCGCCGGCGGCTGCAGTGCGGCGCCCGCATCGCCGTGGATGGGTGCCAACGTCAAGGTGTCGCCCAGCGCGCCGTGGGGCAGCAACGCGGCACAGCAGTCGCTGCAGCAGCTGGCCGATGCCGGCGCCTCGCGCGCGCTGCTGGTCGCCTTCGTCTGGCAGGCGTCGCCGCAGTCCTCGGCGCCGGTGTTGGGCAGCGACAGCAGTCCTGCGCTGATCCGCGCCGGATTGCGGCAGATGCGTGCGGCCGGCCTGCAGCCGGTGCTGAAGGTGCATCTGTGGATTCCCGGGCACTGGGCCGGCGAGGCCGCGCCGGCCGATCGCGACGCCTGGTTCGCCGCCTACCGGCGCGCGCTGCTGCAACTGGCCCAGGTCGCCGCCGAAGAGCGCGCCAGCGCGCTGATCGTCGGCACCGAACTGCGCCAGTTGCAGGATGCCCCGCAGTGGCCGGCGCTGCTGGCGGCGGTGCGTCAGGTCTATCGCGGCCCGATCGGCTACGTCGCCGACGGCCTGGAGCAGGCCGAGCGCTTCGGCTATTGGGACCGTTTCGATTTCGTCGGTACCAGCCTGTATCCGGCGCTGGCCGCGGCGCCGGCGCAGCGGCGCGCGCAGATGCATGCGGCGGCGGCGCGGGTGCAGGCGCTGGGCGAGCGCAGCGGCCGCCCGGTGTGGGTGGCCGAACTCGGCTTGCGCTCGGCGCGCGGCAGCCTCGCCGCGCCTTGGGAAAGCCCGGAGCAGCGCAGCGCCGAAGTCGACACGGCGCTGCAGGCGCAGGTGCTGCGCGAGTGGCGCGATGTACTCGACGCGCAGCCGCGCATCGCCGGCATCGCACTGTGGTGCTGGTACACCGATCCGGGCGCCGGCGGCGCCCGCGACAGCGATTTCACCGTGCAGCACAAGCCGGCGCAGGCGGTACTCAAGCGTTGAGGTGTGCGGCCGCATTGCGACGCGCGCAACCGGCGACAACGGACTGGCAACGCAGCGGGCGCATAATCGCGCGATGATCATCGACTCGTTGCTGGACACCGACCTCTACAAATTCACCATGATGCAGGCGGTGCTGCATCAGCACCCCGGCGCGCAGGTGGAGTACCGCTTCAAGTGCCGCACCCCGGGCATCGACCTGGCGCAGTACCTGCCGCAGATCTCGGCGGAGATCGACGCGCTGTGCGCGCTGCGCTTCCGCGCCGACGAGCTGGACTACCTGCGCGCGATGCGTTTCATCAAGCCGGACTTCGTCGATTTCCTGGCGCTGTTCCACCTGGATCGCAAGTACCTGCAGTTACAGGCCTCGACCAGCGTGCCCGGCGAGATCGAGCTGCGCATCCGCGGGCCGTGGCTGCACACCATCCTGTTCGAGGTGCCGCTGCTGGCGATCGTCAACGAGGTGTGGTTCCGCAACGCCGGCGGCGCCGACCATGCCGAAGGCCTGCGCCGCCTGCAGGCCAAGATCGCGCTGCTGCGCGACACCCCGGGCTACGACGGCTGCGCCATCGCCGACTACGGCACCCGGCGTCGCTATTCGCGGGCGTGGCACGGCGAACTGCTGCCGGTGCTGCAGCAGACCCTGGGCCAGCAGTTCGTCGGCACCAGCAATGTGTACTTCGCCCGCCGCTACGGCCTGACGCCGCTGGGCACGATGGCGCACGAGTATCTGCAGGCGTTCCAGGCGCTGGGGCCGCGCTTGCGCGACTCGCAGGCGGCGGCGCTGGAATCGTGGGCGCGCGAGTACCGCGGCGATCTCGGCATCGCGTTGTCGGACGTGGTCGGCCTGGACGCGTTCCTGCGCGATTTCGATCTGTATTTCTGCAAGCTGTTCGACGGCATGCGCCACGATTCCGGCGATCCGTTCGAGTGGGGCGAGCGCGTGCTGGCGCACCTGCAGCAGCATCGGGTGGACCCGCGCAGCAAGATCCTGGTGTTCAGCGACGGCCTGGACATCGACAAAGTGATGCGGCTGTACGCGCATTTCCGCGAGCGCTGCATGCTCGCGTTCGGCGTCGGCACGCACCTGACCAACGACCTGGGCCTGGTGCCGTTGCAGATCGTGATCAAGATGGTTCGCTGCAACGGCCAGCCGGTGGCCAAGCTCAGCGACTCGCCCGGCAAGACCCTGTGCGACGACCCGGCCTATCTGGCCTACCTGCGGCAGGTGTTCCAGGTGCCGGCCGAGGACCAGCCCTGAGCCTGCAATGACCCTGCCGGTGCCGATGCGGCAGCGGTCGCCGGGGCGGCCGGGCAGGAGTCGCCGTTCGGTGCAACAGGGCTTTGCGGTGAAGAAAGAGTGAGATACACTGCACGGGAAAGTGAGAACTGTGTCGCAATAGTGACGGTCAGGATGGGCCGCCCAGGCGCTACAGCCGCTACGCCGTTGTCGTTCCGTCCCTGGCCAGAGACTTCCCGATGAGCGCTCACGCGTTGCCGACCCATTACCGCACCCAGGCCTGTTCGCGGCAGTGGCGGGGCTTCCTGCGCGCGTTGGCGGAGGAGTTCGCCGCGGAGTTGGGCCCCGAGGATCTGGCGCTGCTGATGGCGCGCATCGGGCGTCGCTTCGCCGCCGAACATCCGGTCGGTGCCTGCGCCACCCTGCAGGAGCTGGAGGACGCGGCCAATCGCGTCTGGGACCGGCTGGAATGGGGCTATGCGCGGTTCGAGGAACATGCCGACCGCGTCGACCTGCTGCACGCCGGTTCGCCGCTGCATATCGGCCTGGCCGGGCAGGCCGCCGGCGCCGACGGCTTCCTGGAAGGGGTGTACCAGGCCTGGTTCGTGCAGGTCGGCATGTCGGCCGGATTGGGCGTGCGTGCGTTGTCGTCCGCGAACGAAGACCTGCGCCGCCTGGTGCTGGCCCGGGTCGGCTGAGCGCGGCGCGACGCACCGAACTTTTTTTGATCGTCATGAGGGGAGTCATGTCCAAAAAGTCCAAGCAGACGGGTGCCGAAACCGGCGACGACGTCTCCAGCCTGTTCGCCAAGCTCGGCAGTAGCGGCGCCACCGCCTACCAGGATTTTTCCGCCGACCGGCTCAGCGCCGCCGAGCCGGCTGCCGCCACGCCGCCGCCAGCACCCGCCGCACCGGCGCCGGTGCTGTCGGTGGTACGCGCCGCGATCGAGGCCAGGCCGGCCGCGCTGTCCCCGGCTGCACCGTTGCCGCTCACGCCTGCCGCACCTGCACCGGCTGCTGCCGCCGGCGCCGCCACCGGCACGCCGCTGCAGCAGTTGTTCCAGCGCCTGCTCGAGGCCGGCCGCGAGGCCGCCGTGCCGGCGCCGGGCGGTCCGCTCAAGCGCTTCTTGAATCGTTGATGTCGCGCGGCGCCTGCGGGCGCCGCACCTGTTTGCCGTCGCCGCGTGGTGGGGAAGACCACGCGCCGGCCTCCTCCCCCTTTTAGGAACCGCCGATGAGCGCTGCCTCCGCGTCGCATGCCGCGCGCCCGCTGCATGTCCTGGCCAACTGGTCGCTGTGGCTGCTGGGCGCCGTGTTGCTGGTCTTCGTCGTCGCCATCCCGATGGATGTGCCGCAGCAACTGCTGTTCTCGCTGGTGGTGTTCGCCGCGGCCATGCTGCTGCGGCGCAGTGGCAGCCGCCTGGCGATCCTGGTGATGATGGCGCTGTCGCTGGCGGTGTCCTCGCGCTACATCTGGTGGCGCCTGACCCAGACCGTGGGCATGAGCAGCCCGGTCGACCTGAGCCTGGGCCTGGGCCTGCTGCTGGCCGAGCTGTACGCATTCGTGATCCTGACGCTGGGCTACTTCCAGGTGCTGTGGCCGCTGAACCGGCGGCCGCTGCCGCTGCCGGCCGACCAGCGCGAATGGCCCAGCGTCGATCTGTTCATCCCCACCTACAACGAACCGCTGTCGGTGGTGCGCTCGACCATCCTCGCCGCCAGCGTGATGGACTGGCCGGCCGACAAGCTCAACATCTACCTGCTCGACGACGGCCGCCGCGAGGAGTTCCGCGCGTTCTGCGCGCAGGCCGGCATCCACTACGTCACCCGCACCAACAACCTCCACGCCAAGGCCGGCAACATCAACGCCGCGCTGAAGAAGTCCAGCGGCGAGTATGTGGCGATCTTCGACTGCGACCACATCCCCACGCGCTCGTTCCTGCAGGTGGCGATGGGCTGGTTCCTGCGCGACGCCAAGCTGGCGGTGGTGCAGATGCCGCACTACTTCTTCTCGGCCGATCCGTTCGAGCGCAATCTCGGCAACCACGGCAAGGTGCCCAACGAAGGCGAACTGTTCTACGGCCTGCTGCAGGACGGCAACGACCAGTGGGACGCCACCTTCTTCTGCGGTTCGTGCACGGTGATCAAGCGCAAGCCGCTGGAAGAGGTGGGCGGGGTGGCGGTGGAGACCGTCACCGAGGACGCGCACACCGCGCTGAAGCTGCACCGCCGCGGCTACCGCAGCGCCTACATTGCGGTGCCGCAGGCCGCCGGCCTGGCCACCGAAAGCCTGTCCGGCCACGTCGCCCAGCGCATCCGCTGGGCGCGCGGCATGGCGCAGATCGCGCGGCTGGACAATCCGCTGCTGGGCAAGGGCCTGCGCCTGTCGCAGCGGCTGTGCTACGCCAACGCGATGCTGCACTTCTTCTATGGGCTGCCGCGCATCGTCTACCTCACCGCGCCGCTGGCCTTCCTGTTCTTCGGCGCGCACGTGATCCACGCCTCGGCGCTGATGATCCTGGCCTACGCCCTGCCGCACATCCTGCAGGCCAACCTGACCAACCTGCGCACCCAGGGCAAGTTCCGCCACCTGCTGTGGAACGAGGTCTACGAGACCACGCTGGCCTGGTACATCCTGCGCCCGACGTTGGTGGCGCTGTTCAATCCCAAGCTCGGCAAGTTCAACGTCACCCCCAAGGGCGGCCTGGTGCCGCGCAGCTACTTCGACGGGCAGATCGCCAAGCCCTACCTGTTCCTGCTGGTGCTCAACCTGGCCGGCGTGGTCGCCGGGGTGATGCGCCTGCTCAGCGTGCAGGCCGGCGGCGAGGCGCAGACCATCTGGTTCAACCTGGCCTGGACCGCCTACAACGTGCTGCTGCTCGGCGCCACCATCGCCACCGCCAGCGAGATGCGCCAGGTGCGCCGTTCGCACCGCGTGCCGCTGGACATCCCGGCCACCTTGCATCTGGCCGATGGCCGCGAACTGGCCTGCCGCACCGTCAACTTCTCCACCGGCGGCATGGCGTTGCGCCTGCTCGAGCCGGTGCCGGTGGAGCCGGATATGCCGGTGGAGATCGCGCTGCCGCAGCGCGGCAGTTCCAAGCGCCTGCCGGCGATGGTGCGCCACGACCGCGACGGCGAGATCAGCATCCAGTTCCGGCCGATGTCGATCGAACAGGAGCGCTGGCTGGTGGCCTGCACCTTCGCCCGCGCCGACATCTGGGTGTCGCAGTGGGGCCGCCACG
Source organism: Xanthomonas rydalmerensis (assembly GCF_033170385.1). Classification (NCBI taxonomy): domain Bacteria; kingdom Pseudomonadati; phylum Pseudomonadota; class Gammaproteobacteria; order Lysobacterales; family Lysobacteraceae; genus Xanthomonas; species Xanthomonas rydalmerensis. The sequence continues at coordinate 4,209,814 of NZ_CP126170.1, read as the reverse complement.
ACCGCGATCGCTTCTGGGTGTCGCTGGGGCGCGTGTTCGCTGCCAGCGTGCGCGGTTTCCGGCGTCTCGGTCAGCACGTCGCCAGCAGCGCGCGCAGCGGCTGGCGCGGCCGTACCGCCGGCGAGGAGGCTGCGCCGTGAGTCGTCGTCCCGCTGTGCTGCGTTCCTTCCTCTCTTCCCTTTCTTTCCGGTCGCCGTCGATGCGTCTACCCGCCCTGGCTGCATGTTGTCTCACGGTCCTGTCCGGCCTGGCGCTGGCCCAGGAGCCGACCCTTCCTGCCACTGCGCCGGCCGCCGCGACCGCTGTGCCGCTGCCGGCCCCGGCCGAACGCGAGCGCTCGGCCACGCTCAAGCAGCTCGGCATCGACTACGAGATGACCCTGCGCGGCATCCAGGGCAGCGCCGGCATTCCCTTCAGCACGCGCACCGACGAAGTGGTGCAGGCGGCGAACCTGCATCTGGTGTACAGCTACTCGCCGGCGCTGCTGCCGGACCTGTCGCACCTGAAGGTCAGCGTCAACGGCGTCACCGTGGCGGCCCTGCCGGTCAGCCGCGAGAACGCCGGCAAGTTGCAGCAGAGCGACGTGCCGATCGATCCGCGCCTGATCAGCGACTACAACCGGCTCAACCTGCAGCTGATCGGCCACTACACCCGCGACTGCGAGGATCCGGACCACACCAGCCTGTGGGCCAACATCGATCCGTCCACGCGGCTGTCGCTGACCGCCACCCCGCTGGTGCTGCGCAACGACCTGGCGCTGCTGCCGGTGCCGTTCTACGACAAGCGCGATACGCGCCGCCTGGAACTGCCGTTCGTGTTCCCGCAGCGCCCGGACCTGGCCACGCTGCGCAGCGCCGGCATCGTCGCCTCCTGGTTCGGCGCGCAGGCCGGCTACCGCGGCGCCTCGTTCGGCGTGGCCATCGGCGACGTGCCGGCCACCGGCAACGCGGTGCTGTTCGCCACCGCCGCGACCCTGCCGGCGGAACTGGCGGCGACCCAGGCCGGCTTGAGCGAGATCTCCGGCCCGACCCTGGCGATGATCACCAATCCGCGCGATGCCACCGGCAAGCTGCTGCTGGTGCTGGGCCGCGACGACGACGACCTGCAGCAGGCCGCCACCGCGCTGAGCCTGGGCACGCCGCTCAACGGCCCGATGGCGCGCATCGGCGAACTCAAGCAGGCGCAGCCGCGCAAGCCCTACGACGCGCCCAACTGGATCTCCGGCGACAAGCCGGTGCGCTTCGGCGACCTGGTTGCGCAGACCGCGCAGTTGAACGTCAGCGGCTACCACCCCGACCTGATCCGGGTCGGCCTGCAGCTGCCGCCGGACCTGTTCGTGTGGCAGCGCGACGGCATCCCGGTCAACCTGCGCTACCGCTACACGGTGCCGGAGACGCAGAACAAGTCGGCGCTCAACGTCAGCATCAACGACGCCTTCGTCACCACGCTGCCGCTCAACGGCCACGCCTATGCCGAGTCGTTGCCGCTGCGCTGGTGGCACGCGCTCTCGCCGAAGGGCGCGATGCCGGTGGAGCAGAAGCTGCTGCTGCCGACCGGGCCGTTCTCGGCCAACAGCCAGCTGCGCTTCCACTTCTTCTTCGACCGCCCGCAGGCGGAGGCGTGCAAGAACACCTTCCCCGACGTGTCCGGCGCGATCGACGCCGACTCCAGCGTGGACCTGCGTTCGTTCCATCACTACATCGCGATGCCGAATCTGGCCGCCTTCGGCAATGCCGGCTTCCCGTTCACGCGCCTGGCCGACCTGTCCGAGTCCACCGTGGTGGTGCCGGACGAGATCGGCGACCAGGACATGGCCAACCTGTTGACCCTGCTCGGCCGGCTCGGCGCGTCCACCGGCTACCCGGCGCTGCGGGTGACCCTGATCCACGCCGCCGAGGTCGACAAGCACGCCGACAGCGACCTGCTGGTGTTCGGCAGCCTGCGCTCGCAGCCGCTGTTCCAGCGCTGGAGCGCGGCGCTGCCGATCGGCGACGGCGCCAGCGGGCGGCGCTTTGCGATGAGCGACTGGGTGCTGGACAAGCTGCCCGGCTTCCTGTCGTTCGATGCGCGCCGCACCGACCTGCCGACCACCGCCGAGGTGGCGGTGAAGCCGGCGCCCGGCGACGTGGTGTTGATGGGCTTCCAGTCGCCGCTGAAGGCCGGGCGCAGCGTGGTCGCGCTGCTGGCCGAGGATCCGGCCAGCGTCGAGGACTTCTTCGACGCCTGGCTCGAGCCGGCCACGCTGAAGGACTTCCAGGGCAGCGTGGTGCTGTTGCAGAAAGGCAAGGTGCGCAGCCTCGCCGGCAACCAGACCTACTACGTCGGCCACCTGCCGCTGCCGACCTGGGCACGCTGGTACTTCTCGCAGCACCCGCTGCTGCTGGGCCTGGCGGTGGTGGTGCTGAGCGTGCTGCTGGCGCTGGCCGCGCGCGTGGTGCTGCGCCGGCACTCGGCGGCACGGCTGCAGGAAGGGCGGTGAACGGACACACCGGCCAACGCCGGCGCCTGCTCGGCGGCCTGCTCGCTGCCGGCGCGGCGACGCTGCTGCCGCCGGCGCGCGCCGCGCTCACGGTGGCGCCGGCCTGCGCGCCGTGGCGCGAGTGGACCGCGTTCGTCGCCAAGCACATCGATGCCAGCGGGCGGGTGATCGATTTCCAGCACGCCGACCAGCGCAGCACCTCCGAGGGCCAGTCCTACGCGCTGTTCTTCGCGCTGGTGGCCAACGACCAGGTGCTGTTCGAGCGCGTGCTCGGCTGGACCCGGCACAACCTGTGCGGCGGACGCCCGCAGCAGGTGCTGCCGGCCTGGCTGTGGGGCCGCGCCAGCGACGGCAGTTGGCGCGTGCTCGACGGTAACAGCGCCAGCGACGCCGACCTGTGGATCGCCTACGTGCTGCTCGAGGCCGGGCGCCTGTGGCAACGGCCCGGCTACACCCAGGCCGGCCTGCAGATGCTGGCGCTGGTGCGGCGCACCGAGCTGGTCGAACTGCCCGGGTTCGGCGGCATGCTGCTGCCGGCGGCCAAGGGCTTCGCCACGCCGCAGCGCTGGACGCTCAATCCCAGCTACCTGCCGCTGCAATTGCTGCGGCGTTTCGCCGCGGTCGATCCGAAGGGGCCGTGGGCCGGTCTGGCCACGCGCAGCGCGCGCCTGCTGCGCGACAGCGCGCCGGTCGGCTTCGCGCCGGACTGGATCGCCTGGGACGGCCGCGCCTTCGGCGTCGATCCGGACAAGGGTGCGATCGGCAGCTACGACGCGATCCGCGTGTACCTGTGGGCCGGCATGCTCGATGCCGCCGATCCGCTGCGCAAGGCGCTGCTCGACGATCTGTCCGGCCCGCTGCAGCAATTGCGCGCGCAGGGCCGCCTCGACGAGAAGATCGATACCCGCCAGGGCGTCGGCAGCGGCCAGGCCCCGCCCGGCTTCGCCGCAGCGCTGCTGCCGTATTTGAGCGCGCTGCGCGAACCGGCGCTGCTCAAGGCGCAGGCGCAACGCATTCCCGCGCCCGGCGATGCCGCCGCGGCCCGGCTTCCCTACTACGACCGGGTGCTGATCCTGTTCGGACGCGCCTGGCTCGACAACCGCTACCGCTTTTCCGCAGACGGCGCGCTGCAGCCCGCCTGGAGAACCCAATGCTCCGCATGAACCTCAAACCCCTGTACCTGGCCGGCATGATCGACCTGTGCCTGCTCGCCGGCAGCGCCCACGCGCAGAACGCCGACGCCACCCAGCAACTGGTCAGCCAGGGCAACTACTGGCACGACCAGGGCCGCGACGACCTCGCCGCCGACGCCTGGCGCAAGTTGCTGCGGGTCGACCCGAACCAGCCCGACGCGCTGCTCGGCCTGGCCCAGATCGATCTGGCGCAAGGCCGCCAGACCGACGCGCGCAAGCGCCTGGCGCAATTGCAGAAGGCGCATCCGCAGGCGCCGCAGACCCAGCGCCTGGCGATGTCGATCGGCGGCACCGGCGACAACGTCGACCTGCGCAACGCGCGCCGCGCCGCCGCCGCCGGCCGCTACGTGGACGCGGTGCGCGCCTACCAGGCGATGTTCGATGGCAAGGGTCCGCCGGACGCGCTGGCGCTGGAGTACTACCAGGCGCTGGCCGGCACGCCGCAGGGCTGGGAAGGCGCGCGCGATGGCCTGCGCCGCCTGGCCGCCGCGCAGCCGGACAACACCGCCGCGGCGCTGGCGCTGGCGCAGGTGCAGACCTACCGCGAACCGTCGCGGCGCGAGGGCATCGCCCAGCTCGCCGCGCTGAGCAAACGCGCCGATGTCGCCGGCCCGGCGCGCGCCGGCTGGCGTCAGGCCCTGCTGTGGCTCAATGCCGGCCCTGCCGATGCGCCGCTGTACCAGGCGTTCCTGGCCGCCAATCCGAACGATGCCGAGATCGCCAGGAAGGCCGCGCAACTGCAGGAGCGCCGCGCGCAAGGCGGCGATCCAGCCGGCGAACAGCTGGGCGAGGGCTTCAAGGCGCTCAACGCCGGCAACCTGGCCCTGGCCGAACAGCGCTTCGCGCAGGTGCTGCGCGCGCGTCCGCGCGACGCCGAGGCACTCGGCGGCCTGGGCTCGGTGCGGCTGCGCCAGCAGCGCTTCGGCGAAGCGCAGGAGCTGCTGCGCCCGGCCGCGGCCGCCAACGGCAAGTGGCGCAGCGCGCTGGACAGCGCGCGCTACTGGCTGCAGTTGCAGCAGGCACAGGCCGCGCGTGCGCGCGGCGACAACGACGCGGCGCTGCGCCTGGCCCAGCAGGCGGTCAAGCTCAAGCCCGAGGAGGCCGCCGGCTACGCGCTGCTGGGCGACCTGCAGTCGGCCAGCGATGCCGCCGCGGCCGAAAAGAGCTACCGCGAGGCGCTGCGCCTGCATGCCGACGATGCCGGCGCACTGCAGGGCCTGATCGCCCTGTACAGCCGTCAGGGCCGTGCCACCGAGGCCAATGCGCTGTTCGCCAGGCTCAGCCCGGCGCAGCGCCAGCAGGCCGGCGGCGAGACCGCACTGAAAGCCAACCTGCAGCGCGCCCGCGCGCAGCAGGCGCTGGAGGCCGGCGATACCGTCACCGCGCAGAGCGAGCTGGAGACGGCGATGGTCGACAACCCTGGCGATCCGTGGGTGCGCCTGGACCTGGCGCGTCTGTACCAGCAGGCCGGGCGTCCGGACCAGGCGCGCAGCGTCATGGACGGCCTGCTCGCGGTGCATGGCGACATGCCCGAGGCGCTGTACGCCAACGCGCTGCTGGCGCAGGAACGCGGCGACTGGGCCAGCGCCTACGCCAGCCTGGAGCGCATCCCGGCCAGTGCGCGCACCGCCGAGATGAGCGCGCTGCGCAACACCGCCTGGGTCGAACAACAGGCGGCCAAGGCGCGCCTGCTGCAACAACAGGGCCGCGGCGGCGAAGCGCAGTTGCTGCTGGGCCGCACCGAGGCCGCGCTGGGCGACGCGCTGGAGCAGCCGGCATTGCTGGCGGCGATGGCCGGCGCCTATGCCGATATCGGCAGCAACACGCGCGCGCTGACCCTGGCGCAGCGCTTGGTCGGACAGAATCCCTCCACCGAATCGCGCCTGCAGTACGCCGGCGTGCTGCTGCGCGCGCATCAGGACGCGGAGCTGGCGGCGACCCTGCGCCAACTGCGCGACACCGAGATGAGCGCCGAGCAGCAGCGCCGCTACCAGGCGCTGCGCAGCGGCTACGTGTTGCGCCAGGTCGATGCCCTGCGCGAACTCGGCAACCTCGAAGCCGCCTACGACGCGCTCGCGCCGCTGCTGGCGCAGCAGAACCAGGACCCGCAGGCAGTGGCCGCGCTGGCGCGGCTGTACGCCGCCGCCGGCGACCAGCGCCAGGCGTTGGTGCTGTACCAGCAGCAACTGCAGCAGTCGCCCAACGACCTGGACACGCTGATCGCCGCGGCCAACACCGCCGCCGCACTGCGCGACCTGCACAGCGCCGAGGACTACCTGCAGCGCGCGCTGGCGCAGGCGCCGGATTCGCCGCAGGTGCTCGCCGCCGCCGGTCGCGTGTATCGCAGCGCCGGCAAGAACCGCAAGGCCGAGAGCTATTTCCGCGCCGCGCTGGCGGCGCAGGCGCACGAATCGGGTCAGTACGACAACGGCCTGCCGGCCGCCAACGGTCCGGCGTCGTACGCCGCGGCCGGGCGCCCGCTCAATCCGTTCGCTGGCATGAACGGGCGCATGCCGCGCAGCGCCGCTGTGGTGTCCGACAGCCTCGGCGGCGGCGTGCCGGCCCCGGCCTACGCGGCCTCCGCGTTGCCGGCGTCTGCGCCCGTGGCCGCCGGCGACGACCTGCCGCCGCCGGCCAGCGCCAGCGCCAGCGCCGTGGGCGTGGCCCTGGCCGCGCTGCCGGTGCCGGGCCAGCGCAGCAGCACAGCCCGCACCGCGCCGCGCGCGCTGCCCGATGATGGATTGCTGGCCGACACGCCGCGTGCGTCCCTGCGCCAGCCGGCGGCACCGGCCACCTCCGCGGGCGGTGCCAGCGTGCTCGACGAACTGCGCGAAGTGCAGGCCGAGAACAGCGACAGCGTCGCCACCGGCGCCAGCTACCGCGCCCGCGACGGCGAAGCCGGCCTGGGCCGCCTGCGCGATCTGGAAGTGCCGCTGCATGGCGAGTTCGCGGTGGGCGAGGGCAAGCTGCAGGTCGACGTCACCCCGACCCTGCTCGATGCCGGCACGCTCGGTACCGGCTACGCCACCGCCAGCCGTTTCGGTGCCGGCCCGGCCGCGGCGATGGGCGATGCGCTGGCCGCCGACCGCACCCCGATCGACAGCCTGGTCGGCAGCGACCTGTACCAACTGCTGCTCACCGAGGGCAACAGCAACGCCACCCGCAACGCGCTGCGCACCTACGCGGTCAACACCGGGCTGTACAACAAGCTGTTCAACGACACCGACCCGACGCTGACCAACGCGCAGCGCGAGGCGGCGGCGCTGCAGGCGCTGTACGCCGAGCCGCTGTCGGCCTTCCTGCTCGGCAATACCGCCGCCGACACCGCGATCGGCACGCTGGCCAGCGCCATCCTCGGCGACGCCTCGCGCAGCGCCGACCTCAGCGCCGCCGACATCGCCCGCTTCCGCAACCTGGCGGCCAACCCCACCGCCGCGACGCTGACCCCGGCCGGCTTCAGCCAGGCGCTGTACACCATGGCCGCCAACGGCAACGGCGCGCGGCGCATGGACCAGGACGCGCGCGGCGTCGGCATGGCGGTGACCTACAAGAACGGCGGTTTCAGCGCCGACCTCGGCAGCACCCCGGTCGGCTTCCCCGAGCGGCGCATCGTCGGCGGCGTCGGTTACCGCGGCCAGGCTGGCGACACCCTGACCTATTCGGGCGAGGTGTTCCGCCGCGCGGTCAGCGACAGCCTGCTGTCCTTCGGCGGCGTCGACGACGGCCGCGCCGGGCTCGGCTGGGGCGGTGTGACCAGCAACGGCCTGCGCCTGTCGGCCACCCTAGACAACGGCCTGCTCGGCGGTTACGCCAGCGTCGGTGCCGACCGCCTGGTCGGCCGCAACGTCGCCAGCAACGATCACCGCCAGGTCGACCTGGGCGTGTACGTGCACGCGCTGGACACCGAGAACCAGTCGCTGACCGCCGGCCTCAACCTGACCGCGATGCAGTACGACAAGAACCTGGGCGGCTACACGTATGGCCAGGGCGGCTACTTCAGCCCGCAGGACTACGTGGACCTGGGCTTCCCTGTGCACTGGAGCGGGCGAACGGCCGGGCGCACGGTCAACTGGAGCGTGGACGCCAGCGTCGGCGTGCAGCACTTCCGCAGCGACGACAGCCCGTACTTCCCGACCAGCGCGCAGATGCAGCAGGCCGCCTACGACGCCGCCTCGCTGGCCGCGCTGCTGGGCTTGACCGACCGCTACGTCGCGCCGGTCTACGCCGGGCAGAGCAAGACCGGCATGTCCTACAACATCGCCGGCGCGGCCGAATGGCAGATCGCCCCGCAACTGTTCCTGGGCGGCCGCCTGCTGTTCAACAATGCCCGCGACTACACCCAGTTCAGCACCAACATCTACGTGCGCTTCGTGCTCGACCGGCTCGGCGCCGGCCTCGGCCGCCGCCCGCAGGTGCTGGCCTCGCCATACGTGCCGGAGTAGGGCGCGGCAGGCGCACTGCTCCCGTCGTAGGAGCGGCTTCAGCCGCGACAGGCGTTCCCATGAAACCTGTCGCGGCTGAAGCCGCTCCTACGACGTTGCGTCGGCGCTTTGCTGGAATGCAGATATCGCACCGCTGCAGACCGTAGCTGGGGCCACGGTACATCGCAGCCCCGCTGCACGCATCGCCGCCACGGCGGATAATCGGGGGCATCCCCGTCCAGGAGCCCGCACATGATCCGCGACATCATCCGCATGGGCGACCCGCGTCTGCTGCGCCAGGCGCCGCCGGTCACCGACTTCGACAGCGCGCAACTGCATGCGCTGGTGGCCGACATGTTCGAGACCATGGACGCCGCGCGCGGCGTCGGCCTGGCCGCGCCGCAGATCGCAGTGGACCTGCAGTTGATGGTGTTCGGTTTCGAGCGCAGCGCGCGCTATCCGGAGGCGCCGCCGGTGCCGCGCACCGCCCTGGCCAACGTCGAGATCGAACCGCTGTCCGACGCGCTGGAGGATGGCTGGGAAGGCTGCCTGTCCATTCCGGGGTTGCGCGCGGTGATCCCGCGCTACCGGCACATCCGTTACCGCGGCGTGCTGCCGGACGGCACGCCGCTGCAGCGCGAGGCCGAGGGCTTCCACGCCCGCGTGGTGCAGCACGAGCACGACCACCTGATCGGCCGGCTGTATCCCTCGCGCATCCGCGACTTCGACAAGTTCGGCTTCGAGGACGTGCTGTCGTACGAGCTGTAGCGCAGGACCGACGTGCTTTTCGTAGGAGCGGCTTCAGCCGCGACCGGGCGTTACCGGTAGCGCCTCGGTCGCGGCTGAAGCCACTCCTACGAGCGTCCCTGCAAACGTCATCGTGGACACAACCGCAAAACGCACACGGCCCGCGCGAGGCGGGCCGTGGCGGGTGCTGCACGAACGCGCTGCGGCTTACTTCAGCGCCTTGAAACGCAGGCGCTTGGGGCCGGCATCGTCGCCCAGGCGGCGCTTCTTGTCTTCCTCGTACTCGCGGTAGTTGCCCTGGAAGAACTCCACGTGCGAGTCGCCCTCGAAGGCGAGGATGTGGGTGGCGATACGGTCCAGGAACCAGCGATCGTGCGAGATCACGAAGGTGTTGCCCGGGAATTCCAGCAGCGCGTCTTCCAGCGCGCGCAGGGTTTCGATGTCCAGGTCGTTGGACGGTTCGTCGAGCAGCAGCACGTTGCCGCCCTGCAGCAGGGTCTTGGCCATGTGCAGGCGGCCGCGCTCACCACCGGACAGCGAACCGACCATCTTCTGCTGGTCCTGGCCCTTGAAGTTGAAGCGGCCGATGTAGGCGCGCGACTGGATCTCGATGCCGTTGATGTTGAGGATGTCCAGGCCGCCGGCGATTTCCTGGAAGACGTTGTGGTTGCCTTCCAGCTTGTCGCGGCTCTGGTCCACGTACGACAGCTGCACGGTCGGGCCGACCACGATCTCGCCCGAATCCGGCTTCTCCTGCCCGGTGATCATCTTGAACAGGGTCGACTTACCGGCACCGTTGGGGCCGATGATGCCGACGATGGCACCCGGCGGGATGATCATCGACAGGTTGTCGATCAGCAGGCGGTCGCCGAACTTCTTGGAGACGTTCTTGAACTCCATCACCGAGTTGCCCAGGCGCTCGCCCGGCGGGATGAAGATTTCGTTGGTCTCGTTGCGCTTCTGGTAGTCGACCGACTGCAGTTCGTCCAGCCGCGCCAGACGCGCCTTGCCCTTGGAGCGGCCGCCCTTGGCGTTCTGCCGGGCCCACTCCAGCTCCTTCTGGATCGCCTTCTGCCGCGCCTTCTCCTGGTTCTCTTCCTGCTTCAGGCGCTCGTCCTTCTGCATCAGCCACTCGGTGTAGTTGCCCTTCCACGGAATGCCGCGGCCGCGGTCCAGTTCCAGGATCCACTCGGCGGCGTTGTCGAGGAAGTAGCGATCGTGGGTGACCGCGACCACGGTGCCGCTGTAGCGCGCCAGGAACTGCTCCAGCCATTCGACGGACTCGGCGTCGAGGTGGTTGGTCGGTTCGTCGAGCAGCAGCATGTCCGGCTTCTGCAGCAGCAGCCGGCACAGCGCCACGCGGCGCTTCTCGCCGCCGGACAGGTTGGCGATCTTGGCGTCCCACGGCGGCAGCCGCAGTGCGTCGGCGGCCACGTCGAGCTGGTTCTCCAGGGTGTGCGCATCGCCGGCGGCGAGGATCGCCTCCAGGCGCTCCTGTTCCTTGGCCAGCGCGTCGAAATCGGCGCCTTCCTCGGCATAGGCGGCGTACACCGCTTCCAGCGCGGCCTGCGCCTGCAGCACTTCGCCCACGCCTTCCTCGACCGACTCGCGCACGGTCTTGTTCGGGTCCAGCTCCGGCTCCTGCGCCAGGTAGCCGACCTTGGTGCCGGGCTGCGGGCGCGCCTCGCCTTCGAAATCGGTGTCCACGCCGGCCATGATCTTCAGCACGGTGGACTTGCCGGCGCCGTTGAGGCCGAGCAGGCCGATCTTGGCGCCGGGGAAGAACGACAGCGAGATGTCCTTGATGATCTGGCGCTTGGGCGGCACGGTCTTGCTGACCCGGTTCATGGTGTAGATGTATTGCGACATGGCGGCTCCAAAGGCGCAGGGCGCCCGCCGGCCGGCGGCCGGAGGGCGTCGAAAGGGATGACGGATTATAGCCGGACGGCCGCCGGCATTCTTTGCCGCGCGGTTGCGGCACCAGACGCGCGGGCGTTGCCGCGCGGCCTACTCGGCGATCGGCGGCAGCGCCGCGCTCGGTGCCGTTGCCGATGTGCCGGCACGACGTTGCCGGCGCAGATAGAACAGTGCGCAGATCACCAGCAGCAGCATCGCCAGCCACTCGCTGTGCAGCGCTGCCTGCATCGCGGCCAGGCTGCCGCCGCCGCGGGCGTGGGCGTAGATCGCGCCCAGTGCCGCTGGCCCCAGGCCCATGGCCGCCTGCAGGATGGTGGAAAGCATGGCGCTGCCGGCGCCGGCATGGTCGGTGGGCACCTGCGACAGGCCGATGCGGTAGAAGCTGGCCACGATCCAGGCCTGGCCGGCGCCGATCAGCGCCGTTGCCGGAGCCAGGTTGAGTGCGCCCGGGTGCGGCCACACCGCGTGCAGCGTCCAGCCCAGCGCCAGCAGGCCCAGCATCTGCACCAGGCAGCCGAGCAGCAGCGTCGGCACCGGGCCGCAGCGCGCCGCCACGCGGGCGCTGACCAGCGCGGAGGCGAAGTAGGCCGCGCCCAGTACGATGAAGGCGTTGCCCGACTGCAGCGGCGAGAGTCCGGCGCCGGTCTGCAGCGTCAGCGCCAGCACGAACATGAAGCCGCTCCAGCAGGTGAAGAACACCCCGCCCACCAGCAGCGCGAAGCGCACGCTGGGCAGCCGCAGCAAGGCCGGCGGCAGCAGCGGCGTCCGCCCGCGGCGTTCCTGCCACAGTTCGACCCGGGTCAGTGCCGCCAGCAGCGGCAGGCAGGCGGCCAGCACCGCCAGGCATGCCGGTGGCCAGTGCAGCGCCGGGCCCAGCGCCAACGGCAGCAGCAGGCAGGCCAGGAACAGCCCCAGCAGCCCGGCGCCGGCCAGGTCGGGCGGCATCCGCCGCGCCGCGCGCGTCTCCGGCACGGCGCGCAGGCAGGCCAGCGCCAGCAGGCAGAACGGCAGGTTGATCAGGAACACGCTGCGCCAGCCGGAGCCGGCGATGTTCGCGCTGACCAGCGATCCGCCCAGTACCTGGCCGATGACGAAGGCGATGCCGCCCAGCGAGCCGTACAGCGCCAGCGCCCGGGCGTGCGCCTTGCCGTGCAGGCTGACGTGGATGGTGGCGAGGATCTGCGGCACCGCCAGTGCCGCGCCCAGCCCTTGCAGCGTGCGCCCGGCCAGCAGCGCCGTCACCGAGCCGGCCACGCCGCACAGCAACGAGGCCAGGCCGAACAGCAGCACGCCGGCACCGAACACGCGGCGCCGGCCGAGGTTGTCGCCGAGCCGGCCGCCTGCTGCCAGGCCCACCGCGAAGGCGACGCCGTAGACGGCCACGATCAGCTCCAGTTGCATCGCCGACGCATGCAGCGTGCGCGCGATCGAACCGAGCGCGACATTGAGGATGGAGAAGTCGATCAACGGCAGCATCTGCCCGATCAGCAGGATGCCGAGGCCGCGGCGGCTCAGGGCGGGGGCGGTGGCGGACATGGCGGAGACGGGGGAGGGCGTGGTCATGGCGCGCAGTATGGAGAGCCTCTAAACTGGTACAAGGACTCATTTATCCTGGTACTGGCAGTGCCTCCCTGGGATCTCGGGCGGTTTGCTTTGGGTGCGACGTCCCCCGGTGGTGTAACGGGAAATGGCGGCGCAGCGAGCGCTGTGTGCCGGCACGGGATCGTTGGCACTGGCGGACAACGAAGCGGAGAAGACGATGCAACTGGACCTCGCCCATTCCACCTCCAGGCCGGAGCGGGTCGCCGCGTCTGCCACGCCTGCAGCGTCGTCGGGCCCGGCCCTGGCCAGCGAGCGTGCCCGCGCGCTTGGCGCCTTCCTGCGCGCCCGCCGCGAGAGCCTGGATCCGGCGCGCCTGGCGCTGCCGCGCGGCGGCAGGCGCCGCACCCCCGGCCTGCGCCGCGAGGAGGTCGCCTTGCTCGCCGATGTCGGCGTGACTTGGTACACGTGGCTTGAACAGGGGCGCCCGGTGCGCGCTTCGGCGCGCGTGCTGACCGCCATCGCCCGCGCCCTGCAGTGTTCGGAGGTCGAAACCGCGCACGTGCTGGCGCTGGCCGGCGTGGGCGGCACGACCGCCCTGGCGGCGGCGCCGTGCGAACGCCTGACCGGCACCGCGCGCATGCTGCTCGATCAGCTCGGGCCGTGGCCGGCGATGCTGCAGACCCCGCGCTTCGACATCCTCGGCGCCAACCCGGCCTTCGAGCGGCTGATGGGCGTGACCCTGGCCGACCTGCCCGACACCGATCGCAACTGCGTCTATCAGGCCTTCACCAATCCGCGCTGGCGCGACGCATTGCTCGATCGGCAGGACGTGCTGCAGCACATGGTGGCGTTGCTGCGCGCGGCGATGGCCGAACACCTGGGCGAGCCGGAATGGGAGGCGTTGCTGGCGCGCTACCGTGCCGCCTCGCCCGAGTTCGATGCGCTGTGGCGGCAGCGGCGCGAGGTGCGGGGTGTTGAGAACCAGCTCAAGCGCTTCCGCCATCCGCAGGAAGGCGAGCTGCGCCTGCACCAGGTCAACTGGTGGTCGGCGCCGCGCAACGGCAACCGTCTGGTGGTCTATTTGCCGGCCGATGACACAGCGCAGGCGGCGCTATTGCGCCTGCACGCACAGGCCGCAAACCCTGATGGATGAACGCTTTCTTAGTCCGATCGGGAAAGCTGAATACGTAACCGATTCCAGAAGGAGGCGGTTCAGATGGCAAGGGCCTAAATGCAATCGCCACACCACGTGACGGAGTTGCCATGAACATGAAACGCCTTGCCACAATTGCCCTCTCGTCCGCGCTGGCGCTGGGTTTCATGGCGCCACCCGCATTCGCCTGGGGTCCGGGCGGCCCGGGCCCGGGCTGGGGCCCGCCGGGTCCTCCGGGGCCGCCGCCTCCGCCGCCGGGACCGGGTCCGCGCGACCATGGCTGGTACGACCGCGGCTACCGCGACGCCGATCGCGAGCGTTACTGGCGCGACCGTGAGCGCGACCGCCGCGACGCTCGCCGTGCCTACGATCGCGGCTACCGCGACGGCTATCGCACCGGGCCGGACGTCGTCTACTACCGCCCGGGTCCGCCGCGCTGGGCGCGCGGCCAGCGCTACTACGGCCCGAACTACGTGGTCTACGACTACGACCGCTACCAGGTCCGGCGTCCGCCTCACGGCTATCGCTGGGTGCGCGACGACACCGGCAACCTGCTGTTGGTCGCCATCGCCAGCGGCATCATCGCCGACCTGGTGCTCAGCGGTCGCTGAGCCTTGCTGCGGCACCAGCAGACGGCCTCCTTCGGGAGGCCGTCTGCGTTTTGGTTCGCCCTGGGCCCTGCGCGGGGCTTAAACTAGCGGTCTGCCTTCTGTCCATGCCCCTGGAGACCCGATGTTCCCGCGCGACGCCCGCATCGAAACCTACGATCCCGACCTGGCCCGCGCCATCGCCGCCGAAGCCGGCCGCCAGGAAGACCACGTCGAGCTGATCGCCAGCGAGAACTACTGCAGCCCGCTGGTCATGGAAGCGCAGGGCAGCCAGCTCACCAACAAGTACGCAGAAGGCTACCCGGGCAAGCGCTATTACGGCGGCTGCGAATTCGTCGACGTCGCCGAGCAACTGGCCCTCGACCGGGTCAAGCAACTGTTCGGCGCCGACTACGCCAACGTGCAGCCGCACAGCGGCTCGCAGGCCAACCAGGCGGTGTACTTCGCGCTGCTGCAGCCGGGCGACACCATCCTCGGCATGTCGCTGGCGCATGGCGGCCACCTGACCCACGGCGCCAAGGTCAACGCCTCCGGCAAGCTGTTCAACGCCGTGCAGTACGGCGTCAACGACCAGGGCCTGATCGACTACGACGAGGTCGAGCGCCTGGCGGTGGAGCACAAGCCGAAGATGGTGGTGGCCGGCTTCTCCGCCTACTCGCAGGTCATCGACTGGGCGCGCTTCCGCGCCATCGCCGACAAGGTCGGCGCGTATTTCTTCGTCGACATGGCGCACGTGGCCGGCCTGGTCGCCGCGGGCGTCTATCCGACTCCGCTGCCGCATGCGCACGTGGTCACCTCCACCACCCACAAGACCCTGCGCGGCCCGCGTGGCGGCATCATCCTCGCCAGTGCCGCCGGCGCCGGCGACAAGCTCGAAGACCTCTCCAAGAAGCTGCAGTCGATCGTCTTCCCCGGTATCCAGGGCGGCCCGCTGATGCACGTGATCGCGGCCAAGGCGGTGGCGTTCAAGGAAGCGCTGGAGCCGGAGTTCACCACCTATCAGCAGCAGGTGGTGAAGAACGCGCAGGCCATGGCCAAGACCCTGATCGCGCGCGGCTACAAGATCGTTTCCGGCGGCACCGAGAACCACCTGATGCTGGTCGACATGATCGGCCGCGACGTCTCCGGCAAGGACGCGGAGGCGGCGCTGGGCAAGGCCCACATCACCGTCAACAAGAACTCGGTCCCCAACGACCCGCGTTCGCCGTTCGTGACCTCGGGCCTGCGCCTGGGCACCCCGGCGATCACCACCCGCGGCTACCAGGAACAGGATTGCGTCGACCTGGCCAACTGGATCGCCGACGTGCTCGACGCCCCGGCCGACGACACGGTGCTGGCGCGCGTGCGCGACGCGGTGACCGCGCAGTGCCGCAAGTATCCGGTGTATGGCTGAGCGGCGGGGATTGGAGATTGGGGATTCGGGATGGAGCGTAAGCTCCGGTCCTGAGGCGCCCGCTTTTTCCAATCCCCAATCCCCAATTCCCAATCCCGGCCCCTGATGCACTGTCCCTTCTGCCAGCACACCGATACCCGGGTGATCGATTCGCGCGTGTCCGAGGACGGCGCGACGATCCGCCGTCGTCGCGAGTGCGAGGCCTGCGGCGAGCGCTTCAGTACGCTGGAGACGATCGAACTCAAGCTGCCGACGGTGATCAAGAGCGACGGCGGCCGCGAGGCGTTCGATGCGCGCAAGCTGCGCACCAGCTTCGACCGCGCGCTGCAGAAGCGGCCGGTGGCCGAGGAGCAGATCGAGGCGGCGGTGCGCGCGGTGGTGCACCAGTTGCGCATGTCCGGTGAGCGCGAACTGCCGTCGATCCGGGTCGGCGAGTACGTGATGGCCGAGCTGCGCAAGCTCGACCACGTCGGCTATGTGCGCTTCGCCTCGGTGTACCGCAGCTTCCAGGACGTGGCCGATTTCCGCGAGGAGATCGAGAAGCTCGAGCGCGAGTTGCCGGTGGGCAGCGAGCAGTTGCCGCTGCTTGACCTGGTGCGCGCGGCCAAGCCGGGCGACAAGACCGGCAAACGCTGAGCGCATGCGCATCGTCTGTCTGGCCGAGGCGGCGCAGCACATCCCGGCGCTGGCGCAGGAGCATCTGCAGGCGTTCGGCCCGCTGCTGCCGGAGTGGAACGTGGTGGAGGCAGAGGCCGACCTGCGCAGCCATCGCGACGACCGCCGTATTCCCACCACCTGGATCGCGCTGGATGGCGAGGACTGGCTGGGATCGGTGAGCCTGCTGCAGAACGACGACGCGCGCATCCGCCAGTTTTCGCCATGGCTGGCCACGCTGTACGTGCGGCCGCAGGCACGCAGTGCCGGCGTCGGCGCCGCCCTGGTCGCGCACTGCGTACAGGCCGCCGCCGGCTTCGGCGTGCAGTGGCTGTACCTGTACTGCGAGCCGGTGCTGGTGCCGTTCTACGAGCGCCTGGGCTGGCGGCGCCACGCCGACCTGCCGCTGGGGCCGCTGCAGATCGTGGTGATGCGCCGCGACGCCGGCGCTGCCGCCGCATCCGCATGAGTGCCGACCTCGTTCCCGGCTTCTCCGCCGACGACCATCGCTGGATGGCGCAGGCCCTGCGCCTGGCCGAGCGCGGCGCCTACACCACGCGCCCGAACCCGATGGTCGGCTGCGTCCTCGTACGCGGCGGCGTCGTGGTGGGCGAGGGCTTCCACCAGCGCGCCGGCGGGCCGCACGCGGAGGTGTTCGCGCTGCGCGCCGCCGGCGAACGCGCCCGCGGCGCCACCGCCTACGTGACCCTGGAGCCGTGCGCGCACTACGGCCGTACCCCGCCGTGCGCGCTGGCGCTGATCGAGGCCGGGGTGACGCGGGTGGTGGCGGCGATGGCCGATCCGTTCCCGCAGGTCAACGGCGGCGGCTTCGCGCTGCTGCGCGCCGCCGGCATCGCGGTGCAGGCGGGCCTGATGGAGGCGCCGGCGCGCGCGCTCAATCGCGGTTTCCTGTCGCGGGTGGAGCGCGGCCGGCCATGGCTGCGGATCAAGCTCGGCGCCAGCCTGGACGGACGCACCGCGCTGGCCAGCGGCGAATCGAAATGGATCACCGGCGCGGCGGCGCGGCAGGATGTGCAGCACTGGCGCGCCCGCGCCGGCGCCATCCTCACCGGCGCCGGGACCGTGCTGGCCGACGATCCGGCACTGACCGTGCGCCTGGATGCCGCGATCGAAGTGGCGCCGCCGCTGCGCGTGGTGCTGGACGCGCAACTGCGCAGCCTGGCGCAGACCAAGGTCCGCGACGGCAGCGCGCCGACCCTGTACCTGCACGCGCCGGACTGCGTGCCGCCGGCGCTGGAGCATGCCGCCTTCGCCGCGGTGCCGCTGCACGACGGCCGCTGCGACCTGCACGCGGCGCTGCGCCTGCTCGGCGAGCGCGGCATCAACGAGGTGCAGGTCGAAGCCGGGGCGACGCTGGGCGGCGCACTGTTGCGCGCCGACGTGGTCGACGAAGTGCTGGTGTACATGGCGCCGCTGCTGCTTGGCGATACCGCCCGCCCGCTATTGGCTGGGCTCGGCATCGACACGATGGCGCAGCGCGTGCCGCTGCAGCTTGCCGACGTGGTGCACCTGGGGCAGGACCTGCGCTTGCGCTATCTCCCGTTGGTGGGCTGAGTCCATCAATGTGAGGCATAAACGCAAAGGGCACGCCGGCGGTGTATGCCGGCGTGCCCTTTGTGCGCGCAAAACGCCGCGCTTTTGATCAGAAGCTTGCGCGCACGCCGACCTTGTACTGGCTGGCGTCATCGATGTATTCGATTTCGCCGACCATGCCCCAGGTGCGCGTGAAGTTGATCTGGCCACCGAGGGTGCCGACGAACTTGCCTTCGTCGGCATCGCTGCCGTCGATGTAGCCGGCCTTGATCCAGGCTTCGGTCCGCGGCGAGGGCTTGCCGCGCAAGCCGAGATTGACGGCACCCAGGGTGCTGGAATCGGATCCGCGGCCCAGACGCACGCCGTCCTCGCGCAGGTCGGCTTCGGCCTTGATCCGCAACACGCTGGCGTCTGCGATGAAATCGACGCGCTCGGTCATTTCCTGGCGGTAGCCGATGCCCAGGTTGGCCTGCTGCACGGTCACCTTGCCGCTGTACACCTCGGACAGGGCGAAGTCTTCGCTGGCGCGCTGGTAGCCGGCGAACACATACGCCGGCTCGGCGATCTGCCAGGAACCGCGCAGGTAGCCGCCGTTGACGTCCTCGGAGGACGCATTGACGTTGATGTCGGTGCGGTTCCAGCCGCCTTCGACATAGTTGTAGCTCAGGCCTTCGGCCGACGCGGCAAAAGGTGCGGCCGCCAACAGGGCAGCCAGGATCAGTGTGTTGCGCATGGGTGGTGCTCTCCGGATGAATGGCAGTGTCATCGTCCCAATGCAGGGCGGCACACAGGCGACGTCTCCTGTCGCAAACAGGATCTTAACATATATTTCACATTCCTGTCTTCGCGGCGGGCTGCGTGATGCAGCGTCCCGCCGCGATGGGTAATGCAGGCCGGGCCCGTATGCCGCGCCTGCTAGAATGCGCGGGCCGGTTCGCCGGCGACCACAAACGTCTTCAGGGCGGGGTGCGATTCCCCACCGGCGGTAGGTGCGTTCGCGCACGAGCCCGCGAGCGCTTCCCGGCGCAGGCGCGACGCGTCGAAATCGGGAAGGTCAGCAGATCCGGTGCGATGCCGGAGCCGACGGTATAGTCCGGATGAAAGAAGACGGCCTTCGCGCAGCCTTGCGGCTGTGCGCGTGCCTGTTTGCCTTGTGGCGTTTTTCGCTCACCCCATTGCGAGAAACGTAGCTATGTTCACCGGAATCATCGAAGGCGTCGGCCATCTCGCCGCACGCCAGCCGCAGGGCGGCGATATCCGCTTCACCTTCGCCACCGGCAGCCTGCCGTTCGCCGACGTGCGCCTGGGCGAGAGCATCGCGGTCAACGGCGTGTGCCTGACCGTGATCGCGTTCGACGCCGCCTCGTTCCAGGCCGACGCCTCCACCGAGACCCTGGCGCTGACCACGCTCGGCCGCCTGGCCGAGGGCGCGGCGCTGAACCTGGAGCGGGCGATGCGCCCCAGCGACCGCCTCGGCGGGCACCTGGTCAGCGGCCATGTCGACGGGCTCGGCCAGGTGCTGTCGATCCACGACGACGCGCGCGCGCAGCGCTGGCGCTTCGCCGCGCCGGCGGCGCTGTTGCGCTACATCGCCAAGAAGGGTTCGATCTGCGTGGACGGGGTCAGCCTCACCGTCAATGCGGTCGATGCGGAAGGCTTCGAAGTCGCGCTGATCCCGCACACCGTGGCGCACACCGCGTTCGCGCAGACCGCCGTCGGCGCGGCGGTGAACCTGGAGATCGACCTGGTCGCGCGCTACGTCGAACGCCTGCTGCAGGGCCGCCAGGACTGATCCTGGCCGCATCCGTTTCGCCTTTTCGTCGCGCCACGCCGCTGCCTGCGGCGCGCGCGGCACCCTCCGTCTTTCCGCGAGTCCCCGCATGTCGCCTTCCGTTACCCCGAGCCTGAATTTCGCCTCCGTCCCCGAGCTGCTGGAAGAACTCCGCGCCGGCCGCATGGTGGTCATCGTCGACGACGAGGACCGCGAGAACGAGGGCGACCTGATCATGGCCGCCGAGCTGGTCAAGCCCTCGGACATCAACTTCATGGTCACCCACGCGCGCGGCCTGGTGTGCCTGTCGCTGACCCGCGAGCGCTGCGCGCAGCTGGGCCTGGCGCCGATGGTCCAGCGCAACACCGCGCAGTTCCATACCAACTTCACCGTCAGCATCGAGGCCGCCGAAGGCGTGACCACCGGCATCTCCGCCTACGACCGCGCCCACACCGTGCGCACCGCGGTCAAGCCCGATGCCAAGCCGCACGACCTCAGCCAGCCCGGCCACATCTTTCCGCTGATCGCCCAGCCCGGCGGTGTGCTGACCCGCGCCGGCCACACCGAGGCGGCCAGCGACCTGCCGATGCTGGCGGGGCTGGAGCCGGCCGGCGTGCTGGTGGAGGTGCTCAATCCCGACGGCAGCATGGCGCGGCGTCCGCAGTTGGAGGAGTTCGCCCGCACCCATGGCCTGAAGATGGGCTCGATCGCCGACCTGATCGCCTACCGCCTGGCGACCGAGCACACCGTCGAGCGCATCGACGAGCGGCCCATCGATACCGAGTTCGGCGGTTTCACCCTGGTCACCTACCGCGACCGCATCGCCCACGATCTGCACTTCGCCCTGGTTCGCGGCACCCCGGACGCCGACACCCCGACCCTGGTGCGGGTGCAGGTGGAGAATCCGCTCGCCGATCTGCTGCACTGGCGCCGCGAGGACTTCGGCGTGGCGGCCAGCGACGCGCTGCGCGCGATCGCCGCGGCCGACCGCGGGGTGATGGTGGTGCTGTCCGCGCCGCGCGACAGTGAGGCGCTGCTGGCGCGGCTGCGCGCGCAGCCGGAGGCGGCGCACGGCAAGGACGTGGGCCAGTGGCGGCGCAACGGCGCCGGCAGCCAGATCCTGGCCGACCTGGGCCTGGGCAAGCTGCGCGTGCTCGGCACGCCGCGCCGGCAGATCGGCCTGGCCGGGTTCGGGCTGGAGGTGGTGGAGCACATTGAGCCGGGAATCGGGAATCGGGATTGGGGAATCGGTAAAAGCTGATTCCGAGCGATTCTCGCCATTGGCGGTGCTCAGCCGACTACGCGGTTCCCCTGGATCGCATTCCGGGCCCTGGCCTCCCTGCCTGTTAAACTCTCCCACCCCCTCAAGCTGCCACCGCCATGTCCCATTACGAAGGCGACCTCCGCACTCCCGAGTCGGCGCGTTTCGCGATCATCGCCAGCCGCTGGAACGCCCGCATCACCGACGTGCTGGTCGCCGGCGCGCGGCAGAGCCTGTCCGGCAACGGCATCGCCGATGACGCGGTGGACGTGATCCGCGTGCCGGGCGCGTGGGAGCTGCCGCTGGTCGCCGCGCGCCTGGCCGCGACCGGCAAGCACGCCGCGATCATCGCGCTGGGCTGCGTGATCCGTGGCGATACCCGCCACTACGAACACGTCGCCGATGGCTGCGCCGAGGGCCTGCTGCGGGTCTCGCTGGACTTCCGCATCCCGGTGCTCAACGGCGTGCTCGCCGTGGAGCAGGTCGAGGACGCCGAGGCGCGTGCCGGCGGCAGCCATGGCAACAAGGGCGAGGAAGCGGCGCTGAGCGCGCTGGAGATGGTCAACCTGCTGGAGTTGCTGCCGTGAACAAACCCGCTGGCCACAAGCACTACCCACGCCGCGATGGTGTCGATCCGGTCCTGCGCTCGCGCGCGCGTCGGCGTGCGCTGCAAGCGATCTACGCCTGGCAGATTTCCGGCGGCAACGCCCAGCACGTGATCGCGCAGTTCGCGCACGAACAGGCGCACGAGATCGCCGACCTGGTGTACTTCGAGAACCTGGTCGAAGGCGTGCTCAAGCACCGCGCCGAACTGGACGAAGCGCTGGTCGGCTACCTGGACCGCACGGTGGAGGAAGTGGACGCGATCGAGCGCGCGGTGCTGCGCCTTGCCGCCTACGAACTGCTGCACCGCATGGACGTGCCGTACCGCGTGGTGATCAACGAAGCCATCGAGACCGCCAAGCGCTTCGGCTCCGAGCACGGGCACACCTACGTCAACGGCGTCCTGGATCGGGCCGCGCTGCAGTGGCGCGCGGTGGAGTCGGGTGGCGGCGGCGCCTGACGGCGCGGGATTGGGCATTCGGGATTGGGGATTCGCCAGAGCGACATTCCCGTCCGAGGACGCGCTTTTGCCAATCCCCAATCCCCAATCTCCATTCCCGGTCCTCCAATGCCTGAATTCGATCTGATCGAGCGCCTGCGTGCGCGCAGTCGGGCGCGTGCGGATCTGCCGCTGGGCATCGGCGACGATGCGGCGTTGCTGCTGCCTCCAGCGGGGGAATTGCTGGCGATCACCACCGACACGCTCAATGCCGGGGTGCATTTCCCGGCCGAAACCGCGGCCGCCGACATCGGCTGGAAGACGCTGGCGGTGAATCTGTCCGACCTGGCGGCGATGGGCGCGCAGCCGCGCTGGTGCACGCTATCGCTATCGCTGCCGCAGGTCGACATGGCCTGGGTCGATGCGTTCGCCGAGGGCTTCTTCGCCCTGGCCGACGCGCACGCCATCGGCCTGGCCGGTGGCGACACCACGCGCGGGCCGCTGGCGTTGTCGGTGACCGCGATCGGCAGCGTGCCGGCGACGGCGGCGCTGCGCCGCGATGCCGCGCAGCCGGGCGACGAGGTCTGGGTGACCGGCCAGCCGGGCGAGGCCGCCGCGGCGCTGGCATTGTGGCAGGGCGGCCGCCTGGACGTGACCGCGCCAGCCGCCGATCCGCTGCACGAACACCTGCGCCAGCGCCTGCTGCGGCCGACACCGCGGGTGCAGGCCGGCTTGCGCCTGCGCGGCCTGGCGCGGGCCTGCGTGGATGTCTCCGATGGCCTGCTGGCCGACCTGGAACACATCTGCGTGCGCAGCGGCGTCGGTGCCGAACTGGAGCTGGTCTCGCTGCCGACGGTCGCCGCCCCGGCCGACGCGGACCCTGCACAGGTACACGCCTGGCAACTGGGCGGCGGCGACGACTACGAGCTGTGCTTCACCGCCGACCCGGTACAGCGCGTTGCGATCGTGCAGGTGCTGCAGGCGGTCGGGGTCACGGCGACGCCGATCGGGCGCATCGTCGCCGGCCGCGGCATTGTGGTGCGCGATGCGGCCGGCCGGCCGTGGCAACCGCCGCGCAGCGGCTACCAGCACTTTTTGAGCTGAGCCAAGTGGCCTGAGCGCACGCCGGGCCCAGGCCGCGGCGCCAGGACGTGAGGCCCGCCGGCCAACGCCGACCGACGCCCCTTCCATACTGTGCCGCACTGCGGCGTGAATATAGCCCGTACCTGGTGGTACGGTCCGCCTGCCCGGCCCCGTGTCGAGCGCTTGTCACCGTTCTGGCAGTACCGTTCCGGCAGCCGGCCATTCCGGTTCGGCGCCGCTTGGGAGGCAGTCCATGCGCATGTCCGTGTCACGTCGCATCGCCCTTGGCGCGATGTTGCTGGTGTTCTCCGCCGCCGCGGCCGCGGCCGGTTTCAGCAAGCAGTACCAGAGCATTTCCAGTTTCGATGGCACCAAGCTCGGCGCGCTCGTCCTGGTGCCGCAGGGGCAGGGCCCGGGACCGTTCCCGCTGGTGGTGATGCCAGCCAGCTGGTCGCTGCCCAACCTGGAGTACGTGGGCCGCGCCAGCGAACTGGCCAACGACGGCTATGTAGTGGTCAGCTACACCTCGCGCGGCTTCTGGGACTCGCAGGGGCTGATCGACATCGCCGGGCAGCCGACGGTGGAGGACGTCAGCGCGGTGATCGACTGGGCGCTGGCCAACACTCCGGCCGACGCCAAGGCGATCGGTGTGTCGGGCATCTCCTACGGCGCCGGCACCAGTCTGCTCGCCGCCGCGCGCGACCCGCGGATCAAGGCGGTGGCCGCGCTCAGCGGCTGGGCCGACCTGCAGGCGTCGCTGTACGCCAACAGCACGGTCAGCCAGCAGGGCGTGGGCATGCTGGTCGCCGCCGGGGTCGCCACTGGCCGGCCCGGTCCGGAACTGGCGCAGATCACCGCGCACGTGGCGGTGGGCGACTACGACGGTGCGGTGCAGGGCTTCCTGCCCAAGGCCGCCGAACGCGGGGTGATCAACGAGGTGCAGGCGCTCAACCGCAACGGCCCGGCGGTACTGCTGGCCAATGCGTTCAACGACGGCCTGTTCCCGCCGAACCAGTACATCAACCTCTACAACCAGCTCAGCGTGCCCAAGCACCTGATGTTCAGCCAGGGCGACCACGCCACCGCCGAACTGCCGGGCGCGTTGGGCCTGCCGAACCAGGTGTATACCGAGGCCACGCGCTGGTTCGACCGCTACCTGAAGGGCCGCGACAACGGCGTGGACCGCGAAGCGCCGGTGCAGCTGTCGACCCTCGGCGGCACCTGGCTCAGCTATGCCGACTGGAACAGCGTGCAGGCCGGCGCCACGCGCTACGGCCTGACCGGCCCCAGCGGCCTGCTGCTGCCGACCGGCTCGCTGAGCACCGGCAACAGCAGCGGCTGGAACTACCGCATCGCCACCGGCGTGCCGACCCTGGCCGACTCCGGCGTGGTGATGTTGAGCGGCCTGCTGCAGGGCCTCGGCCAGCCGGTGACGACCTCGATCCCGCTGGTCAGCCGTGCTGGTGCCGCAGTGTGGAGCGGCCCGGTGCTGTCCAGCGACAAGCGCCTGGCCGGCGCGCCGTCGCTGCGGCTGACGGTGACCCCGAGTCAGTCCAACGTGTCGCTGTTCGCCTATCTGTACAGCATGGACAGTTCGGGTTCGGCGCAATTGCTCAGCCACGTGCCGTACACCCTGCGCAATGCGACGCCAGGGTCACCGGTGACGCTCGACCTGGCGCTGCAGGCGACCGCGGTCGAGATCCCGGCTGGTCGCCGCCTGGTGCTGGTGGTGGACACCACCGATCCGCGCTACACCTCGGCCAGCCGCTTCGGCGGCACGGTGAGCTTCAGCTCGCCGACGGCCACGCCGTCGTTCCTGAGCGTGCCGTTGCACTGAGGCAGTTAGCGTTTCCCTTCTCCCCTCGGGACCATGGCCCCCTTTTCGGGGGAAGGTGCCCCGCAGGGGCGGATGAGGGTGCGGGCGGAGCTTCGCATGATCAGGTCGACGTGGCGCTTCGCGCACCGTACCCTCACCCCAGCCCCTCTCCCGGCGGGAGAGGGGCTTTGGCTCTCCCTTCTCCCCTCGGGAGAAGGTGCCCCGCAGGGGCGGATGAGGGTGCGGGCGAAGCTTCGCATGATCAGGTCGACGTGGCGCTTCGCGCACCGGACCCTCACCCCAACCCCTCTCCCGGTGGGAGAGGGGCTTTGGCTCTCCCTTCTCCCCTCGGGAGAAGGTGCCCCGCAGGGGCGGATGAGGGTACGGGCGAAGCCTCGCATGATCAGGTCGACGCGGCGCTTCGCGCGCCGGACCCTCACCCCAACCCCTCTCCCGGCGGGAGAGGGGCTTCGGCTCTTCCCTTCTCCCCCCCTGGGAGAAGGTGCCCCGCAGGGGCGGATGAGGGTGCGGGCGAAGCCTCGCATGATCAGGTCGACGCGACGCTTCGCGCACCGGACCCTCACCCCAACCCCTCTCCCGGAGGGAGAGGGGCTTTGGCTCTCCCTTCTCCCCTCGGGAGAAGGTGCCCCGCAGGGGCGGATGAGGGTACGGGCGTAGCCTCGCATGATCAGGTCGAGGCGACGCTTCGCGCGCCGTACCCTCACCCCAACCCCTCTCCCGGTGGGAGAGGGGCTTCGGCTCTTCCCTTCTCCCTTCGGGAGAAGGTGCCCCGCAGGGGCGGATGAGGGTACGGAGCCACGCATCGCCACACAGCGCACCGGCCCATTCTGCATACGAATTTACGTAGGTTTTATTCGAACCGGCGCGCGCTTTGCAACGAAGATATCCGGCGATTCCTATACTTTCCGCGCTGACGACGGGGATGCTTGCGTGGAATCGATGGCTGGAAGTTTGAGCGTGTCGCTGACCGCAATGATCGCTTGCATGCGCAATATGTCGCCTCCGGTCGCGCATTCGCCTAGTGCCCGCGTCAGCGTGGCCGTCATGCCTCGTGCGTTGCGACGCCACGATGTCTGCCGCAGCGCGCTGCAGCGTCCGCCGCCACGCAGCAGCGCGCTCACTGCACGCGCGTTGACCACCTGACACCGCCGCCACCGCGGCGCTGCATTCCAACTCTCTCCACGCGATGCGCCACCAGGCGCATCGCCGGCGATGGCGCGTGCGCGTGACGCGGCGCGCTGTCGTTGTCTCCCTCCACCCAAACAAGGACGGCTCGTCGCAGAGCCGAAGTCGCGATGTCCATGAAGCTCCATCCCCTGTTCCTGTCCCTGACTCTGCTGTGCGCCGGCGATGCCGCCGCCGCAGGTCTGGCCGCGCCCGTGTCGGACGCGATGCCGGCGTCGGGCGCCGCCACGGCGCCGCTGGCGCGCAGCGCCGATTGTGCCAATGGTTTCTTCTCGCGCCTGGCCTCGGCCTATCGCGAGGATGCGCAACCGGCCGATCCCGATGCGCCGACGCCAGCGCGCCGCGGCCTGGCTTCGCCGTTCTCCTCGCCGCCGTTTCCGTCGGCCGAATGGCAGCTCGGCGCGGTGGACTACCCGGTCGGCGTGCCCAACGAGAATGCGCAGTACCCGGTCGAGAAGGCGCTGGCCTGCACGCGTGTGGGGCAGTGGATGCAGCGCAACCGCATCGAGCTGTACGGCTGGATCAATCCCTCGCTCAACGCCAGCACGTCCTCGCGCACCAACTATCCGCTGTCCTACTCCACGCGGCCTAATCGCGGCGAGTTCAACCAGGCGCTGATCCGCCTGCAGCGCGTGCCGGACACCGTGCAGACCGATCATGTCGACTGGGGCTTCCATCTCGACGACCTGTACGGCTACGACTACCACTACACCACGATGAAGGGGGTCACCAGCGATCAGTTGCTGCACCACCCGCAGGCCAACAGTGCGCTCAACGGCAAGATCTACGGCAACGATCCGATGATCGCGCACGTGGACCTGTACCTGCCGTCGGTGGCGCAGGGCATGCTGGTCACGGTCGGCCGCTACCTGTCGCTGCCGGACATCGAGGCGCAGTTCTCGCCGAACAACTACCTGCTGACCCATTCGATCCTGTACACGGTCGACGCCTATACCAACATGGGCATCCTCACCACCACCAAGCTCAACGACCAGTGGACGCTGCAGCTCGGCGTGCACGGCGGCGACGATTCGGCGATCTGGGACGCGACCAGCCGCCTCAGCGCGCAGGCCTGCCTGCGCTGGGTCTCCAAGAGCAACGACGACATGCTGTATCCGTGCGTGGAGTCGTACAACAACGCCGCACAGACCTACAACAACCTGCAGGAGTTCGTGCTGACCTGGGGCCATCGCTTCTCGCCGAAGGTGCACATGCTCACCGAGGCCTACCACCTCTACGTGCGCGACCAGGCGCTGGCGACCGATCCGTCGCAATCGCACGCGCCGACCGGACGCCCGGGCTATGCGCTGGGCGAGGCGCCCGACTTCCCGCTGGGCCGCAGCAGCGCCGACGCCATCGTCAACTACGTCAACATCCAGCTCGGCGCCTCGGACATGCTGGCGATCCGCAACGAGTTCGTGAACGATCACGACGGTCAGCGCACCGGCTTCGCCACGCGCTACTCCAGCCACACCATCGGCCTCACCCACTGGGTGTCGCAGGACCTCGAGATCCGCCCCGAGCTGCGCTACGAGCACGCCTATGATTTTCCCGCCTACGACGGCGGCCGCCGCAATCATCAGGCGACTGCGTTGATCGACGCGATCCTGCACTACTGAGGACGGCGCGCGCGGCGCCGGCCGTGTCGCGCGTCATCGTGCGCTGCCGGCGCCGACCATGGCGATACGCCGGCACGCACGGTTTTACGCAGAATTTATGCGCGCCGCGCGGCTTCGCCACGGAGAGTTTATGGCGCTGGCTTCGATAATGCCGGCCTGGGCCAGAAGGCCTGTCCGACCCGGCGTGCGTCGCCATGTTGCGCTTCCCTTCTGCCGCCGTGCGCGTGTCGCGTACGGCGGTGTTCCCACGTGATTGCGGCCTGCCCTGCGGCGGGCCGTCCCTTTGTTTCGGAGTTGAGACCATGAGCGGTTGGCTTTCGTTCGTTTGCGGCGTGGCGGTGATCGTCGCGGCCGGTTACCTGCTGTACGTGATCCTGCGCCCCGAAGATTTCTGAGCCGAGTGCCACTTCCATGATCGATACATTGCTTGTCTATGCGCTCGCGCTGCTGCTGGGATGGCCGCTGGGCCTGTACCTGGCCAAGGTGATGCGCGGGGCGCCGATGCGCGGCGACGCGCTGTTCGGCTGGATCGAACGCCCCCTGTACCGCCTGCTCGGCACCGATTCGGCGCGCGGCATGCACTGGCGCGCCTACGCCGGCGCGTTCCTGGCCAGCAACCTGGTGCTCGGCGTGCTGGTGTTCGCGCTGTTCGTGACCCAGGCCTGGCTGCCGTTCAATCCCGATGCGGTGCCCAACATGCGCTGGGACGTGGCCCTGCACACCATGGTCTCGTTCCTGACCAACACCAATCAGCAGCACTACTCGGGCCAGGCGCAGCTGTCGTACCTGTCGCAGGCGGTGGGCGTGGTCGGCCTGCAGTTCATCACCCCGATGATGGGCCTGGCGCTGGTCGCGGCGACGCTGCGCGGCCTGTTCGGCGGGCGCGGCCACGATGCGGCGCGCGCGGCGGCCGGCGGCGAGTTGCCGCAGGACGTGGACGTCGGCAACTACTGGGCCGACGTGATCCGTCCGACCCTGCGCTTCCTGCTGCCGCTGTGCCTGCTGTGGACGCTGCTGCTGACCCAGCAGGGCGTGCCCTCGACGTTGGCCGCCGGTCCGGTCGCCACGCCGCTGGACGCCAGCGCCGGGCAGCAGACGCAGAAGATCCCGCTCGGCCCGGTCGCGGCGATGGTGGCGATCAAGCAGCTCGGCACCAACGGCGGCGGCTGGTACGGGCCCAACAGCGCGATGGCGCTGGAGAATCCCACGCCGTTCTCCAACCTGCTGGAGGTGCTGGCGATCGTGCTGATCCCGGTGGCGGTGGCGTTCATGGTCGGCCCGTTCACCGGGCGCCGCAAGTTCACCGCGCTGGTGTTCGGCAGCATGCTGGTGATGTCGCTGGCGTCTACCGCGGTGTCGCTGTGGGCCGAAGGCCACGCGCCCGGCAGCGCCGCGCTGATGGAAGGCAAGGAAGTACGCTTCGGCGTGGACGACTCGGCCGCCTGGTCGTCGCTGACCACGCAGACCTCCAACGGCTCGGTCAACGCCATGCACGATTCGCTGGCGCCGCTGACCGGCGGCGTGGCCATGGTCAACATGCTGATCAACGCGATCTGGGGCGGCATCGGCTGCGGCCTGCAGCAGTTCCTGGTGTATCTGCTGCTGAGCGTGTTCCTGGCCGGACTGATGACCGGGCGCACCCCGGAATTGTTCGGGCGCAAGATCGAGGCACCGGAAGTGCGCCTGCTGGCGCTGCTGATCCTGCTGCAGCCGCTGGTGCTGCTCGGCTTCACCGCGGTCACCCTGGCGCTGCCGGCATCGATCTCGGCGACCTCCAATCCCGGCTTCCACGGCATCAGCCAGGTGTTCTACGAGTACACCTCGGCCTTCGCCAACAACGGCTCCGGCTTCGAGGGCCTGGGCGACGGCATTCCGTGGTGGAACCTGAGCTGCACCGCGGTGCTGCTGCTGGGCCGCTATCCGGCGCTGATCGTGCCGCTGATCGTGGCCGCGCAACTGGCGCGCAAGCGGGTGGCGCCGGAAACCGGCGGCAGCCTGCAGGTGGAAACCCCGACCTTCGCGCTGACCCTGATCGCGGTCATCGCGGTCCTGACCGTTCTGCAATTCACGCCGGCTTTGGTGTTGGGACCGATCGCCGATCACCTGACCCTGGCCGCGCACTGAGACGACGACGATGAGCACCCCGCTTCCTTCTACTTCCGTGGCTTCTTCGCCGGCGCGCCGGCCTGGGCTGTTCGATGCCGCGGCGCTGCGCGCGGCCTTGCGCGACAGCGTGCTGAAGCTGTCGCCGCGGCACCTGCTCGGCAGCCCGGTGATGGCCGTGGTCTTCGCCGGCACGCTGCTGTCGGCGCTGATCACCGTGTCCGGCCAGGGCCCGGCCGGCTTCGGCTGGGCGGTGACCGCGATCCTGTTGATCACCGTGCTGTTCGGCAACTTCGCCGAGGCGGTGGCCGAGGCGCGCGGCCGCGGCCAGGCCGCCTCGTTGCGGCGCGCACGCAAGGACCTGGTGGCGCGCCGGGTCGCCAGCGCGCGGTTGGACGGCGAGGCCAGCGTGCCCGCCGCCGAACTGCGCCCGGGCGACCTGGTGGTGGTCTCAGCCGGCGAACTGATCCCGGCCGACGGCGAGATCGTGCACGGCCTGGCCACGATCAACGAGGCCGCGGTCACCGGCGAATCCGCGCCGGTGCTGCGCGAGGCCGGTACCGACCGCTCCGGCGTCATCGGCGGCACCAAGGTGCTGTCCGACGAGATCCTGGTGAAGGTCACCGCCGAGCCGGGCCACAGCTTCCTGGACCGCATGATCGCGCTGGTGGAAGGCGCAAACCGGCAGAAGACCCCGAACGAGATCGCGCTGACCATGCTGCTGGCGGCGATGACCCTGACCTTCCTGATCGTGGTCGCCTCGCTGCCGGCGATCGCCGGCTTCGTCGGCGTGCACGTGGATCCGCTGCTGCTGATCGCGCTGCTGGTGTGCCTGATCCCGACCACCATCGGCGGGCTGCTGCCGGCGATCGGCATCGCCGGCATGAATCGCGCGCTGTCGGCCAACGTGCTGGCCAAGTCGGGCAAGGCGGTGGAAGTGGCCGGCGACGTCGACGTGCTGCTGCTGGACAAGACCGGCACCATCACCCACGGCGATCGCCAGGCCACCGTGTTCCATGCGCTCAGCGGCGTGGACGTGGCGCAACTGCGCGAGGCGGCGATGCTGTCGTCGCTGGCCGACCCGACCCCGGAAGGCAAGTCGATCGTGCGCCTGGCGCGCGAGCAGGGCCTGCCGCCGGCCGATCCGGAAGACGCCGAGTTCGTCGCCTTCACCGCGCAGACGCGCATGTCCGGCGTCGACCTGCCGGGGTTCGGCACGGCGTCGCCGCGGTCGATCCGCAAGGGTGCCGCCGATGCGCTGATCCGCCACGTCACCGCGCTGGGCGGGCAGGTGCCGGCGGAGCTGAAGAGCCGGGTCGAGCAGGTCGCGCGCAGCGGCGCCACGCCGCTGGTGGTGGCCGAGGGCCGGCACGTACTGGGCGTGGTCGAACTGTCGGACGTGGTCAAGCACGGCGTGCGCGAGAAGTTCGCGCGGTTGCGTGCGATGGGCGTCAAGACGGTGATGATCACCGGTGACAACCCGCTCACCGCCGCGGCCATCGCCGCCGAGGCCGGCGTCGACGACTACATCGCCGAAGCCACGCCCGAGGACAAGCTGGCGCGCATCCGCCAGGAGCAGGCCGGCGGACGCCTGGTGGCGATGGTGGGCGACGGCACCAACGACGCGCCGGCGCTGGCCCAGGCCGACGTCGGCCTGGCGATGAACTCCGGCACCCAGGCGGCCAAGGAGGCCGGCAACATGGTCGACCTGGATTCGGATCCGGCCAAGCTGCTGGCGGTGGTGGAAGTGGGCAAGCAGCAGCTGATCACCCGCGGCGCGCTGACCACGTTCTCGCTGGCCAACGACGTGTCCAAATACTTCGCGATCCTGCCGGCGCTGTTCGCCGCCTCGATCCCGCAGATGGCCGCGCTGAACGTGATGCGCCTGTCCAGCCCAACCAACGCAGTGCTCGCGGCGCTGATCTTCAACGCGCTGGTGATCCCCGCGCTGATCCCGCTGGCGCTGCGCGGCGTGCGCTTCACCCCGTCCTCTGCGACCTCGCTGTTGCGCCGGAACATGCTGATCTACGGCGTGGGCGGCGTGCTGCTGCCGTTCGTCGGGATCAAGGCCATTGATCTGTTGCTGGTGGCGCTGGGCTGAGCCCGGCGCCGATTTTGACGCTCCTTCCGGAATCGCTCCCATGACCGTGTCTTCCGTTTCTCCCCGCGAGCCGATGCGCTGGCGCGCCGTGCTGGTGCTGCCGTTGCTGGTGCTCGCGTCCGCGGCGCTGTACTCGTTGCTGGCCACCGTGCTGGCCGGCGCGCTGTTCCCCGCGCAGGCCAACGGCAGCCTGCACACCCACGCTGGCCGCGTGGTCGGCTCGGCGCTGGTGGCGCAGCCGTTCGCCGCCGCGGGCTACTTCCAGCCGCGTCCGTCCGGCGCCAAGTACGACCCGATGTCGGCGGCCGGCAGCAACCAGGCGCGCAGCAACCCCGACCTGCGCAAGCGCCTGGACGACACCCGCCAGGCGGTGGCCGCGCGCGAAGGCATCGACCCGGCGCAGGTGCCGGACGATCTGGTCACCCAGTCCGGCAGCGGCATGGACCCGGACATCAGCGTCGATGCGGCGCAGATCCAGGTGGCGCGCGTCGCCGCCGCGCGCGGCCTGCCGCCGCAGACCGTCGCCGCCCTGGTCGCCGCACAGACCCAGCCGCGCCAGTTCGGCGTGCTGGGCGAGCCGCGGGTGAATGTGCTGGCGCTGAATTTGGCCTTGGACGCGGACGGGAATGGGGAAACGGGAATCGGGAATGGGCAAAAGCAGTAGAGCGCATGGCCTGACGCTGTACGCTTCGCGAATCCCCAATTTCGAATCCCCAATCCCGGCCCTTCGATGCCCGACCCCCGCACCCAACAGGCCGACGCCCTGATCGGCGAACTGCAGCGCGAGCGCGGCGGGCGACTGACCGTGTTCCTCGGCGCGGCGCCAGGGGTCGGCAAGACCTACGCGATGCTGTCGCGCGCGCGGCAGTTGCAGCAGCAGGGCAGCAACCTGGTGGTCGGTGTGGTCGAGACCCACGGCCGCGCCGAGACCGCGGCACTGCTGGAGGGCCTCACCGTGCAGCCGCGGCGGCGCCTGGAGTACCGCGGCCGCACCCTCGACGAGATGGACCTGGATGCGCTGTTGGCGCTGCGCCCACCGCTGGTGCTGGTGGACGAGCTGGCCCATCGCAACGCGCCCGGCAGCCGCCACGAGCGGCGCTGGCAGGACGTGCAGGAATTGCTCGACGCCGGCATCGACGTCTACAGCACGGTCAACATCCAGCACCTGGAGAGCCTCAACGACGTGGTCCACCGCATCACCGGCGTGCGCGTGAGCGAGACCGTGCCCGATGCGATCTTCGACCGCCTGCGCGACATCGTGCTGGTCGACCTGCCGCCGCGCGAACTGATCGAGCGCCTGCAGCAGGGCAAGGTCTACCTGCCCGAGCAGGCCGGGCAGGCGCTGCAGGCGTTCTTCTCGCCGTCGAACCTGGCCGCGCTGCGCGAACTGGCGATGCAGACCGCCGCCGACCGCGTCGACAACGATCTGCGCGATGTGCAGGCCGCGCAGGGCCGCACCAGCGTGGCGCTGCGGCGCACGGTGATGGTGGCGATCGACGGGCGCGGCCAGTCCGACTACCTGGTGCGGGTGGCGCGGCGCCTGGCCGAGCGCCGCGGCGCGCCGTGGACCGTGGTCACCGTGCAGACCCAGGCGCAGCCCGACGCCGACTGGCAACTGGAGATCGACCGCGCCTTCGCGCTGGCGCGTCGGCTCGGCGGCGACGCCGCGCTGCTGCACGGCGCCAACGTCGCCGATACCTTGCTCGACCATGCCGCGCGCAGCGGCGTGTCCACGCTGGTGCTGGGGCGCACCCGCGAGCGTCCGCTGGCGCGGATGATCAACCGCACCCTGACCCAGCAACTGCTGCAACGCGGCGCGCACTACGAGTTGGTGATCATCAGTTCGCCGGAAGCGCGCGCCCGCGCGCGGCGGCGCTGGCGCAGTCCGGGGCATTGGCTGTCGCGCGACGACCTGGTGTTCGCCACGCTGGCCTCCGTCCTGGCGGTGGTGGTGGCCTGGGTCGCCGAACGTTGGGTCGGTATCGACGACCTGTCGATGGTGTTCATCGTCGCGGTGGTGATGGTGGCGTCGAAGACACGAATGGCCGCGGCGGTACTGGCGGCGCTGCTGAGCTTCTTCAGCTACAACTTCTTCTTCATCGAGCCGCGCTTCACCTTCCAGATCGGCGCGCGCCAGGGCGTGGTCACGGTGCTGCTGTTCCTGGTCGCCGCGCTGGTCGCCGGGCGCCTGGCCTCGCGCCTGCGCATGCAGGTGCTGGCGCTGCGTGCGGTCAATGCGCAGACCACCGCACTGCAGCGGCTGGGCCGCGAACTGACCAGCGCCGCCGACCTCGGCCAGGTGCTGGAGGCCGGGCGCCGCGCGCTCGCCGGTACGCTCGACGCCGAGGCCTGGTTGCGCCTGCAGCCGCTGGAGCGCGCCCATGACGGCGCCGACGACTACGCGCCGACGATGGCCGCGGTGGACCGCAGCGCCGCCGACTGGGCGCAGCGCCACGGCCAGGCCACCGGTCGCTTCACCGATACGCTGGCCGGCGCGAGCTGGTGGTTCCTGCCGGTGCGCCACGAGCGCGGCACCATCGGCGTGGTCGGGCTGCGCTTCGGCGCCGGCGTGCAGCGCCCTGGCCTGGAGCAGCAGCGCCTGGCCGAGGCGATGGTCGAGGACATCGGCCAGGCCGCGCTGCGCACGCGCCTGGTCGCCGACCTGGAGAGTGCGCGGGTCAGCGGCGAGACCGAGCGGCTGCGTTCGGCGCTGCTGTCCTCGGTCTCACACGACCTGCGCTCGCCGCTGGCGGCGATGATCGGCGCGGCCAGCAGCCTGTCCAGTTACGGCCAGGCGATGGACGCGGAGGATCGCCGCAGCCTGCTCGAGACGATCCAACTGGAAGGCGAGCGCCTGGATCGCTACATCCAGAACCTGCTGGACATGACCCGGCTCGGCCACACCGGGCTGACCTTGAACCGCGACTGGATCGGCGTGGACGAACTGATCGGCTCGGCCGCGCGGCGCCTGCAGCGCTACCAGCCGCAGGTGCGCCTGGACATCGCCCTGGCCGCGGACCTGCCGACGCTGTGGGTGCACCCGGCGCTGGTCGAGCAGGCGATCTTCAACGTGCTGGAGAACGCGGCCAAGTTCTCGCCGGCGGATGCGGCGATCCGCGTCGCCGCGGGCATGGTCGAGGGCCGCCTGCGCATCGACATCAGCGACCGCGGCCCGGGCATTCCCGAGGACGAGCGCGCGCGCATCTTCGATATGTTCTACAGCGTCGAGCGCGGCGACCGCGGCCGCCACGGCACCGGCCTGGGCCTGACCATCTGCCAGGGCATGATCGGCGCGCACGGCGGCAGCGTCGAGGCGCTGCCCGGCCCCGATGGTCGTGGCACCACAATCCGCATTACCCTGCCGCTCATCGAACCCGCCGCGCCGCCGTCCCGCCCCGATGCCGACTGAGTCCCACGCCGATCCGATTCCGCCGCCGCGCGTGCTGGTCATCGACGACGAGCCGCAGATCCGCCGGTTCCTCGACATCAGCCTGCGCGCGCAGGGCTACCGCGTGCTGCAGGCGGACACCGGCGCCGCCGGCCTGGCGCAACTGGCCGCGCACGGCGCCGAACTGGTGGTGCTGGACATCGGCCTGCCCGACCAGGACGGGCACAGCGTGCTGCGCGAACTGCGGCAATGGTCGTCGGTGCCGGTAATCATGCTGACCGTGCGTGCCGGCGAGGACGAGAAGGTGCAGGCGCTGGACGCCGGTGCCAACGACTACGTGACCAAACCGTTCGGCGTGCAGGAGCTGATGGCGCGCATCCGCGTGCTGCTGCGCATGCAACCGGTGGCCGGCGAGGCCGAGCCGGTGTTCGACGACGGCCACCTGCACATCCACCTGGGCCTGCGCGAGGTGCGCCTGGACGGCGAGGCGCTGCCGCTCAGCCGCAAGGAGTACGCGCTGCTCGCGCTGCTGCTGCGGCACAGCGGCCGCGTGGTGACACAGCCGCAACTGCTGCGCGAACTGTGGGGTCCCACCCACCAGGACGACACGCATTACCTGCGCATCCTGGTCGGCAAGCTGCGGCAGAAACTCGGCGACAGCGCGGTGGCCCCGCGCTACATCGCCACCGAGCCGGGCGTGGGGTTGCGCTTCATCGGCGTGCAGTGTCCGTCCGCGTGATGTGTCGCGTCGGCCTTGCCCGGTGTTCGTTGGAGCGGCTGCAGCCGCGACCCCGCGTTTTCGGTAAGGCCCGTCGCGACTGAAGTCGCTCCACAGGGCGTATCGCGACGGACACAGCCCGACAGCGACGGAAATCAGGATTAGGTCGACGTTGCAATGGATCCGCACGCGAAAGACGCTGTTACGAATCCCGAATCCCGAATCCCGAATCCCGAATCCCGAATCCCGAATCCCGCTCAAGCCTCCGGCAACACCTTCCCCGGATTGAGAATCCCATCCGGATCCAGTGCCCGCTTGATCGCGCGCATCGCGTCCAGGGTGGCGGCGTCGAAGGCCTGATCCATGTAGTCGCGCTTGGCCACGCCGATGCCGTGTTCGCCCGACAGCGTGCCTTCCAGCGACAGCACCAGGGCAAACAGCCGCGGCAGGGCGGCCTGCGCGCGCGCAGTCTCGTCGGCATCGTCGGGCGCGTACATGATGTTGACGTGGAGGTTGCCGTTGCCGGCATGGCCGAAGGCGACGATCGGCAGGTCGAACTCGGCGGCCAGCGCTTCCACACCGGCAACCAACTCGGGGATGCGCGACACCGGCACCACCACGTCTTCGTTGATCTTGCCGGGCCGGATCGTGCGCAGCGCCGGCGACAGCGCGCGGCGCGCGGCCCACAGGCGGTCGCGTGCGCTGCCGTCGGCGGCCACGTCCAGGGCCAGCAGGCCGTCGCCCTCGGCCGCCGCGCCCAGCGCCTGCAGCGCGTAGGGCAGGGTGTCGTGGTCGCCGTCGGCCTCGATCAGCAGCATCGCGCCGGCCTCGGGCACGTCGCTGCCGTTGCGACGCAGCAGCGCGATCGCGCTGCGGTCCATGAATTCCAGCATGGTCGGCGTGCTCGGCTGCGCCATCAGCCGCGACACCGCCGCGGCGGCACCGGCGGCGTCGCGGTACAGCGCGCGCAGGCCGGCCTGCGCCAGCGGCCGCGGCGACAGCTTCAGCGTCGCTTCCACGATCAGCGCCAGGGTGCCTTCGCTGCCGACCAGCAAGTGGGTCAGGTCGTAGCCGGTGGCGTCCTTGGTGTAGGCGCCGCCGCAGCGGATCAGCTCGCCGCTGCCGGTCACCGCGACCACGCCGAGCACGTTGTCGCGGGTGGCGCCGTACTTCACCGCGCGCGGCCCGCCTGCGTTGGTGGAGAGGTTGCCGCCGACGCTGCAGATCTCCGCGCTGGACGGATCCGGTGGCCAGAACAGCCCGTGCGGCGCCAGCGCCTGCTGCAGGTCGCCGTTGAGCACGCCGGGTTCGACCACCGCGCAGCGGTCGGCCGGGCGCAACTGCACGATGCGGTTCATGCGCGCGAACGACAGCACCACGCCGCCGCTGAACGGCACCGCGGCGCCGGCGGTGCCGGTGCCGGCGCCGCGCGCCACCAGTGGCACGCGGTGCGCACGGCAGGCGCGCACGATCGCCTGCACCTGCTCGCGGGTCTGCGGCAGTGCCACCGCGTCGGCCAATGCCCAGCGCCGCGAATCGTCCTCGCCGTAGCTGCGGCGGCTGTCGGCATCGGTGCGCCAACCGTCGGCGCCGAGCAGCGCGGCGAGGGTGTCGGTGAGTGCGGCGGGGAGGGGTGTGGTCATGGCGAAGGCGGTGAAGAGGGAGCGGAGGGCGAGGGCGGCTGCAGCAGTTTCCAGGTGAGCACCGCCAGCGCCAGCGGCAGCCACACCCAGCGCAGCTCGGACCACAGCGTGGCCATGCCGCGCGCGCTGAAGAAGCCGTTGGCGAACGGCGAGACCCGGATCGGCCGCCACGGCGCAAACCAGCGCTGCTCGCTCCACGGCCAGGCCAGGGCCACGCCGAGGCCGCCGGAGGTCATCGCATCGAGCAGTGGATGCGAGGCGGTGCAGACGAACATCCAGACGGCCGCCTGCAACGCGCCGGCGCGCAAGGGACGGTGCAGCAATCCGCCGAGCACGCCCAGCACCGCCGCGAACAAGAGCGAGTGGCTGGCGCCGCGATGACCGAAAGCGTCGGCGTAGGGGATGTGCAGGGCGAAGCCGAGCACGTCGGCGTCGGGCAGCATCGCCGCGACGATGCCGGCGCCGAGCAGGCGCGTGGAGATGCGCCCGCGGTCGGCGGCGGC
This sequence comes from Xanthomonas rydalmerensis, assembly GCF_033170385.1. Lineage (NCBI taxonomy): Bacteria > Pseudomonadati > Pseudomonadota > Gammaproteobacteria > Lysobacterales > Lysobacteraceae > Xanthomonas > Xanthomonas rydalmerensis. Next base: position 4,171,899 of record NZ_CP126170.1, on the reverse strand, counting down.
CCACAGCGCCAGCGGCACTGCGGCGTGGGTGAAGATGCTCGGCATCTCAGCAATCCTCGGCGCGGAACGCGTCGCGCAGCCAGGTCAGCCGCGGCGGATCGCCCTCGGCCTCGACCACGTCGAAACGGCACGGCCAGGTGGCGTACTGCGGATGCGCGGCCAGGAACAGTTGCGCCGCCAGCAGCAGGCGGCGGCGCTTGCGCAGGTCGACCGAGGCCGCGCCGCCGCCGAACGCGCTGCTGCGCCGGTAGCGCACTTCGACGAACACCAGGCTCTGCGCCTGCTGCATCACCAGGTCCAGCTCGCCGCCGCGGAAGGCGACGTTGGCGGCGATCAGGCGGAGGCCGGCGCGCTCCAGTTCGGCGCGCGCCGCCGCTTCCACCGCGTTGCCGCGTCGGCGCCGCTCAGTTTCCATCGGGCAGCGGGGTCGGGCGCCCGCCGCTGAAGGTGGACCAGGCCGGGGTGCGCACGATGTTGCCGAAGCCGTCCAGGTGCAGCACGCCGGTGGCGCCGCGCAGGCCGCTGTCCTTGCCGGTCGCCAGCTTTTCCAGGTACGCGGTGATCTGCCAGGCGTCGTAGCCGAAGGCGAACAGGCGCGCGGCCGGGCCGCGCGCGGTCGGCAGCATGTCGGCCACGCTGGTCGCCGCCGGCAGGCCGCCGACGCCACGCACGTTCCACAGTTCGCTCGGGTAGACGATGCCGTCCAGTACCAGGTCGTCCTCCGGCTTGCCGGTGCCCAGCACCAGCTGCGAGGTCGCCACCCGGGTCTTGCCGGCGAAACCGGCCAGCGCCAACTGCGGCGCCAGCACGCGGGCGGTGTTGCCCTTCACTGCCAGCAGCACCGAGTCGGCGGCACCGGCGTTGCGCAGCTGCGCGCCGATGTCGCCCGGGGTGTCGGCCACGCTGACGCTGCCGGCGACCTTGCCGCCGCGCTCGCTGAAGCGGTCGCGGAACGCGGCCACCGCGCGGCGGCCGTTGTCGTCGTTGCTGCCGATCACCAGCGTGTTGCGGCGCTCGTGCGCCAGCAGGTACTCGGCGGCGGCGATGCCGTCGTCTTCCGGCGCCAGCGAGAAACCGGCGCTGCCGCCCGGCGGCGCGTGAGTGCCGCGGTTCAGCGCCAGCAACGGCACCGGCAGCGCGTCGCGCCCGAACAGCGCGGTGACCTCGTCGCGGCCGAGTGGGCCGACCACGAAATCGGCGCCGCCGTCGACCGCCTTCTGGTAGGCGGCCAGCGCCCCGGCCGGGGTGCCGGTGGTGTCGATGAAGTCGATCGCAGGACGGCGGCGGGTCTCGCCGTAGTAGCCGGCGAGCAGGCCGTCGCGCACCGGCGCGGCCGCGGTGGCCAGGCTGCCGCTCAGCGGTAGCAGCACCGCCAGCTTGGCCGGCGGGCGGTAGCCGTCACGCTCGGCCGGCGGCCGCTTGCTGGTGTCGAAGCCCCACTGCTCGCCGCGGTCGAACGGACGCGGCAGCGCCAGGCCGCGGCTCAGCAGCGCGCGGCCGACGAAGTTGTACAGCGGGTCGCCGGCCGGCAGCGCGGCGGCGCGCGCCTGCAGGGTGGCGTCGTTGAGCGTTGCGAGCTGGCGCACGATGGCGCGCTGGTTGTCGCTGCGCGCCTGGCCGCTGAGGCCGTTGTCGGCGCGGGCACGCTCGTCCAGCGCGGCGGTGGCATCGCCGGTGCCTTCCAGCGCCTGCGCGCGGGCCAGGTGCCAGCGCGCGCGCAGGTTCTGCGGCACCGCCTGCGGATCGCTGCCCAGCGCCTGCAACGCCTTGGCCGGCTGGCGGTCGGCCAGGGCCAGTTCGGCCTCGACCAGCGCCACCCGCACCTTGCTCAGCGGCGGCAACTGCCGCACCTGCACCTGTGCCAGCAGGCTGCGCGCGCGCGCGGCGTCGCCGGCCTCGTACCAGGCGAAGGCGGCGTCGCCCAGCAACTGGTTGCGCTCGCTGCCGGTGGCGCCGGCGGCCTGCGCCTCGAGCTGCTGCGCCGCGTCCCGCGGCTTGCCCTGGTCCAGCAGCGCCAGCGCCGCCGATTGGGCCGGCGAGGCGCTCGGCGTCACGCTGGAGGTGGCGCAGCCGGCGATGAGCAACGCCAGCAGCGACAGGGCGGAAATCCTTGCGAATCGCTTGTTCATTTCTGGTCCATTCGGCTGGGCACGCCGGGCGCGCCGGGGAAAACCGCTACGATTCTACCCTTGACCATGGAAAGCCGTAGATGAGCGCCCAGCCCGGAACCCTGCATGTCGTCGCCACGCCGATCGGCAATCTCGCCGACCTGACGCCGCGCGCCCAGGAGACGCTGCGCTCGGTGGCGGCGATCTGTGCCGAGGACACCCGCCGCAGCGGCCAGTTGCTGGCCCACTTCGGCATCGAGCGGCCGCTGCTGGCGCTGCACGAACACAACGAGGAGGCGCTGTCCCAGCGCATCGTCGCGCGCCTGCTGGAGGGCCAGTCGCTGGCCCTGGTCAGCGACGCCGGCACCCCGCTGGTCAGCGACCCCGGCTACCGCCTGGTGCGCGCGGCGCGCGCGGCCGGAGTGCGGGTCAGTCCGGTGCCCGGCGCCTGTGCGGTGATCGCCGCGCTCAGCGTGGCCGGCCTGCCCAGCGACCGCTTCGCCTTCGAGGGCTTCCTGCCGGCCAAGGCCTCGGCGCGCCGCGAGCGCCTGCTGCGTCTGGCCGGCGAGCCGCGCACCCTGGTGTTCTACGAAGCCTCGCACCGCATCGCCGAGTCCCTGGCCGACTGCCGCGCTGCTTTCGGGGATGCCCGCCCGGCGGTGCTGGCGCGCGAACTGACCAAGCTGTTCGAGACCGTGCTCGACGGGACCCTGGCCGACCTGCACGCCCGGGTCGAGGCCGACGACAACCAGCGCAAGGGCGAGTTCGTGCTGATGGTGCAGGGCGCCGGCGACGACGCCGACGCGCAACTGGCCGAGGGCCGCCGCGTCTACGCCAAGCTCAGCGAGCACCTGCCGCCGTCCACCGCCGCCAAGCTGGCCGCCGAACTGACCGGTGCTTCGCGAAAGGCCTTGTACGGCGGCTGACGTGGCAGTAGGCCGGGCGTTCGGCACCACCCGTGCCAGGCTGTAGCGGCGTTCCATTTCTGCTTCTTTGATGAAAGGGCACACCATGAGCACAGCAGTTGCGAAGGAGCAGGGCGCGTGTCTCTGCGGCGCCGTTCGGCTGCAGGCGACGTTTTCCGCCCGCGAAATGGGGGCGTGTCACTGTTCGATGTGCCGTCGCTGGTCCGGCGGCGTATTCCTCGCGGTGGAATGCCGCGACGTCGAGGTCGAGAACGCAGAGAACGTGGGCGTGTATGCCTCGTCCGAATGGGGGGAGCGGTGCTTCTGCAAGGTCTGCGGCAGTACGCTGATGTGGCGGTCCAAGGACGGGACGCACCACGCGCTGTCCGTTCACCTCTTCGAGGATCCTTCCGGCTTCGCGTTGACGTCGCAAATCTTCATCGACGAAAAGTCGGCCAGCTACTCGTTCGCCGAACCCACCAGGAACATGACCGGCCCCGAATTCGTCGCCATGGTGACTGGCGCAGCGCAATAGTGGCCCGTCTGGACAGGCCGGGCGGCTGTCCCCGGCCAGCGGTGGGCAGGGGGCGTAGAAAAAAGCGGCGGAGCCGGCCGATAAGCCGGGTTCTGTCGTGGACAGTCATTCTTCTAGGCGCACCGTCACCGGTACGCTCGAGCAACCTACCCGGACCCGACGCGGGCCGCGCCATGAGGTCCCTATTTGGTCTTGCTCCAGGTGGGGTTTGCCGTGCCGGTCCGTTACCGGACTCGCGGTGCGCTCTTACCGCACCATTTCACCCTTACCGGCCTGCTTGCGCAGACGTAGGCGGTATCTTTCTGTTGCACTAGTCCGTCGGCTCGCGCCGCCCAGGCGTTACCTGGCACCTTGCCCTATGGAGCCCGGACTTTCCTCGGCATCCCGCCGCACCGAAGTGCGAGGGGATGACGCGACTGTCTGGCCGACTCCGCCGCGCGCATTGTCGCATGTTAAGCCGGAGCCCGGGATTCGGGATTCGGGATTCGGGATTTTTCCGCGAGTGCAGGGCGGTTGCGATTGCATTGTGGGAGGGACTGAAGTTCCTCCCACGAAAATCGCCGCTTTTTGTATCAGGTCGCTGACAGCGATTTCGCGCCTCATCCCATGCTTCCCGAATCCCGAATCCCGAATCCCGGGTCACGAGTCCCGGTTCTCCAGCCGCGTCTCCCCCAGGAACACCCCATCCGGGCCGAACCGGCGCTCGTGGATCCAGCCGTGGCCGGCGGCGTCCACCGCGACGATGGTGCTGGCGCGGGTGCCGTAGTCGTGGCCGCGGATGAAGGCCGGCGACAGCCGCCGCTCCAGTTCCGGGCCGACCCCGGTGTCGGGCAGGTCGGCCGGGTCGGCCAGGGTCTCGTCGGCCAGCGCCCGCCACAGCGGCGCCAGGTCGTCGTCGCCGGCCGCGATCCAGGCGGTCACGGCAGTGCGCAGGCGCAGGGTCTTCGGCCAGGGCGCGTCCAGCGCGCCGTTGGACATGCCGTGCACGCCGGGCGCCAGGGCGCTGCGGCCGGGCGGGTGGTTGCCGACGTAGGCGGCGCCGGCGGCATCGGCCAGCAGCAGGTTGAACGGCGGATAGGCGTCGGCGCGCGCCGCCAGTGCCTCGGCGAAGGCGGCGGCCGGCTGCGCGCCAGTCAGGTAGTCGGCGATCAGGGCGCCGCGCGAAGCGCCGGACATCGACGCCAGCGGGTCGCGCACATTGGTGACCACGGCGCAGCGGCCGGCCTCGTCCAGCCCCACCCAGGTACCCCCGGAACGCAGGTCGCGCCCGGCCAGCAGGCGTTGCGCCGGGGCCGGCCAGCGCTGCAGCGGCGCGGTCGGGCGGGCGTGGAATTCGTCGCGGTTGCCGACCAGCAGCAAGCGCCATCGCGGGTGCGCAGCGTGCGCGAGAACGACCAGACACATGCGCCGCAGTGTGCGCGCTTGCGCAACCGGGTGCGAGTCCATGTGCCGTGTCGACGGCCGGTGACGATGGCCTTAACGCCCCGTACACAGGCCTGAATTTCCGTTCAATCTCAAAATTTGAGACGAAACAGTAACTTGTGGATAAGCCTTGAACAAGTCTCTAAAGATTGCTGCAAACCATTGATCCCGCTAGCGATTTGCCGCTCGCAAAGTTGTTGACAACCTGTTGCGCGCTGCTAAGGTGGGCACTTGAGGGGAAACCGGGTTTTTTGTGGTTTTTCGTGGTTCAATGACCGCCCAGGCGGATTCGGAAAGGTGCAGGCGTCGTGTTTCAGGGCGAGACCGCAATCACTGTGGACGACAAGGGGCGTATGGCGGTTCCCACCGCGTACCGCGACCTCGTCGCGCGCGTGAGCGGCAATCGGCTGGTGCTGACCTACAACCCGTTCGAGGCCGGCTGCCTGTGGCTGTATGCGGAGAAGGAGTGGGAGCGGGTCCGTGACGACGTCATGGCCAAGCCCAACACCCAGCGCGTGGTGCGGGTCCTGCAGCAGAAGCTGGTGGGTTCGTCGGCGGCGCTGGAGCTGGATGCCAACGCCCGCATCACCATTCCGCCGAGCCATCGCGCCGCGGTGGGCATTGAAAAGCGCGCCGTGCTGTTGGGCATGGGCGACAAGTTCGAACTGTGGAGCGAGCAGGCTCATCGCGCACTGATCCAGCAGACATTGTCTGACGAGGATCTGGGCGATGGATTGCTCGATCTGAAGTTGTGAGTCGGGGTGTCCGGATGCGCGGACAGGCGCAGGCCGGTCACCTCCCGGTGTCGCAACCATCGGCGGCGCATGTGCCGGTGTTGTTCGCGCAGGTCCTGGACGGGCTGCAGGTGATCGAAAACGGAATCTATCTGGATGGCACGTTCGGGCGTGGCGGACACGCGCGCGGGGTGCTGCACAAACTCGGCCCAGGAGGCCGGCTGCTGGTGATGGACAAGGACCCCGAGGCGATCGCCGAAGCCGAACATGCGTTCGGCGGCGACGCGCGCGTGTCCATCTATCGCGGCAGCTTCGCCGAGCTGGGCCAGTGGGACGCCGCCACCGCCCTGGACGGGGTGCTGTTCGACCTGGGCGTGTCCTCGCCGCAGCTGGACGTGGCCGAACGCGGCTTCTCCTTCGGCAAGGACGGCCCGCTGGACATGCGCATGGACCCGGAGGCCGGCGAGAGCGCGGCGCAGTGGCTGGCGCGCGCCGAGGAGCGCGAGATCGCCGACGTGCTGTGGACCTACGGCGAAGAGCGGCAGAGCCGGCGCATCGCTCGCGCCATCGTCGCCCGCCGCGAGAAGCAGCCGCTGACCCGCACCGCCGAGTTGGCCGAATTGATCGCCAGCGTGATGCCGCGCGGCGACAGCAAGACCCACCCGGCCACGCGCAGCTTCCAGGCCATCCGCATCCATATCAACCGCGAACTGGCCGATCTGGAGACCGGCCTGGACGCGGCGCTGGCCCGGCTCAAGCCCGGCGGCCGCCTGGCGGTGATCAGCTTCCACTCGCTGGAAGACCGCATCGTCAAGCAGTTCATGCAGCGCCACGCCAAGGCTCCGCCGAGCAACCGTCGCCTGCCCGAGGCCAGCACGTTCGTGCCGACCCTGCGCCTGCATGGCGGCGCGATCAAGGCCGACGCCGACGAACTGGCGGTGAACCCGCGCGCGCGCAGTGCGGTGCTGCGGGTGGCTGAGAAGCTGGGATTGGGGAGTGGGGATTCGGGATTCGACGAGCGCTCCTCCCCAATCTCCAATCCCCACTCCCCAATCCCGGCGTCTCCGCACGGAGACGCCCCATGAGCCGGTTGCTGCTGATCGTGCTGCTCGCCTGCACCATCGCCTCGGCGATCGGCGTCGTGTACATGCGCCATCGCCATCGCCAGTTGTTCGTGGAGCTGTCGCGGCTGGAGCACAACCGCGACGAGCTGAACATCGAGTTCGGCCGGTTGCAGCTGGAGCAGGCGACCTGGGCCGAGAGCAATCGCGTCGACCAGGTCGCGCGCGAGCGGCTGGGAATGAAGTTCCCCGAGACCGGCGACATCGTGGTGGTGCGCCCGTGAGCAAGAGCGGACGCAACCGCACCCGCAGCAACTTCAACCTGCGTGGCCGCCTGGTGCTGGTCGGCGCGGCGCTGGGCCTGTGCTCGGTGACCCTGATCGGCCGTGCGGCCTACGTGCAGCTGATCAACAGCGACTTCTACCAACGGCAGGGCGAGGCGCGCTATCTGCGCGAACTGCCGATCGCCACCTCGCGCGGCATGATCACTGACCGCAACGGCGAGCCGCTGGCGGTGTCCACGCCGGTGGAGTCGATCTGGGTCAATCCGCAGGAACTGCTGCGCAGCCCGGACCGCATCCCGCAGCTGGCGCAGGCGCTGGAGCTGCCGGTCGACGAGTTGACCGCCAAGCTGTCGCAGAAGGCGGACAAGGAGTTCATGTACCTCAAGCGCCGGATCAACCCGGACAAGGCGCATGCGGTGGTCGCGCTGGGCATCCCCGGCGTGTTCTCGCAGCGCGAATTCCGCCGCTTCTACCCGCAGGGCGAAGCGATGGCGCACGTGCTGGGCTTCACCAACATCGACGACCGCGGCCAGGAAGGGCTGGAGCTGGCATTCGATTCCTGGCTGCGCGGCAAGCCGGGCGCCAAGCGGGTGATCCGCGACCGCAAGGGCGCGATCGTCGAGAGCATCGACCTGGTCAAGCCGGCGCAGCCGGGCAAGGACCTGACCCTGAGCATCGATCGCCGCATCCAGTTCCTGGCCTACAAGGAACTGCGCAACGCGCTGGTCGAGAACAAGGCCGCCGGCGGCTCGATCGTGATCATGGACGTGGCCACCGGCGAGATCCTGGCCATGGTCAACCTGCCGACCTACAACCCCAATGCGGTCAACGGGGTCAACCCGGACGTGCGCCGCAACCGCGCGGTCACCGACCTGGTCGAGCCGGGCTCGACGATGAAGCCGCTGACCATCTCCACCGCGCTCAAGGCCGGGGTGGTGACCAAGGACACGCTGATCGACACCAACCCCGGCTACATGGCCGTGGGCCGCTTCACCATCAAGGACGTGCCGCGCAACAACGGCGTGCTGACCGTGACCGGGGTGATCACCCGCAGCTCCAACATCGGCGCGGCCAAGATCGCGGCCAAGCTGCCGGACCAGACCTTCTACGACCAGGTCCACAGCTACGGCTACGGCAGCTCCCCGCACAGCGGCTTCCCCGGCGAATCGGCCGGCGTGTTCCCGTCGCCGGCGCGTTGGAGCGGTTCGTCCAAGACCACCATGTCCTACGGCTACGGCCTGTCGGTGACGCCGCTGCAGATCGCCCGCGCCTATTGCGCGCTGGGCAACGGCGGCCGCCTGGTGACCCCGACCTTCGTCAAGGGTCAGCACGAGGACAGCAAGCAGGTGCTGGACCCGGCGATCGCCAAGGAAGTGGTGGCGATGATGGAGACCGTGGTCACCCAGGGCGGCGCCAAGGGCGCGGCGATCCTGGGCTACCACGTCGCCGGCAAGACCGGCACCGCGCGCAAGGCCGGCCCCGGCGGCTACGAGCGCGGCCACTACAACGCGCTGTTCGCGGGCCTGGTGCCGGCGAGCAACCCGCGTTTCGCCACGGTCATCGTGATCAACGACCCGCAGGGCGCCAAGTACTACGGCGGCCTGGTCTCGGCGCCGGTGTTCCACAACGTGATGGAAGGCGCGCTGCGGCTGATGGACGTGCCGCCGGACGACATCCAGTCGTGGCTGGCCGCGCAGGCCGCCGGCAAGAGCGGCCACGCGCCGCCGCCGGCGCAGGTTGAACCGGATCCGGCGACCGTGCCCGACGCCGCCGCCGAGGTCGATGCCGCGCTGCCCAGCGCGCGCGCGGTGGCGCCGCCGGCGCCGGCCGCGTTGCCGGCGCCGCTGCAGGAGACCCGCCAGTGACCCGCGCGATGTCGCTGTCGCAACTGTTGCCGGGTGTGGCTTTGCCGCACGACGTGCAGGTGTCCGGGCTGGTGATGGACAGCCGCGCGGTGCGCCCGGGCGATGCCTTCGTGGCGATCGCCGGGTTCGGCGCGCACGGCCTGGGCTTCGTCGAACAGGCGCGCGCCAACGGCGCCGTCGCGGTGCTGTACGACCCGCCGGCCCCGGCCGAGCTGCCGGCGCCGGCCGACGCGATCGCGGTGCCGGGCCTACGCGCGCGCATGGGCGCGATGGCCGATCAGTTCCATGGCCATCCGTCGCAGACCATGACCATGGTCGGCGTCACCGGCACCAACGGCAAGACCTCCACCGTGCAACTGCTGGCGCAGGCCTGGCATCTGCTGGGCACGCGCAGCGGCAGCATCGGCACGCTCGGCGCCGGCCTGTACGGACAGGTGCAGCCGACCGGTTTCACCACGCCGCTGGTGCTGCCGCTGCACGCGCTGCTGGCGCAGCTGCGCGACGCCGGCGCGCAGGCGGTGGCGATGGAAGTCAGCTCGCACGCGCTCGACCAGGGCCGCGTGGACGCGGTGCATTTCGACGTGGCGGTGTTCACCAATCTCACCCGCGACCATCTCGACTACCACGGCGACATGGCGGGCTACGGCGCGGCCAAGGCGCGCCTGTTCGCCACGCCGGGGCTGAAGTCGGCGGTGATCAACCTGGACGATGCGTTCGGCCGCGCGTTGCTGGAAAAACTGGATCCGGCGCTGCGCCGCATCGCGGTCAGCTCGCGCGGCCAGGACGGTGCCGAGGTGCGCGCAGAGGCGCTGCGCCTGGACGCGCGCGGCATCGGCTTCACCCTGGCGATCGGCGAAGAGCGGCATCCGCTGCAGTCGCCGTTGCTGGGCCGCTTCAATGTCGACAACCTGCTGGCCGTGGCCGGCGCGCTGCACGCGCTGGACGTGGCGCCGGTGCGCATCGCCGCCACCCTGGCGCAGTTGCAGCCGATCCGCGGGCGCATGAACCGGCTGGGCGGCGATGGCGCGCAGCCGCTGGTGGTGGTCGACTACGCGCACACCCCCGACGCGCTGGAACAGGCGTTGCAGAGCCTGCGCGCGCACGTGCAGGGCCGCATCACCTGCGTGTTCGGTTGCGGCGGCGAGCGCGATACCGGCAAGCGCCCGCAGATGGCGGCGATCGCGCAGCGCCTGGCCGAGCGCGTGGTGGTCACCGACGACAACCCGCGTGGCGAGGACGGCGACCGCATCGTCGCCGACATCCTGGCCGGCTTCGACGGCATGCAGGCGGTGCAGGTGCAGCGCGACCGTGCGCAGGCGATCGCCATGGCGGTCGCCGACGCCGGCGCCGAGGACATCGTGCTGATCGCCGGCAAGGGCCACGAGCCCTACCAGGAGATCGCCGGCGTGCGCCATCCGTTCGACGACACCGAGGTCGCCGCGCAGGCCCTGCGCGCGCATGCGACGGAGGCGGCCCGATGAAGCGCCTGCCGTTGTCGATGATCGCGCACTGGGCCGGCGCCGAACTGCATGGCGACGACGTGGCGATCGATGCGATCAGCCACGACACCCGCAGCCTGGCTGCCGGCAGCCTGTACGTGGCGCTGCGCGGCGAGCGTTTCGACGGCCACGCCTTCGCCGCCGACGCCGCCGCGCGCGGCGCCAGCGCGCTGCTGGTGGAGCGCGTGCAGCCGCAGATCGAACTGCCGCAGATCGTCGCCGCCGATACCCAACTGGCGCTGGCGCGGATCGCCGCCGGCATGCAGCGCGGCCGCGCCACCCGGGTGGCCGCGATCACCGGCAGCAACGGCAAGACCAGCGTCAAGGCGCTGCTGCTGGCGATCCTGCAGCACGCCTGCCGCATCGACGGCGGCAGCGTCTATGCCAACCCCGGCAACCGCAACAACGAGATCGGCCTGCCGCTGGCGGTGATCGAGGCGCCGGACGACGCCGACTACGCGATCTACGAGATGGGCGCCGGCAAGCCGGGCGACATCGCCTACCTCGCCGACATCGCGCCGCCGCAGGTGTCGCTGGTCAACAACATCGCCGCCGCGCACCTCGAGCGCATGGGCAGCCTGCTCGGCGTGGCGCAGACCAAGGGCGCGATCTACACCGCGCTGCGGGCCGACGGCACCGCGGTGGTCAATGCCGACGACGCGTTCGGCCTGTGGTTCGAGCAGCGCCTGCCGATGGGCGAGGCGCGGCCGCAGGTGCTGCGCTTCGGCCTGCAGCCGGGCGCCGAGGTCGGTGCCGCGCAGATCCGCATGGCCGCCGACCGCACCCAGTTCGTGCTGACCACCCCGCGCGGCGACGTCGAGGCGACGCTGCCGCTGCCGGGCCGGCACAACCTGCAGAACGCGCTGGCCGCCGCCGCGTTGGCGCTGGCGCTGGACGTGGCGCCGGCGCGCATCGCCGCCGGCCTGGCGCAGGTGCAGCCGGTGCCGGGTCGGCAGATCACCCACACGCTGCCCAATGGCGCGGTGTTGATCGACGACAGCTACAACGCCAACCCCGGCTCGCTGGCCGCGGCGATCGACGCCCTGGCCGCGGCCGGCGGCGAGCGTTGGCTGGTGCTGGGCGACATGCGCGAACTCGGCGCCGGCGCCGAGGCGCTGCATGCCAGTGGCGGGCGCCGCGCGCGCGATGCCGGGCTGACCCGGCTGTACGCGCTCGGCCCGCTCAGCGCCCACGCCGCACAGGCGTTCGGCGAGAACGGCCGTGTGTTCGACAGCCATGCGGCGCTGATCGAAGCGCTGCAGCGCGATCTGGCGGCCGTGGCCGGGACCCGGGAACAGCAGGATCAAGAGCAGGAAGTGAAGCACATGCATGAGAACACCGGCGCGCCGTCCGTTGGCGCGCCTTCGCGGGACCTGGGACCCGGGTCCCGGGTCCCGGCCACGCTCCTCGTCAAGGGCTCGCGCGGCAGCGCCATGGATACCGTCGTGCGCGCGCTGCTGAACCAGGCACAGGAGGCGCCGCATGCTGCTTGAACTCGCCCGCTGGCTGCAGCAGCTCGAAAGCATGTTCGGGCTGTTCGGCTATCTGACCTTCCGCGGCATCCTCGCGGCGCTGACCTCGCTGTTCCTGTCGCTGTGGCTGGGCCCGGCGGTGATCCGCAAGCTGGCGCAGTTCAAGGGCGGCCAGCCGATCCGCCAGGACGGCCCGCAGACCCATTTCTCCAAGGCCGGCACCCCGACCATGGGCGGCTCGCTGATCCTGCTCACCGTGCTGCTGTCGGTGCTGCTGTGGGGCGACCTGCGCAACCGCTACGTGTGGCTGGTGCTGGCGGTGATGCTGGCGTTCGGCGTGATCGGCTGGTACGACGACTGGATCAAGATCGTGCGCCGCGACCCGAACGGCCTGAAGTCGCGCTGGAAGTACCTGCTGCAGTCGATCTTCGGCCTGGCCGCCGGCCTGTTCCTGTACTACACCGCCGACGTGCCGGCGGCGATCACCTTCTACATCCCGATGTTCAAGTCGATCGCGCTGCCGCTGGCCGGGATCAGCTTCGTCGCCATCGCCTACTTCTGGATCGTCGGCTTCTCCAACGCGGTCAACCTGACCGACGGCCTGGACGGCCTGGCGATCATGCCGACGGTGCTGGTGGCCTGCGCGCTGGGCGTGTTCGCCTACGCCTCGGGCAACGCGGTGTTCTCCGCCTACCTGAAGATCCCGACCATTCCCGGTGCCGGCGAGTTGATCATCATCTGCGCGGCGATCGCCGGAGCGGGCCTGGGCTTCTTGTGGTTCAACACCTACCCGGCGATGGTGTTCATGGGCGACATCGGCGCGCTGGCGCTGGGCGCGGTGCTGGGCACCATCGCGGTGATCGTGCGCCAGGAACTGGTGCTGGTGATCATGGGCGGCGTGTTCGTCATCGAGACCCTGTCGGTGATGATCCAGGTCGCCTCATTCAAGCTCACCGGCAAGCGCGTGTTCCGCATGGCCCCGATCCACCACCACTTCGAACTGAAGGGTTGGCCGGAGCCGCGGGTGATCGTGCGCTTCTGGATCATTTCGGTGGTGCTGGTGCTGGTCGGCCTCGCCACGTTGAAGGTACGCTGATGAACGACACCGCCCGCCAAGCGACCCGCCTGGAGGCCATCGGTGGCCGCTACGACCCGTGGCTGCTCGGCGCCGCGGTGGCGCTGGCGTCGCTGGGCGTGGTCATGGTCGGCTCCAGCTCGATCGAGCTGACCACCAGCCCGTTCTATTACCTGAGCCGCCACCTGCTGTTCCTGGCCGGCGGCGTCGGCCTGGCGATCTGGGCGATGCGCACCGAGCTGAAGAACATCGAGCAGTACAACCAGTTGCTGCTGCTGGCCTGCTTCGGCCTGCTGCTGGTGGTGTTCGTGCCCGGCCTGGGCAGCACCGTCAACGGTGCGCGGCGCTGGATCAACCTGGGCATCTCGCGCTTCCAGACCGTGGAAGCGGTGAAGGTGCTGTACATCGTGTGGCTGTCCAGCTACCTGGTGCGCTTCCGCGACGAGGTCAACGCGACCTGGCCGGCGATGCTCAAGCCGCTGGGCGTGGCGGTGGCGCTGGTCGGCCTGTTGCTGCTGCAGCCGGACTTCGGCTCGTCCACGCTGCTGCTGGCGATCACCGCCGGCATGCTGGTGCTGGGCGGGGTGAACCTGCCGCGCATGTCGATGCCGATCGTGATCGGCCTGCCGGTGTTCGCCTTCATCGCGATCCTCGAGCCGTATCGCCTGCGCCGCATCACCTCCTTCCTCGATCCCTGGGCCGATCAGCTCGGCTCCGGCTACCAGCTGTCCAACGCACTGATGGCGGTGGGCCGCGGCGAACTGTTCGGGGTCGGCCTGGGCGGCTCGGTGCAGAAGCTCAACTACCTGCCGGAAGCGCACACCGACTTCATCTTCTCGGTCATCGCCGAGGAGCTGGGCTTCGTCGGCGTGTGCCTGATCATCTCGCTGTACGCGCTGCTGGTCGGCCGTGCGTTCTGGCTGGGCATGCGCTGCGTGGAGATGAAGCGCCACTTCTCCGGCTACATCGCCTTCGGCATCGGTCTGTGGATCAGCCTGCAGAGCTTCGTCTCGGTCGGCGTGAACCTGGGCATCCTGCCGACCAAGGGCCTGACCCTGCCGCTGATCTCCGCCGGCGGTTCCAGCGTGCTGATGACCTGCGTGGCGATGGGCCTGCTGCTGCGCGTGTCCTACGAACTCAACCGCGCCGAGCGCCAGGTGGCGCTGGTGCGCAGCGATGCGGCGATGCCGGTCAAGCAGACCGTCGACAACGCCGAGGACCTGCACGCCGCGCGCGAGGCCAGCGCCAGCGCGGTCGCCGCGGCGATCCAGGGCGGCGCCCCGGGGCGCGGCACCAGCCGCATGCAGCCGCGCGTCGAGCCCACCTTCGGGAGGCTGGGATGAGCGCGGTGCAGGGCGATCGTCCGGTAATGATCCTCGCCGGCGGCACCGGTGGGCACATCTTCCCCGCGCTGGCCGTGGCCAAGGTGCTGCGCGCGCGCGGCGTGCCGGTGGTGTGGTTGGGCGCGGCCGGGCGCATGGAAACGCGGCTGGTGCCGGAGCACGGCATCGAGCTGGACACCATCGAGATCGGCGGCCTGCGTGGCAAGGGCGCGCTGGCCCTGTTCGGCGCGCCGGTGCGGGTGATGCGCGCCGTGCGCGCCGCCGGCTTCGTGCTGCGCCGGCGTGCGCCGCGCGCGGTGATCAGCTTCGGCGGCTTCGCTGCCGGTCCCGGCGGCCTGGCCGCGCGGCTGCTCAAGCTGCCGCTGCTGGTGCACGAACAGAACCGCGCGCCGGGCCTGACCAACAAGGTGCTGGCACGGGTCGCACGGCGCGTGCTGACCGGCTTCCCCGGCAGCTTCGCCACCCGCGAGGAAGCGGTGGGCAACCCGGTGCGCGCCGAGATCGCCGCGCTGGCGCCGCCGGCGCAGCGCCTGGCCGGTCGCCACGGCGCGCCGCGGCTGCTGGTGCTGGGCGGCAGCCAGGGCGCACGCGTGCTCAACCAGGCGCTGCCGCAGGCGCTGGCCGCGCTCGGCGTGGCCGTCGAGGTGCGCCACCAGTGCGGCGAAGCGCTGCGCGAGGAAGCCGCGCGCGCCTATGCCGATGCCGGCGTGGCCGCCAGCGTCGAAGCCTTCATCGGCGACATGGCCGGCGCCTACGCCTGGGCCGACCTGGTGGTGTGTCGCGCCGGCGCCTCGACCCTGGCCGAACTGTGCGCGGTCGGCATCGGCAGCGTGCTGGTGCCGTTCGCCGCCGCCGTCGACGACCACCAGACCCGCAACGCTGAATACCTGGTCGAGCGCGGCGCGGCCGTGCTGCTGAAACAGGACGACGCCCTGGCCGGTCACCTGCAGCGCGTGCTGCGCGACCTGCTGGCACAGCCCGCACAGCGCCTGGCCATGGCCGAGGCCGCACGCCAGCTGGCCAAGCCGGATGCGGCCGAACGCATCGCGGACATCGTGTTGGAAGAAGCCGGGAGTCGGGATTCGGGATTGGGGATTGGTAAAAAGCAGGAGCACAAGCAGGACACCATGCAGACACCCGTACAACGTGCGGCGCTGCGGCCATCGGCCGCCGGCGACGCGAATCTCCAATCCCCAATGCCGAATCCCGGCACCTCCACCGGAGGTGCCCAATGATCCGCCGTCTCCACGACACCGGCGATCTGGTCCGCGCGTTCCCGCGCGTGCACTTCGTCGGCATCGGCGGCACCGGCATGAGCGGCATCGCCGAGGTCATGCTGACCCTGGGCTATGAGGTCTCCGGTTCGGACAACGCCGACAACGCGGCCACCCGGCGCCTGGTCAAGCTCGGCGCGCGGGTGATGCGCGGGCACTCGGCCGCCAACGTGCTCGGCACCGACTGCGTGGTGGTGTCCAGTGCGATCCGCGAAGACAACCCGGAACTGATGGAAGCGCGCAGCCAGCGCATTCCGATCATGCCGCGCGCGGCGATGCTGGCCGAGCTGATGCGCTTCCGCCGCGGCATCGCGGTGGCCGGCACCCACGGCAAGACCACCACCACGAGCCTGGCCGCGGCGGTGCTCAGCGAAGGCGGGCTGGACCCGACCTTCGTGATCGGCGGGCAACTGCTCGCCGCCGGCGCCAACGCCAAGCTCGGCGGCGGCCAGTGGCTGGTGGCCGAGGCCGACGAGAGCGACGGCAGCTTCCTGCGCCTGAACCCGCTGATCTCGGTCATCACCAACATCGATGCCGACCACCTGGAGAACTACGGCAACGACTTCGCCCGGGTCCAGGCCGCGTTCGCCGAGTTCC
Organism: Xanthomonas rydalmerensis; assembly: GCF_033170385.1. Classification (NCBI taxonomy): domain Bacteria; kingdom Pseudomonadati; phylum Pseudomonadota; class Gammaproteobacteria; order Lysobacterales; family Lysobacteraceae; genus Xanthomonas; species Xanthomonas rydalmerensis. Next base: position 4,155,725 of record NZ_CP126170.1, on the reverse strand, counting down.
TGCAGCGCCTGCCGTTCTACGGCCTGGCGGTGCTGTGCATCGACGATCCGGAAGTGGCCGCGCTGGCGGGGAAGACCCCGCGCCACGTGATGAGCTACGGCCTCAGCGAGAACGCCGACGTGCGCGCCGAGGACGTGGTCCAGGACGGCCCGCGCATGCGCTTCACCCTGCGCCTGCCGGAAGGCAGCAGCATCCCGGTGACCCTGGCGCTGCCGGGCCGCCACAACGTGCTCAACGCGCTCGCCGCCGCCGCCATCGGCTGGCAGCTGGGCGTGGCGCCGGAGGCGATCGCCAGCGCGCTGCAGAGCTTCGCCGGCATCGGCCGCCGCTTCAACGACCTGGGCGAAGTGACCACCGCCGCCGGCGCGCGCGTGCGCCTGGTCGACGACTACGGCCATCATCCGCGCGAGCTGGCCGCGGTGTTCGCTGCCGCGCGTGGCGGCTGGCCGGACAAGCGCCTGGTGGTCGCGTTCCAGCCGCATCGCTACAGCCGCACCCGCGACCAGTTCGATGCCTTCGCTGCGGTTCTGTCGGAAGTGGACGCGCTGGTGCTCAGCGAGGTCTACCCAGCCGGCGAGGCACCGATCCCGGGCGCAGACGCGCGCTCGCTCGCCCGTGCGATCCGCGCACGTGGCCGCAGCGAACCGGTGGTGGTCGGCCAGGTCGGCGAACTCGACAGCGTGCTGCCGGACGTGCTGCAGGACGGCGACCTGCTGCTGATGATGGGCGCGGGCGACATCGGCTACGTCGCCCAGCACATCGCCCAGCACGGCTTCGCCGGCGGAGCGGACGCATGAGCGCGCAGACCCTGCCGCCGCCGCGCGTCACCGACCCGGCCGCGTTCGGCCGCGTCGCCGTGCTGCTTGGCGGCAGCTCCAGCGAGCGCGAGGTGTCGCTGAACTCGGGCGCCAACGTGCTTGAGGCGCTGCGCAGCCGCGGCGTCGACGCGCAGCCGGTGGACGGCATTCCCGCCTTGCTGGAGCGCATCCGCTCCGGCGAGGTCGACCGCGTATTCAACATCCTGCACGGCGGCGACGGCGAGAACGGCGTGCTGCAGGGTCTGCTGCGCGCGTTGCAGGTGCCGTTCACTGGCCCCGACGTGCTCGGCAGCGCGCTGACCCTGGACAAGATCCGCACCAAGCAGGTGTGGATCGCCGCCGGCCTGCCGACTCCGGGCTTCGCCCGCATCGACGCCCAGGCCGACCTGGCCGCGGCGGCCGCCGCGCTGGGCTATCCGCTGTTCGTCAAGCCGGCCTGCGAGGGGTCCAGCGTCGGCGTGTTCCGCGTGCTGTCCGAGGCCGACCTGGCGCCGGTGCGCGCCTTCGCTGCCGACTACCGCGGCGAACTGCTGATGGAGCAGATGGTGCAGGGCGAGGAATACACCGTCGGCATCCTCGGCGACGTCGCGCTGCCGTCGATCCGCATCGTGCCCGCGGGCGACTGGTACGACTACCACGCCAAGTACATCGCCGAGGACACCCAATACCTGTGCCCAGGCATGGAGGGTGAGGACGAGACCCGGATCCGCCAGCTCGCGCTGCAGGCCTTCGCCGCGGCCGGCTGCAGCGGCTGGGGCCGCGTGGACGTGATGCGCGACCGCGTGCGCGGCCTGCAGCTGATCGAGGTCAACACCGCCCCGGGCATGACCAGCCATTCGCTGGTACCCAAGGCCGCGGCGCAGCTGGGCGTGGATTTCGCCGGCCTGTGCTGGCGCATCCTGGAGCAGACGCTGTGAAGCCGGGATTGGGGATTCGGGATTGGGGATTCGCACCGTCGGCGCTTCGCGCCGCCGGCGCGGTCTGCTGCGCGCATTGCGCCAATCCCGAATGCCCAATCCCCAATCCCGCACGCGGAGCGCGCCCATGAACGCCTCCCTGCGCATCCTCGCCTGGCTGCTGGCACTGGCCCTGGTCGCGCTGCCGATCGTGGCCGTGCTCAACGGCTGGGTCGGCGCCGAGCGCTGGCCGCTGAGCCGGCTGCAGGTCAGTGGCGACTTCAAGCGCGTGTCCGCCGAGCAGTTGCGCCAGGTGGTGCTGCCGTACGCGCGGCGCGGCTTCTTCGCGGTGCGCCTGCAGGATACGCAGAACGCGATCGAGCGCCTGCCGTGGGTGGAGAGTGCGCGCGTGCGCAAGCGCTGGCCGGACGTGCTGGAAGTGCGCGTCACCGAACATCGTCCGTTCGCGCGCTGGGGCGCGGACCGCATGCTGTCCGAGCAGGGGCGCATCTTCGCCCTGCCCAACGAACTGCGCGACGTGGCGCTGCCGCACCTGGACGGTCCCGACGCCAAGGCCGCCGACGTGGTCGCGCTGTACAACGCCTCGCGCGCGCTGTTCGCCCCGGTCGGCTTGCCGGTGCAGGGCGTGGCCCTGGACGCGCGCGGCAGCTGGTCGCTGGCGCTGGGCAACGGCGTGCAGGTGGTGGTCGGCCGCGACGACGCGCGCGCGCGCCTGGAGCGCTTCGCCCGGGTGCTGCCGCAACTGCTGCAGCCGGGCCAGCCGCCGCTGGCGCGCGCCGATCTTCGCTACACCAACGGATTCACGGTGGCATGGGTACCCGAGAGCAAAGAGCCGAGTAAGGAGCCGGGCAAGGAGAAGAAACCAGCGGCGCCGGCTCAGCCCACGCGCCACGCGGCACTGGCCGACCCTCCGACCCCGCGCACGCGCTCGCTCTTCTCCATTCCCCATTCCCCATTCTCTATTCCCGGCTCCAAAACATGAACCGCAAAGGCGACAAATCCCTCATCGTTGGACTGGACATCGGCACCTCCAAGGTCGTCGCGCTGGTCGGCGAATACTCGCCCGGCAACCCGATCGAGGTGATCGGCATCGGTTCGCACGAATCGCGCGGTCTCAAGCGCGGCGTGGTCGTGGACATCGAATCCACCGTGCAGTCGATCCAGCGCGCGATCGAGGAAGCCGAGCTGATGGCCGGCTGCGAGATCCGCTCGGTGTATGCGTCGATCTCCGGCAACCACGTGCAGTGCAAGAACTCGCCGGGCATCGTGCCGATCCGCGACGGCGAGGTGACCTGGAACGATCTGGACCGCGTGCTGGAAGCGGCCAAGGCGGTGGCGATCCCGGCCGACCAGCGCATCCTCCACGCGATCCCGCGCGAGTACGTGCTGGACGATTCGCAGGAAGGCATCCGCAACCCGGTTGGCATGACCGGCGTGCGCCTGGAGGTGCACGCGCACCTGGTGGTGTGCGCGCAGTCGGCCGCGGCCAACATCAGCAAGTGCGTGCAGCGCTGCGGCCTGCAGGTGGACGACCTGATCCTGTCCTCGCTGGCGTCCTCGGTGGCGGTGCTGACCGCCGACGAGCGCGAGCTGGGCGTGGTGCTGGTGGACATGGGCGCCGGCACCACCGACCTGGCGGTGTTCGTGCAGGGCGCGATCTGCCACACCGCCTCGCTGCCGATCGCCGGCGACCACGTCACCAACGACATCGCGCACATGCTGCGCACGCCCACCCCGGAAGCCGAGCAGATCAAGGTGCGCTACGCCTGCGCGCTGGCGCAGCTGGCCACCGCGGAAGAAAGCATCCAGGTGCCCAGCGTCGGCGACCGTCCGCCGCGGCGCATGCCGCGCCATTCGCTGGCGCAGGCGGTGCAGGGTCGCTACGAGGAAATCTTCGAGATGGTGCAGGCGGAACTGCGCCGCTCCGGCTTCGAGGAACTGGTGCGTGCCGGCATGGTGCTGACCGGCGGCGCCTCGAAGATGGAAGGCGTGGTCGAACTGGCCGAGGAAATGGTGCAGATGCCGGTACGCGTAGGCATTCCCCAGCACGTCACCGGCCTGGGCGAGGTCGTGGGCAACCCGGTCCACGCCACCGGCGTGGGCCTGCTGCTGATGGGCAGCCAGATCGAACACCCGCGCCGCCCGTCGCTGCCGACCGGCCGCGCCGGCAGCTTGTTCAAGAAATTGAAGAACTGGTATCGCGGCGAATTTTGATGGAGCCGGGATTCGGGATTCGACATTCGAAATTGGTGGGAGCAACAGCGGTAGGTAGAGAGAGTGGAGAGCGGTAGGTAGGCAGGCGATAGGTTTTTTTGCAGTGATTCCGCCGCGGAAAGGGTCACGGAACCGGGTAGTCGCTCTTGCGAATCCCCACTCCCGAATCCCGAATCCCGGCATCCAAACAACAACACTCGCCGGACGGAGAGGCAGGAAAAAAGGATCGGAGTTCTCCGAATCCCCACTCCCCACTCCCCAATCCCGGCTCAAGAGGACACGGACATGGCGCATTTCGAACTGATTGAAAAGATGGCACCCAATGCAGTGATCAAGGTCGTTGGCGTGGGCGGCGGCGGCGGCAACGCGGTCGCGCACATGGTCAGCAGCAGCGTGGACGGCGTGGAATTCATCACCGCCAACACCGACTCGCAGGCGATCAAGAACTGCGGCGCCAAGCTGCAGCTGCAGCTCGGCACCAACGTCACCAAGGGCCTGGGCGCGGGCGCGAACCCGGAAGTCGGCCGCCAGGCCGCGCTGGAAGACCGCGAGCGCATCATGGACGCGCTGCAGGGCGCGGACATGGTGTTCATCACCGCCGGCATGGGCGGCGGCACCGGCACCGGCGCCGCGCCGGTGGTGGCGCAGCTGGCCAAGGAAATGGGCATCCTGACCGTGGCCGTGGTCACCAAGCCGTTCCCGTTCGAAGGCCGCCGCCGCATGCAGGTGGCGCTGAAGGGCATCGAGGAACTGAGCCAGCACTGCGACTCGCTGATCACCATCCCCAACGAGAAGCTGATCACCGTGCTCGGCCGCAACGCCACCATGATCCAGGCGTTCCGCGCCGCCAACGACGTGCTGCAGGGCGCGGTGCAGGGCATCGCCGACCTGATCGTGCGTCCGGGCCTGATCAACGTCGACTTCGCCGACGTGCGCACGGTGATGTCGGAAATGGGCCTGGCGATGATGGGCACCGGCTCGGCCCGCGGCGACGATCGCGCGCAGGCCGCTGCCGAAGCCGCCATCCAGAACCCGCTGCTGGACGACGTCAACCTGGCCGGCGCCAACGGCATCCTGGTCAACATCACCGCCGGCCCGGACTTCACCATGGCCGAGTTCGACGAGATCGGCCGCACCATCGAGGGCTTCTCCTCCGAGGACGCCACCGTGGTGGTCGGCACCGTGCTGGATCCGGACATGCAGGACGAAGTGCGCGTGACCGTGGTCGCCACCGGCCTGAACCGCGCGGTGTCGCGCCAGTCGCAGCGTCCGGAGCAGCGTGCGCCGATCAAGCTGGTGCGCAACGCCACCACCGGCCAGCCGGAGTTCGGCGACTTCGAGCAAGGCGGCGACGCCGTGTCCAAGGCGGTCGGCGGTGCGATGGGCCTGGGCCTGCGTCGTCCGAGCGGCGAGTCGATGAGCCCGGCGGCCGCTGCGCCGACCCCGGCCGCGGCGGACCTGCCGAGCGACTACCTGGATATTCCGGCGTTCCTGCGCCGTCAGGCCGACTGATGCCGTCCCTGGCGCAGCCGTCCGGCTTGCGGATGGGCCTGCCCGGCCATCCATGGCCGGGCGCGGGGCCGCTCGCGAAGCCGTGCTCTGCAAGCAAGCGTCCCGCCCTGCGCCGCCAGGCCGACTGAGGTCGATGCGTCATCGGCCGGCGTTCGCGCCGGTCCGCAACACCGCCGTCCAGGAGCGCCTCCCTGGTCGGCGCGCCGTGTCCCTTGCTGCCGGGTCCTCGCGACCCGGCAGGTTTTTGCGACCGCGACGCCGGCACGGGCCAGCGTTGCACCCATGGGATGCTGTGACCGCTTTGTTAAAATTTGGCTAAACGCGTGATATTCTCGTTGTCTGTTCAGTTCCCGTGCGAACAGACGTTTCCAGACTGTCTGCCATGACCCAGCAACGCACTCTCAAGAACACGATCCGCGCCACCGGCGTGGGCCTGCACAGCGGCGACAAGGTCTACATGACCCTGCGCCCCGCACCGGCCGACCACGGTATCGTGTTCCGACGCGTGGATTTGGATCCGGCGGTGGACGTGCCTGCCGATGCCGAACTGGTCACCGAGACCACGCTGTGCACCGGTTTGAGCCGCGGCCAGGCCAAGATTCAGACCGTGGAGCACCTGATGTCGGCGATGGCCGGCCTCGGCGTGGACAACGCCATCGTCGAACTGTCCTCGGCCGAACTGCCGATCATGGACGGCTCGGCCGGTCCGTTCGTGTTCCTGCTGCAGTCGGCGGGCATCGTCGAGCAGGACAAGGCCAAGCGCTTCATCCGCATCAAGCGCGAAGTGGAAGTGCGCGACGGCGACAAGATCGCCCGCTTCGTGCCCTACGACGGCGGCTACAAGCTCGGTTTCACCATCCAGTTCGACCACCCTATGATCCCGGCCAAGCAGTCGCGCCAGGAGATCGAGTTCTCGACGATGGCCTACATCAAGGAAATCTCCCGCGCGCGCACCTTCGGCTTCATGCGCGACCTGGAGTACATGCGCGAGCGCAATCTCGGCCTGGGCGGTTCGATGGACAACGCCATCGTGCTCGACGAGTTCCGCGTGCTCAACGATGACGGCCTGCGCTATGCCGACGAGTTCGTGCGCCACAAGATCCTCGATGCGATCGGCGACCTTTACCTGGCCGGCGGCGCCATCCTCGGTGCCTACGAGGGCTACAAGTCCGGCCATGCGCTGAACAACAAGCTGGTCCGCGCGCTGCTCGCCGAACAGGCGGCCTGGGAATGGGTCAGCTTCGAATCCGCCGCGCAGCAGGCGCCGGTGGCCTACGGGGCCGTGGCTTACGCCTGAATCCGTTCAGCCCGGCCATCGGCCGGGTTGGGATCACGGAATCGGCAATCGGCCGGTTCTTCTTCTCCCCTTAACATCGATTTAACGAATCGGTAACGACCTCACGCCCGACGCCCGCTAGGATGCGTCGGGTCGCGGCGTGCGTGTCTACGTACGTCGACGGCCGGGGTCGGAGCCCGCGGTCGCATCAGGCGTCGCGGAGCCGACGTCCTGCAGGGAAGCCAGAGCCTCGCGCAGCCCCTTGTGCGTGGCCGCAGAAACCGGAGCTGGCTTGCTTCTTGCCTGCTGCATTGGGGAATGCGCGGGTGCAGTCGCAGTCTTGACGGTCACTTTGGTGGCTTTCAGCCCGAGGGAACGGGCCGCAGCAAGGATGTCGGCCTCGGCCAGCCTGACCCGGGCGTGCCAGACCGGAGACTCAACGAGAAAAACGAGCTGCTCGCCGTTCACATTGGCCAACCGGCAACGGGAGGCCAGGTTCGGCGGCAGATGGGGGCGTAACTGCCGGTCCAGCGCGTCGAGCCACAGGGCGCGTCGCAACGGGTCGCCCGCCTTGTCCGCCAGTGCGGCGTCCAACGCCGGCTGCGGCGTGGCGGTATGGCCTTCGCCGGACTTTCGCTTAGACATGAAAACTCATATGACGTTCAAGAAGATCGTAATCCGTTCCAGTGAAAAGGGGGTCAAGACGTTGCCGTGGCGATTGCGCGATTTCGCCGATCGCCGCCCCCTGGCCGCGCTCGGCGCGGTCCTCGGTCTCGGCATGGTACTCGGCATCGGTGTCAGCGCCGCGGCCGGATGGGGTGGTTCGGCGCAACTGCGCGCCAAGCTCGAGCGGCAGGACCAGGAGTTGGCGCAGGTGCGCCGCGACGCGCAGACCCAGGTCAACGCCCTGGCCGCGCGTCTGGGCGAGCTGCAGGCGCAGGCGACCCGGCTCAACGCGCTCGGCGAGCGCCTGACCCGCATGGGCAAGCTGCAGGACGGCGAGTTCGACTTCGACCAGCCGGTCGGCGTCGGTGGCGGCGACGACGAGCCCAGCCACGACATGCCCGCGCAGCAGCTCGGCAAGGAGCTGGACGGGCTGCAGCAGCAGTTCGCCACCTCCGGCCAGCAGCTGTCGGTGCTCGAATCGCTGCTGTTCGACCACCAGCTGGACCAGAACGCGGTGCCCTCGCGGATGCCGATCCGCAACAGCTACATCACCTCGGCCTTCGGCGGCCGCGCCGATCCGTTCGGCCGCGGCACCGGCAACCACAAGGGCATCGACTTCCACGCCAATGTCGGCGACCCGGTGCTGGCGGTGGCCGACGGCGTGGTCAGCTATTCCGGCGTGCGCGGCGGCTACGGCAACGTGGTCGAGGTCGACCACGGCAACGGCTATGTCACCCGCTATGCGCACAATTCGCGGCTGTCGGTGAAGGTCGGCGACCTGGTGCGGGTCGGCCAGGAAGTGGCCAAGGCCGGCTCCACCGGCCGGTCCACCGGCGCCCACGTGCATTTCGAGGTGTGGAAGGACGGGGTGGTGGTGAACCCGGCCAAGTTCCTCGGCGATGGCGCCATTCCGGTGGGTCGCCGCGGCCGCGGCTGAGTCCGGCAGGGGGCGGCGTGCCGGCGCTTGAATCGCCGGGCTCCGCCCCAAGCTACAATGTGCTTTGCCATCGACAGGGCGCCTCGCGCCCTGTTTCGTTTGCGGCCCGTCGATTCCCTGGGGATCGGGCCGCGCGGGCGTTCCTTTCCAACCGGTTCCTTCAATGATCAACAGTCTGCTTACTCGCGTTTTCGGTAGCCGCAACGAGCGCCAACTGCGCCAGCTCCACCGTATCGTCGCCAAGATCAATGCGCTGGAGCCGGAGATGGAGCAGCTCTCCGACGAACAGCTGCAGGCCAAGACCCCGGAACTGCGCGGACGCATCGCCGGCGGCGAGACCCTGGACAAGGTGCTGCCGGAAGCGTTCGCGGTGTGCCGCGAGGCCAGCCGACGCGTGCTGGGCATGCGCCACTACGACGTGCAGTTGATCGGCGGCATGGTCCTGCACCTGGGCAAGATCGCGGAAATGCGCACCGGCGAGGGCAAGACCCTGGTCGCGACGCTGCCGGTGTACCTCAACGCGCTGGAAGACAAGGGCGTGCACGTGGTCACCGTCAACGACTACCTGGCGCGCCGCGACGCCGCGCAGATGGGCAAGCTGTACAACTGGCTGGGCCTGAGCGTGGGCGTGGTGTACCCGGGCATGCCGCATAGCGACAAGCACGCCGCCTACGCCGCCGACATCACCTACGGCACCAACAACGAATTCGGCTTCGACTACCTGCGCGACAACATGGCGCTGTCCAAGGCCGATCGCTTCCAGCGCGGGCTCAACTACGCCATCGTCGACGAAGTCGACTCGATCCTGATCGACGAGGCGCGCACCCCGCTGATCATCTCCGGCCCGGCCGACGAGTCGCCGGAGCTGTACATCCGCGTCAACCGCATCGTGCCGCAGCTGGTCAAGCAGGAGTCGGAAGAGGGCGAGGGCGACTTCTGGGTCGACGAGAAGGGCAAGCAGGTGCACCTGTCCGAAGCGGGCATGGAGCACGCCGAAGAGCTGCTGCGCGCCGCCGGCATCCTCACCGACGAGGAAGACCGCCTGTACGGCGCGCAGAATCTGAGCGTGGTCCACCACCTCAACGCGGCGCTGCGCGCCCACGCGATCTACCAGCGCGACGTGGACTACATCGTGCGCGACGGCGAGGTGGTGATCGTCGACGAGTTCACCGGCCGCACCCTGCCGGGCCGGCGCTGGTCCGATGGCCTGCACCAGGCGGTGGAGGCGAAGGAAGGCGTGCCGGTGCAGCGCGAGAACCAGACGCTGGCCAGCATCACCTTCCAGAACCTGTTCCGCATGTACAAGAAGCTGTCCGGCATGACCGGTACGGCCGATACCGAAGCCTACGAGTTCCAGAGCATCTACGGCCTGGAAGTGGTGGTGATCCCGACCAACCGCCCGACCATCCGCAAGGACTGGCCGGACCAGGTGTTCCTCAACCGCCAGGGCAAGTTCAACGCGGTGCTGGCCGACATCGAGGACTGCGCCAAGCGCGGCCAGCCGGTGCTGGTCGGTACCACCTCGATCGAGACCTCGGAGATGCTGTCCGAGCACCTGCGCAAGGCCGGCGTGAAGCACGAGGTGCTCAACGCCAAGCAGCACGAGCGCGAAGCGCAGATCGTCGCCAACGCGGGCCAGCCGGGCGCGGTGACCATTGCTACCAACATGGCCGGCCGCGGTACCGACATCGTGCTCGGCGGCTCGCTGGAGGCCGAACTGCACGCGCTGGGCGAGGAGCCGGACGAGGCGACGCGCGCGCGCCTGAAGGCGGCCTGGCAGGAGCGCCACGACGCGGTCAAGGCCGCCGGCGGCCTGCACATCATCGGCACCGAGCGCCACGAATCGAGGCGTATCGACAACCAGCTGCGCGGCCGTTCCGGTCGCCAGGGCGACCCGGGTTCCTCGCGGTTCTACCTGTCGCTGGAAGACAACCTGATGCGCATCTTCGCCTCGGACTGGGTGCAGAAGGCGATGCGCATGATGGGCATGAAGGAAGACGACGTCATCGAGGACAAGCTGGTCAGCCGGCAGATCGAGAAGGCGCAGCGCAAGGTCGAGGCGCACAACTTCGACATCCGCAAGAACCTGCTCGATTTCGACGACGTCAACAACGACCAACGCAAGGTGATCTACGCCCAGCGCGACGAGTTGCTGGACGCCGAGTCGGTGAAGGAGAACGTCGACGGCATCCGCGACGACGTGATCTACGACATCGTGTCGCGCTTCGTGCCGCCGAACTCGGTGGACGACCAGTGGGACCTGCCGGGCCTGGAAGCCACGCTGGCCAGCGAACTGGGCCTGTCGCTGTCGATCACCGATCTGGTCAAGCGCCACGAGGAACTGGACGCGGATGGCATCGTCGAGAAGGTGCGCGAGGAAGTGGACCGCCATTTCCGCGAGAAGGAATCGGCGATCGGCGGCGAGACCATGCGCGCGCTGGAGAAGCATGTGATGCTCACCGTGCTCGACCAGAGCTGGAAGGAGCACCTGGCGCGCATGGACTACCTGCGCCAGGGCATCCACCTGCGCGGCTACGCGCAGAAGCAGCCCAAGCAGGAATACAAGAAGGAAGCCTTCGAGCTGTTCTCGGAGATGCTGGAACACGCCAAGCGCGAAGTGGTCACCCTGCTGGCGCGGGTGCGCATCCGCAGCGAGGAGGAAGTGGCCGCGCTGGAGGCGCAGGAGCGCCAGCAGGTGGAGGCGCAGCTGCGCCAGGCGCAGTTCCAGCACCAGGACGCCGGCGGTTACGGCGCCGACGAGGAAGCCGAGCAGGTGCAGCGCGGCGAGGCGGGAGCGCCGACCGTGGCGCAGGTGACCCGCGAAGCGCCGAAGGTCGGCCGCAACGATCCCTGCCCCTGCGGCAGCGGCAAGAAGTACAAGCACTGCCACGGCCAGCTGAGCTGAGCCTGGTCCCGCCGCAGCGCTGCGCACGTGCGCAGCCGCTGTGGGCGCCGGCCCTTTCCTAGTCTCCGGCGTCCCGGGGACGCTGCTCCCGCACGCTTGCGGGGCAGCGACCGTCCGACGCTCAGTTGCCCAGCTCGGCCAATCGCGCCGCCAGCCTGCGCTGGATCGGGGGCGCACGATCGATCAGGCCGAGCAGGCCATTGCGAACAGTACGTGTCACCGGCGCGGTAGCGGTGGCCGCACGCGTCATCGCATCGGTCATGCGCACCACGCCGCGGGCGATGCGATGGCGGCGGCTGGCCCACGCATCCAGGTCGTGGTCATCCTGCTGGTGGAGTGCCCGCTGCAGCGCAGGTGCCAGGGCGATCGCGTCCTGGATGCCGGTATTCATGCCCTGGCCTCCGGCGGGGCTGTGCACATGCGCCGCATCGCCGCACAGCAGGACGCGTCCGTGTCGCATCTGCGCGGCCACGCGATGCTGCAGATGAAAGTCCGAACTCCAGAGCAGCGTGTCGATGCGGCCGCGCGCACTGCGCGGTCCGCGCGCGTCGAGCAAGGCCTGCATCTGCGACAGGGTCGGAGGCCCGGCTGTATCCGTCACCGTCGCCACGATCCGGTGGCGATCGCCGGCTGCACCGTCGGGCTCCGGCAACGGCGCCACCACCATCAGGCCCTGCGGCGAGAAGAACAGGCTGACTTCCTCGCGCGGCAGCGGCCATGCCATGCGCACGTCGGCGAGCACGAAGGTTTCCGTGTAGTCCCCGCCCTCGAATGCGATTCCTGCGCCTTGCCGCACCGTGCTGTGCGCGCCGTCGCAGCCGACGATCCATTGCGCACGCACCAACTGCCTGCGCTGTTGCGGCAGTTCCAGGTCGGCGCTGATGCCATCGGCTGCCTGCGCGAACGACAGCAGGCGTGCCGGCCGCCACACCGTGGCGGAATCGGGCCCGATCCCGTCGCCGAGAATCGCCTCGGTCGCGCTCTGCGGGCACATCAGCGCGTATCGGTGCGTCGAGGGCAGGTCGTCGAAGCCGATCTGCAGCAGGACCCGGTCGCTGTCGCGCACGCGGAACCGGGTGGTCTTCACGCCTGCCGCGAGCAGGCGCGGCACGACCCCGAGCGGTTCGAGCACTTCCAGGGTGCGGGCATGGATCACCGCGGCGCGCGAGGTGTTCAGCCCTGCCGGATGCCGGTCGATCAGGAGCGAGGTGATCCCGAGGCGATCCAGGGCCAGGCGCAGCGCGAGCCCGCTGGGCCCGGCACCCACGATCAGTACGTCCGTCGATAGCATGTCGCCATGCGTGTTCATCGCACTTCCCTGAGTAAGCGTGTGTTTACATCCTGCGCCGTTTCCGGCGTGGAGTAAACTTCCGTTTACAGGCGCTACGTCTGTTCCTCCCACGGACACCCCAGTGACACGCTCGCAGGCCACCAAAGACCGCATTCTCGAATCGGCGCGGGCGCTGTTCGCCCTGCACGGCTACGACGGCGCCACCGTGCGCCAGATCGCGGCGCAGGCGCAGGCCAATGTCGCGCTGGTGATCCGCTACTACGGCAGCAAGGAGCAGCTGTTCCTGGCGGCGGTGGAGTTCGACCTGCACCTTCCGGATCTACGCGACACGCCAGCCGAGGAAATAGGCGAACGCCTGGCGGCGCATTTCTTCGCGGTCTGGGAGGACGCGCCCTCGGGGCATCAACTGGTGGCCTTGCTGCGCGCGGCGGTGAGCCATGCCGATGCGAAGGCGCGGATCACCGAGATCTTCGAGACGCAGTTGCGCACGGCGGTGCGGCGCTACCTGGGACCGGGCGCGGCGGCAGAGACGCGCGCGACCCTGATCGCCTCGCAGATGCTGGGCTTCGCCCTGGTGCGCTACGTGTTGGAGTTTCCGGCCAGGGGTCTGACCCGGCCGCTGGCGGTGCGGGTGTTGGGAGAGACGCTGCAGCGGTATCTGACCCAGCCGCTGTGAGTGCGGGGCGCGTTTGCCAAGCCCTTACGCAAGGCCGGGGCGTGCTCCAGCGGCCATGCCGCGGCCGGGGCGGGGAGAGGGAGGCTTGCGCGTGCTCGTGCTGAGACGCGTGTACCGTCGCAGCGTGGCATGCTGGGTCACGAATCGCACGCATGCGTTGGAGGAAGTGCCATGGAAACCTTGCGCAGCCTGGAACTGAAGGTCTTCGTGCCGGCGCAGGATTTCGGGGTGTCGGCGCGGTTCTATGCGGAGGTCGGATTCGTGCCCGAGCCGCTCGGCGACGGCCTGACCTGCTTCCGCCACGGTGACCGCTGCGCGTTCCTGCTGCAGGATGGCTACCACCAAGCCCTAGCGCACAACCTGATGCTGCACCTGTGGGTGGAGGACGCCGATGCCTGGTGGCGGCGGCTGCACGCGGCCGACCTGGTCGCCCGCTACGGCGCGCGCCTGGGCGAACCCGAGGACCGGCCCTGGGGCATGCGCGACTTCACCCTGCACGATCCCGGCGGGGTGCTGTGGCGGATCGGCCACGACCTGGTCGCCTGAGCGGGAGTCGGGAGTCGGGAGTGGGAGTGGGGATGATCGGCACCGCGATCTGGAATGCAGCCGTCTCCGTGGGAGCGGCTTCAGCCGTGGCGGTTTTCCGTGAAGGCCCGTCCCGGCTGGAACGCAACCGGGGCTGCGGAAGTGCGCCCAACCACCACGATGCGTACCGCAGCAGCGCGATGAGCGGCGCACGCCACGCAGCGTCGCATGTGGACCAGCGCGCGATGCTTGGTGTCGGCGCGACACGCCCGCGCCTTCAAGCCGCGCTGGGTGCAGGTCATGGTCCCGTCCCGGGGATTGCCCGGCCGCGCGGGATGTCGCCTCCGCGGCCGATCGGCGCCGATGTGACCCTGGTTGATTGCGTTGGCGCTGCCGGAAACGGCAAGCTTGCGCCATGTCCGAACCGCTCAGATCCATCCATGTCGTCGCCGGCGTCATCACCGATGCGCGCGGCCGTATCCTGCTGACCCGCCGTACCGAGGGCCGCGACCTGGCCGGTCTGTGGGAATTCCCCGGCGGCAAGCGCGAGCCCGGCGAGACCTCGGAGCAGGCGCTGGTGCGCGAACTGCAGGAGGAACTGGGCATCGACGCGGTGGTCGGCGAGTGGCTGATGGAAGTGCCGCAGCGTTACCCGGACAAGCGGTTGCGCCTGGAAGTGCGCCAGGTGTCGGCGTGGAAGGGCACGCCACGCGGCCGCGAGGGCCAGGCGCTGACCTGGGTGAGCGCCGACAAGCTGGGCCGCTACGCGATGCCGCCGGCCGACCAGCCGGTGGTGGCGATGCTGCGCCAGCCCGCGTGCTACCTGGTCACGCCTGAGCCGGCCGAACCGGGCCCCTGGTTGGCGGCGTTGGAGCGCGCGCTGGATGGCGGTGTGCGCCGCGTGCAGTTGCGCGCGCGGGGCTTGCAGGCCGAGCAGTGGTCGCCGCTGGCGCGTTCCGCGGCGGCGCTGTGCGCGGCACGTGGCGCGCAGGTGCTGCTCAACCGCGACGTGGCGCTGGCGCAGGCACTGGGCGTGGGCGTGCACCTGGGCGCGGAGCAGTTGCCGCACTGGCAGGCGCGTCCGTTGCCGGCCGGCCAGCCCGTGGCGGCGTCCTGCCACAGTCTCGAAGAATTGCAGGCGGCGCAGCGCATCGGCTGCGATTTCGCGGTGGTCGGGCCGCTGGCGGCCACCGCCAGCCACCCCGGCGCCGCGCCGTTGGGCTGGGAGGCATTCGAGCGCCTGCGCGAGCAGGTCGCCCTGCCGATCTATCCGATCGGCGGCCTGGCGCCGACCCAGGTAACCGAGGCACGCCGCCACGGCGGCCAGGGCATCGCCGCGATCCGCGGGCTATGGCCGCTGCCGGCCGATGTGGCGTGAGCGGGGCGGTGGCAACCGCTCCCCGTAGGAGTCAACTGTCATGCAGCCGTGGCGCGCGAAGTGGTGCGCCTTCCGATGGCGCAATGCGTCGGGACTGAAGTCCCTCCCACAGTGATCCTCCGACGAGGCTGGCGCCGTACTTGTGGTAGCGGCTTCAGCCGCAACAGCGGATCTCCGACAGGTCGCGGTTGAAGCCGCTCCTGCGCGAGGGGGAGGAGCGTACGGGACGCCGCTGTTGCGATTTCCCAATCCCCAATCCCCAATCCCGGCTCCTCAGAAACTGATCCAGAAGCAGTCGTACTGCCGGCGCAGGTCCAGCACGGTGGAGGTGGGGGTGATGCTGCCGGCGAGGGTCTGCTGCAGACGCAGGCCGGTCGGATGCGGACGCGATGGCGCCTCGCCGCTGTCGGCATCTGCCGCGGCCGACGTGGCCGTTGTCGCGGACGCGACTGTCGACGACGTGCCGGCTGCAGGAGCGTTGGTCCCGCTGGTGTCCGGCACCACCGGCACGATCGCGACCAGGGGGCGACGCACGATCGCCTCCAGCCGGTCGAAGATGCGTTGCGCGCCGTCGTCGGAAGCGCCGTTCCACCAATACAGCGCCGACAGCCGGTTGACGTCGCGGGTCTCGACTGCGGTGCGGATCTGCTGGACCAGCACGCTGAGCCGGCGCACGCACTGCGGTGGCGCCAGGGCGGCGGTCTTGCTGCCGACATTGCCGGGCGCGGCCGGTGGCGGCAGGCGGTCGATCGCGCCGACGTCCTCGCAACGGCGATCGCTGAACACGGTGGTGCCGTCGGGGCCGCTGCAGCGGTTCACCCGCTGCGCCGCGGCGGGAGTGGCGAACACGTACAGGCACAGGCACAGAACCAGCAGGATCGGCGGAAGAGCGCGCATCGGCGCAGGGTAGCGGCAGCCGGCGTGACCGCGGAGCGAATGGGTGGTCACGCGGGGATTGGTGATTCGGGATTCGGGATTGGCAACAGCGGCGCGCTGCCCCGCTTTGGCGAATCCCGAATCCCCAATGCCCAATCCCGAGCGGCCGCGACAGCGGCGGCGACACTCAGCCGGCGGCGATGGCGCCGCGCAGGCGTGCCAGCACGCTGGTGGTCGGCTTGGCCAGGTTGAGCGTGTAGAAATGCAGCCCGGGCGCGCCGCCGTCGATCAGGCGTTGGCACAGCGTGGCGACCACGTCGGTGCCGAAGTCGCGGATGGCCTCGGCATCGTCGCCGTAGGCCTGCATGCGCTTGCCGATCCAGCGCGGGATTTCGGCGCCGCACTGTTCGGAGAAGCGCCGCAGCTGGCTGAAGTTGGAGATCGGCATGATGCCGGGCACGATCGGGATCTGCACGCCGAGCTTGCGCACCGCGTCGACGAAGTGGAAGTAGGCGTCGGCGTTGTAGAAGTACTGGGTGATGGCGGCATCGGCGCCGGCGTCGACCTTGGCCTTGAAGTGGCGCAGGTCGCTGAGCGCATCGTTGGCCTGCGGATGCGTCTCCGGATACGCGCCCACTTCCAGGTGGAAGGCGTCGCCGTGCTCGGCGCGAATGAAGGCGATCAGGTCGGCGGCGTAGCGCAGGTCGCCGGGGTGGCCCATGCCGGACGGCAGGTCGCCGCGCAGCGCGACCAGGCGGCGGCAGCCGATGGCGCGGTACAACTTGAGCAGTTCGCGGATCTCCTCGCGGCTGCCGCCCACGCAGGACAGGTGCGGCGCAGCCTCGAAGCGGTGGTGCTGCTTGAGGTGACGCACGGTCTCCGAGGTGTAGCTCAGAGTCGAGCCGCCGGCGCCGAAGGTGCAGGACACGTACTCCGGGGCGTAGGCCTTCAGCCGCGCGGCGGTGCGGTCGAGCTGCGCGCGCTGCTCGTCGGTCTTGGGCGGATAGAACTCGAAGCTGATGGCGGTCATGGGCGCAACGCAGCGGGCGGTGTCGTCAGTATATCTCTTCATCCGGATGGATATGCAATAGGCGATGGCGGCCGCACCTTGGTCAGCCGCCACCGCGCCGCCCGGATCGGCGACGCAGCCCCCTTGCGGCGCGCCGGTGGGCGCGCCGCGTCCGCTCGCAGGCTCAGCGCTTCCACATCCGCGCCTGCCGCGGCGGCAGGCTGAAGGTGTAGCTGCCGCTGGAAATGCGCACCACGCTGCCGGAGCCCAGCGCATCGGTGTAGTCGACGTTCCAGCGCAGCACGCTGCCGTTCATCGGTACGGCGGCGGTGACGGTAGTGCCGCACTTGTTGATGCCGACGATGCCCAGGTCGCCGCGGCGGAACAGCAGGTAGCAGGCGCCGTGCGCCAGTACCTGCATGTCGCGGCCCTGCGCGGCGTTGTGGAAGCCGACCATGCGCTTGAGGTCGTCGCGCTGGTAAGCGTTGACCCAGCGGTTGTCGCCGCTCTCGTTGTTGTCCGAGTACACCATCGGCACGCCGCCGTCGCGGCCGAGCAGGTAGGCGTAGGCCAGGGTCTCGTCGACCGGGTCCATGATCGCGTAGCGGAAGCCGGCGTTGTTGGGGATGTCGTGGGTGATGGCGAAGGTCACCGCACGTGCGCCGGGCAGCGCCTGGCCGTAGGCGCCCGGGTCCACCAGCTGGTCCATGCTGCCGCCATAGGCGAAGGCGTTGCGCACCGAGTTGAACAAGGGGAAGTCGTAGGCCGCGTGCGGGGTGGCCTGCAGGTACGGCGCCAGGAACTGGTCGTAGTCGGAATTGCCGCTGCCGCCGCCGGTGATGACTTCGCCGAACACCAGCACGCCGGAGCGCACCTGCGCATCGAGCACCTTGTTCAAATGGTCGAAGGTCATGTGCTTGGCCGCATCGATGCGGAAGCCGGTCACGCCCAGTGCCTTCAGCGCCAGCAGATAGTTGCGCTGCTGCTGCACCACCCAGTCGTTGCCGACCAGGTCCGGCAGGCCGGGATCGTTGCCGCCGCCGCAGATGCGGTAGGTGCGCACCTGGTAGGGGTCGTTGTAGTTGGTGATGCATTGCGCCGGGCCGAAATCGCTGGCGCTGAGGAAGTTCTGCGAGAGGTCGCCGAACAGCCGCAGCGACGCATAGCGCTGCGGATTGGCGGCGTACTGGCCGAGAACCGCGCTGCCCGGGTAGTTCAGGTCCGAGCGCGTGGCCGCTTCGTTTGCCATGTGGTTGAGCACCACGTCGGCATAGGTCTCCACGCCCACCGCCTTCAGAGCCTGCACCATGCTGGCGAAGGCGTCGGTGTCGCCGAGCGGGTTGTCGATCAGGCGCATGTCCTGCGGCTGGTAGCGCGCCCACCAGGCGTCGCCCTGCGAGCGGTAGGCCGGCGCCACCAGCACCTTGCGGTAGCCGGCGGCGGCGATCTGCGCGGCGCGCGCTTCCACGGTGGCGTACGGCCAGTTGAAGGCATGCAGGATGACGTCGGCCTGGGCGCTGGCGGTGGCCAGGAGCAGCAGCAGGCCGACCAGCAGGCTGCGCCAGCGATGCAGGCGCAGCAGACGATTTGCAGCGGCGGATGGGACGCGCATCGTTCGATCTCCTCGTTGCGTGGGCGCAGGCAGGAACGCCTGCAGGACAGGGGCGTGACGTCGCCGCGGGGCTGGCATGCGGCGGGAGGATGCTAAGCGCGCATCGCGGCGCAACATGCGCGCGCTACATACGTATTCATGGCGACAGCGCGCGAAAGCGGGATCTGTTTCCGCTTCCGCATGGGAGCACCACGAACGCTGCATTCGCGGCACATGTCGCATCGCGGCCCATGCGCTTTGCTACAGTCGCCGCCCTCACCTGTCGACGCGGAGCCGCACCATGACCAGCGCAGCCTTCTATCCGATCGGAACCCCCGGCGTGCCCTGGGGCCCCGCCGAGAAGGCGGCTTGGCTGGCTACACAGCCAAGCCGGCGCAGCTACCAGGACGAGGTAGTCGCCGCCATCGAAGGCCTGCGCGGGCAGTGGGAGGTGGTCGCGTACGGGGAACTGGCGTATGCGCAGGAGCGTTATCCGCTGCTGGCCTTGCGCAGCCGCAACTGGGACGACGCCTCGCCGTGCATGCTGGTTACCGGCGGCGTGCATGGCTACGAGACCAGCGGCGTGCATGGCGCGCTGCAGTTCGCGCAGCAGCATGCCGACGCGTATGCCGGCCGCGCCAACGTGCTGGTGGCGCCGTGCGTGAGCCCGTGGGCGTACGAACGCATTCACCGCTGGAACGCCGATGCGCTGGATCCCAACCGTTCGTTCCGCGCCGACAGCCCGGCGCAGGAGTCGGCCGCGCTGCTGCGCCTGGTGGCGCCGCTGCGCGATCGGGTGCGCATGCACATCGACCTGCACGAGACCACCGACAGCGACGAGTCCGAGTTCCGTCCGGCGCTGGCCGCGCGCGATGGCATCGCCTACGAGCCGGGCGGCATTCCCGACGGGTTCTACCTGGTCGGCGACAGCGAGAATCCGCAGCCGGCGTTCCAGCAGGCGGTGCTGGCCGCGGTGGCGCAGGTCACCCATATCGCACCGGCCGATGCTGCCGGCGAACTGATCGGCACGCCGCTGGCCGCGCCGGGTGTCATCAACTATCCGGTGAAGCGGCTGGGCCTGTGCGCGGGCATCACCGACGCGCGCTACACCACCACCACCGAGGTATACCCGGACAGCGCCAGCGCGACGCCGGAGCAGTGCAATGCCGCGCAGGCGGCGGCGGTGCGCGCGGCGATCGATTACGCCTTGGCGCATCCCTAACCGGAAGCGTGGTGCGTAGCATCCGTAGGAGCGGCTTCAGCCGCGACGGCATTGCCGGTAACGCCCGTCGCGGCTGAAGCCGCTCCTATCCTGGTTTCCCATGCTGAGGCTGATGCGCCAGATACGCATCGGGATCTGGCGGCACGGTGGGCACCGGCCGTGCCGCGCGCTACGCTTGTCCGCCCTCGTTCGCCAAGTCCGCCATGTCCATCGTCCTCACGCCGTTCGCCCGCACGCGCCTGTTCCCGCGCGATGGCCGCCGCAATGCGATCCAGGACTGCACGCCGGAACAGTTCGAGCAGCATCTCAACGCGCACGCGCCGCTGCAGGTGCTCGACGGCTACGCGCCATTCTGCAAGTTGCACGTGCACCGCAACTGGACCTCGACGCGCTGCCTGACCGTGCCGATCACCGAC
Organism: Xanthomonas rydalmerensis; assembly: GCF_033170385.1. NCBI lineage: Bacteria > Pseudomonadati > Pseudomonadota > Gammaproteobacteria > Lysobacterales > Lysobacteraceae > Xanthomonas > Xanthomonas rydalmerensis. The sequence continues at coordinate 4,135,496 of NZ_CP126170.1, read as the reverse complement.
GCCAACCGGCGCCTGCTGCGTTCCGGCTACGAGGCGCGCAGTCGCGAGGAACTGCCGGTACTGGTGCGCTGGTTCGAAGGGGTCGAGCCGCCGGTGGCGGAGTACCTGCTGCCCATCCTCTACAGCCGCGAACAACTCGCCCACGAGGGCGCGCCGATCGAGGCGGACTGGGGCGTGGTCGGTTGCCTGTACACCGCCGAGCCGCAGGAGATCCCGATGGCGCCGATCACCATGCTGCGCAATGCGCTGGGCGTGGAGGAGGGTGGCTCCGGCGTTCCGTTGGATCGCGACGCCTATCGACGCAGCGTGGCGTTCTGGGAATACAACGCCAACTGGCGGCCGTAAGCCCGGCTCGCACGTGTCGATGCCCAGCACGCCGGAAGATGCGTGCGACGGCGATACGCGCGTCGCGGCTTACAGGGCGGCGGCGCGTTCGCCCAACGCTTCGGCCATCCGCCGCGTCGCCTCGCCCCGGTCCACAGGGACGACCAGCAACGGATAGCTGTCGCTGTCGATGTCGAGATGGATCAGTGCCATGCCCTGCGCGTGCAGGCAGCGCGCCGCGAGCGTCAGCGCCTCTTCGTTGCGTGTCTGCGATGCGGCCAGTGGCGACAGCACGTTCCGCATGCCCGCCAGGGGCCGCAGTTCGCCCAGCGCGTGGGCGAGGTCGGCGGCGTCCACTTTCCAATCCACCTCGGTGCACAAGCGCCGGGCGATCAACCCGTCGACCAGGGCTAGCCACGGAGTGACCTGATGGGGCTCTTCGATGCCGCGCTCGAACAGCGATTCTTCGAACCGCTGCAGATAGCGCGCCGGCGCCTCCACGGCGAGCGCAACGTCGTCGCCCAGGTCGTGGTCTTCGGGCGCAACCGTGTCGCAGATGGACGTCCAGCTGTCGCGGGCAGGGTGCATGGCCTCTCTCCTTGTACGGGCCATTGTCGATGCACCGTCGTGCCGGCAGCAACACCGGGCTGCCGTGGCCGCACCGGGGGCGCCGTCCGTTCGCGTGCGGCTTGCTCGCATACCGCGCGTACCTCGCCGGTATCCGCATGGCTCGTCCCTCATGCCGTCGCGCTTGTGCATGCCGACACGCAGTGCTGCACCAGTGCGCGCGGCTGTTCACTGGCGCATGCATACAGGAGAAAACCACGCGCGATCGGCCGCTTTGAACGCGAACACCCGTCCGTTCATCGGCCTGGCGCGGGATGGCCATCAAGTTTGCGGGCGACGGGACGATAGCGATGGGGTGGGCCGCCATGCAGCCGCGCCGGGACGTGATGCCCGGCCGCGCGTCGTGGCCCGATGGGGAAGGCGTCCCGGGCAGATCATCGGCAACGGACACGGCGCGCTCGCGCCGCGCGCTGCGGTGAGCTGCCGCGTGGCGCGTTCCCCGCGACCGTATTCCCTCTCCCCGCCAAGGAAGCCCTCATGTCCACTCCGTCGCCGCATCGCCGTCGCGGCAGCGTCGCCAAACGCCTGATGCTGGGTACCGGCCTGCTCGCGCTCGCCTGTTTCGGCCTGACCGCGATGATCATCTACTGGCGCAGCAGCGATGCATTGCTGTCGACCTCGCGCACCAGCATCGAGAACCTGGCGCAACTGGAAGCGCAGCGCGTGTCGCGCGAGATCGGTGTTGCCTTCGACGCCAGCGATGCGCTGGCCAACAGCTTCCGCGTGCAGCACGCCGCTGGCCTGTCGCGTGCCACCGCCACCGCGGTGTTGCGCAGCCAGCTCGACGCGCATCCGCAATGGCTGGGCATCAGCACGATGTGGGAGCCGGACGCGTTCGACGGCAACGACAAGGCCTTCGTCGGTGCCGAGGGCCACGATGCCACCGGCCGCTACATGACCTGGTGGTCGCGGCAGAACGGCAAGCTGGTGCGCGAGGCGCTGCGCGACTACGAGAAGCCGGGCGACGGCGACTGGTACCTGCTGGCGCGCAATACGCACAAGCCGGTGGTGATCGAGCCGTACTACTACCCGGTGGCCGGCAAGGACACGTTGATGACCACGCTGGCCACGCCGATCCTGGAGAACGGCCGCTTCCTAGGTGTGGTTACCGTCGACTTCACCCTGGATACGCTGCAGCAGCGCATCGCCGCGCTGCGGCCGATGGGCGAGGGCTACGCCAGCCTGCTGTCGCCGTTGGGCATGGTGATGGCCAGCCGCGATCCGCAGCAGGTCGGCAAGACCCGCAACGACGCCTGGTCCAAGGACATGCTCGCGCGCGTGGCCAAGGGCGAGGTGGTATTCGACCATCGCCGCGCCGACGGCGAGGATGCATTGAACGTGTTCGTGCCGCTGAAGATCGGCGATGCGCCGCAGGCGTTCGCGCTGGGCATCTCGGTGCCGTATGCGCTGGTCATGGCCAAGGCGCGTGCGCTGTTGTGGACCATCGCCGCGGTCGGCCTGCTCTCGGCGTTGTTGCTGAGCGGTGCGCTGTACCTGTTGCTGCGCCGGCAGGTGCTCGATCCGCTGGCCGAGGCGGTGCGCGTGTCCTCGGCGGTCGCCGCCGGGCGCCTGGACAGCCAGGTCCGCCACCGTCGCGACGACGAACTGGGCCAGCTGCTGGATGCGATGGGCAGCATGCAGACGCAGTTGCAGGCGGTGATGCAGGCCCAGGCGGAGATGGCGCAGCGCCACGACGCCGGCGAGATGAGTTACCGGATGGACGCCGAGCGCTTCCCCGGCGAATACGGGCGCATGGTCCACGGCACCAACGCGCTGGTCGCCGCGCACGTGGACGTGCAGCGGCGCCTGGTCGAGGTGATGTCGCAGTACGCGATCGGCAACATGCAGGTGGACATGGAACCGCTGCCGGGCGAGAAGGCGGCGATCACCGAGGCGATGCGCACCACCAAGCACAGCCTGCAGGCGATCAACCAGGCCATCACCGAACTGGCACAGGCCGCGGCCTCCGGCGATTTCTCCCGGCGCGGCGATGCCGAACGCTTCCAGTACGACTTCCGCGGCATGGTGGTCGGGCTGAACCGGCTGATGGAGCTGACCGAAGGCAATCTCTCGGCCTTGTCGGCGCTGTTGCGCGCCGTGGCGCAGGGCGACCTCACCGCGCGCATGCACGGCGAATTCCATGGCGTGTTCGCGCAGATGCGCGACGATGCCAATGCCACCGTGGAGCAGCTGACCGGCATCGTCGGTCGCATCCAGCAGGCCACCACCGCGATCAACACCGCCGCCGGCGAGATCGCGGCCGGCAATGACGACCTGTCGCGTCGTACCGAGCAGCAGGCGGCGAATCTGGAAGAGACCGCGGCCTCGATGGAGGAGCTGACCTCCACGGTGAAGCAGAACGCCGAGCATGCGCACCAGGCCAATCGCCTGGCGCAGGACACCGCCGGTGTGGCGTCGCGTGGCGGCGCAGTGGTCGAGCAGGTGGTGGAGACCATGACCGGCATTGCCGCCGCGTCGAAGAAGATGGCCGAGATCATCGGTGTGATCGACGGCATCGCCTTCCAGACCAATATCCTGGCGCTCAACGCCGCGGTGGAAGCCGCGCGCGCCGGCGAGCAGGGGCGCGGCTTCGCGGTGGTGGCGAGCGAGGTGCGCGCGCTGGCGCAGCGGTCGGCGACCGCGGCGCACGAGATCAAGGGCCTGATCGATACCTCGGTCGGGAAGATCGACGACGGCACCGCGTTGGTGAACGGCGCCGGCGACACCATGCGCGAGGTGGTGGCCAGCGTGCGTCGGGTCACCGACATCATGAGCGAGATCGCCGCCGCTTCGCAGGAACAGAGCGCCGGCATCGAACAGGTCGGCAAGACCATCGTGCAGATGGACGAGGTGACCCAGCAGAACGCCGCGCTGGTCGAGGAGGCCACCGCGGCGGCGCGGGCGATGGAGGAGCAAGCCGAGGAACTGCAGCGCGCGGTGGCGTTGTTCAAGCTCGCGGCACCATCGCCGGGCGGCCTGGGGACCTCGGGCCGGACGCGGCTGGAGCTGGCGTCGTGAGGGCCGTGCGCACGGGAGTGCTCCTGCTCGCGTTGGGCGCCGCTGCACCGGCCTGGGCCGGGACCGCCAGCGCCAATCTGGCGGCGACCTCGAACTACGTCTCGCGCGGTTTCGAGCAGAGCTGGGGCCGGCCGGTGCTGCAGGGCGGGCTGGACGTGGCCGCCGACAGCGGCTGGTATGCCGGCACCTGGGCGTCGGGCGTGAGTTCGTACTTCATCGAAGGCGGGCACGTGGAGTGGGACGTGTATGCCGGCTATGCGGCCAGCCATGGCGACTGGGGCTGGCGCGCCGGCGTCTACCACTACGCGTATCCCGGCGCGCGCATGAGCGCCAGCGGCACCCGCTACGACTACGGCGAAGCCATCGTCGCCGGGCACTGGCGGACGGTGGAGCTGTCCTATGCCAGCACCTGGACGCGCGACTACTTCGGCTACAACAGTGCCACGCTGGGCGTCGGCCAGGGCCAGCACTCGCGCGGCTCCAGCTATCTGGCGCTGGACGCCACGCTACCGCTGGCGTCGGACTGGCAGGCGAGCATGCATGCGGGCCATCAGCACGTGCGCAACTTCGCCGACTACGGCTGGACCGACGCGCGCGTAGGCCTGAGCCGCACCTGGCGCGGCACCGAGTTCGGGCTGGCCTATTCGCGGGCCTGGAACAGCGCCGGGGTCTACCGCCGCTACACCACTGGCGTACCGGATGGCGACGGCCGGGTGCATGTCACCAATCCGATCGACGGCGCCTGGTCGTTCACCATCAAGCGCAATTTCTCGCTGTAGCCGGGTGGCGATCAGCCGTCGACGGACGGCGCGAACGCCTCCACGGCGAGCCGGTCCAGGTAGGCGCGCAGGCGTTGTTCGCGTTGTGCTGGTCCGCTCGGTAGCGGGCGCGCTTGCGCGCCGTTGCTGCCGCGCGCATGCACGCGCGGATACGGCTGTGCCGGCACCGGCACGCCGAGGAAGGCGCACAGCGGTTCCCAGCCGCTCTGCGCGTCGGTGTCGAGTACCAGCAGGCGATGTGCCGGTACGTTGGCGATGACGGCCTGGTTCCAGCGGTGGAAATAGTCGGTCATGAAGCCGCGATCGTCGATGCGCGTGGCGAACCCACGGCGCAGGAACTGACTCAGACGTTGGCCATCGGGGCCGAACAAGGCCGGCACGCTGCCGTCGCTGGCGAAGATGGTGCTGCGCACCGAATCGAACCAGGCATCGGCATCGCGCACGGTCAGGATCACCCGGGCCTGCGGATAGCGTGCGACCAGTTCGGGCCAGAAGCAGCAGCCGGGATAATCGACGGTGGCGGTGTAGCCTGCGAACAGCGCTTCCCAATCCGCCTGCCCGTCGATCGCCGCGTCCCACAGCGGCAAGGCCTGGCGCAGGTTCGCGGCCAGTTCCATGGCGTGATAGCAGCGGCCCAGGCCCAGATGCTCCAGCGCCACTTTCAGCGACAGGGTACCGGTGCGGCCGAGGCCGGCGCCGATGATGCGCAGGCTCATGCGGACGCCCCTGCGCCCTGCGCCAGCCACTGCGCGGCCTCGCGGCCCAGCTCTGCCTGCGCGCGCGCCTCATAGTCGGTGGCGACGGCCGCCGGCAACAGCGTGCGCCAGCGGCCGCTGCGGCCCTGGTTGAAGAAGGCCTTGCCGCCCTCGCGCCACAGTCCGGCGCCCTGCGGCACGTAGCGTGCGGCGTGTTGGCGCATGTAGCCGAATCGGCAGTGCGCCAGGATCGTCTGCCAGGCCGCCTCGCGTACCGGGATCTCCAGGAACGTGGCGATGCGCCGCACCTGTGCGGGCAGATCCTCCAGCAGGTCGGCGTAGTGCACCAGCAGCACATTGGGCTGCGCGCGCTGCTGCCACCAGCTGCGCACGCCTTCCCAGAACGGCCAGAACGGTGCACCGTCTTGGGCCAGCCAATGCGCCACGTAGGCGTCCACCGGCAGGCTCGGCGGCGGCACCACGCGCAGCTTGCCGGGTTCGGCCGCGCCGGCGTCCAGCCGCGCCTGCGCATCCTGGCTGACCGCGCATTGGTGGTCGTACAGACTGAGCGCGATGTCGCGGCCATCGCGGCCGATGTACAGATACTTGGCGCGATCGCTGACCGCCAATGCATCGGCCGGCAAATGGGTCTTGATGAAGCGCCGGTGGGTCTGCGCCTGCAGCAGCGCGAGCTTGCTGGCGCGGTCCGGGTACACGCCGTCCAACCATGGCGAGATCGCCGATACGTCGACGTCCGCCGCGCCCTCGAACAACAACTGCGCGACGATCTGCTGCAGCCAGGTGGTGCCGGCCTTGGCGTAGCTGGCAATGACGATGTCGCCGTCGCGGAAGGCCAGCGCGTTCCAGGCGGCCGAATCGAAAAAGCGGTTGGGATATTCCCGGGTCTTGGCGAAGGCGGCGGGATCAGCCATGCGGGGCTTACGGTGTGGGAGCGAGTGGCGCCGTCGCGATAGGCGACTGGCGAGGCGGGGCTGCCGTGCGCGGGCGCAGGGCGATGCGGACATCGAGCGGACGCAGCACCAGCGCCGGATACGGCCGCGGCTGCGCATCCGCGGCCAGCTGCAGCGTGCGCTCGCGCAGCAGGCCGGCCACGACCACGGTCATCTGCACCAGCGCCAGTTGGCTGCCGATGCAACTGCGCGGGCCACCGCCGAAAGGGAAGTAGGTGTAGCGCGCCGGCGCATGTGCGGCGTCCAGCCAGCGTGCCGGCATGAAGCGGTCCGGCGCGGCGAAGTGGCGCGGATCGCGCTGCACCACCCATTGGCTGATGACCAACTGGGTGCCGCGTGGCACCGCGAAGCCCTCCAGCGTGGTGTCGCGTTGGGCGATGCGCGCGGTCATCCACGCCGGCGGATACAGGCGCATGGCTTCCTTCACGCAGGCGCGCGCCAGCGGCAGGCGTTCGACCAGCGCGTCGTCGCAGGCCGTGGCGGACGCGCTGTCGAGGCCGGGCAGGGCATCGGCTTCCTCCGCCACCGCCTGCGCGATCGAGGGATGCTGGGCCAGCAGCAGCAGCGTCCAGGTCAGGCCGGCCGCCATCGGCTCCAGCGCCGACATCAGCATCGCCGCCGCTTCGTCGCGGCACCAATCGCCCTGGCCCTGCGGATCGTCGCGCTGCAGCAGCTCCAGTACCGAGGCGCCTGTGCCTGCTGAACGCGGCGACGCCAGGATCTGCGTCAGCGCGTTGTCCAGTTCGCTGCGTGCGGTACGCAGTTGCCGCTTGCCGGCGCTCGGCCACCAGGCCGGTGCCGCCGATGGCGTGCGCGTCTGCTGCAGGATCGCATCGACCATCGGCAGCATTCGCAGCAGTGCTGGCGCGTGTGCGGTGTCGCCGAGCAGGAAACCGGCGCCCAGTTGCGCACAAAGCGCCGTCATCGTCAGGCGCAGATCCTGGGCGTGGACGCTGTCATTGCGCGCTTGCAACAACGCTTGCGTGGCAGCGAGCGCTTGCCCGGCGTAGTCGCGCACCAGGCTGGCGCGGAACGCGGGCTGCAGTGCCTGGCGCTTGTGCCGCCAGGCCTCGCCCTCGCTGTTCATCACCGATCCCGGGAATGCGGCGCGGCGCGCACGCGGATCCGGATCCGATTTGGCATAGAGGCTGCCGTCGTCGCCGAGCACCGTGGCAATGGCAGCCGGTGCCGCGATCAGATAGGTGCGCTCGGCGATCTGCACTACGTCGCCATGCTCGCGTGCGCTGCGTTGCAGGAATTCCAGGGGATCGGCAGCGAAGGCCTGCCGATTGCCGAACGCCCAGTGCCCGCGCGGCCCTGGTGGCAGTCGCTGCGCTTCGGTCACGCGAAGATCCGCATGGTGACGCGCCGCGAGACGGAAGCTGGCATGTGTCGCATGGCGAACGAAGCGCGTGGCCGGGCGAAAAGAAGCGCCGCGAGAGGGCGGACGATTGCCCCCTCTCGCACAGGCACGCCACACGACGGTGGCGGGAAGGTCAGTAGGTGTAGATGTAGCCGAGCTTGCGGCCGCCGAGGCTCTGCACCCAGCGCGACAGCGAATCAAAAAGGCGTTTCATGGCGATACTCCTGATTGAACGGGGAATCTGTTGCGGTTGTCGCGTCTGTCACCGTGACAGACGCGGGAAAAGCATCCCTGCTTGGGTGTGGCGACGCAAGCGAAAGACTGAAGCGCGGCCAACTGCAATGCGCCTGTCATCTGCGGCGCCGTGCCGTGTATTGCACGCAACCGCCGTTCATTGCAGCGCCTGCCATGCACGGCGTTGCCCTGTGCGACGCGCCATCCCGTCGCATCAGTGCGTGCTATCGTCGCGCCACTTCGGCAACGAGTGGCTACGGATGCCCGTGACCCACGACTACGACCGCCTGGCCGCGATCTACGACCGGTTCTACGATCGCTGGCCCGACGTCGTCACGCAGCAGTGCGTCGGTGTCCTCGCCGAGCTGGCCGCGGGCCGTGCGGCACTGGAACTGGGCATCGGCACCGGCCGCCTCGGCTTGTCGCTCGCGCATCGCGATGTGCCGGTCACCGGCATCGACAACGCGCCGGCGATGCTCGAGGCCTTGCGCGCCAAACCCGGCAGCGAACGTCTGCAACTGGTCTGCGCCGACTTCGCCGACATGCCGGTGTCCGGGCCGTTCGGCCTGATCTATGCGGTGGCGGCGTTCGGCTATCTGTTGACCCAGGCCGAACAACTGCGTTGCATGGTCAACGCGGCGCGCTGCCTGGCGCCCGACGGGCGCCTGCTGATCCAGACCGCGGTGCCGGGCGCAGAGGTGTTCGACGGCGGCGGCAAGGTCAGTCAGGTGCTGGACGTGCCGGATACCGACGGCGACGGCGCGGCGGTGATGCTGGTGTGCTCGCAGCCCGATCCGCTGCAGCAACGCATCGACCAGCGCGTGGTGGTGCTGGGTGAGTCCGGCACGCGCATCTTCAGCGAGCGCCGCCGCTACGTGTGGCCATCGGAGCTGGACCTGATGGCGCAGATCGCCGGCCTACGTCGTGAGGCGCGCTGGAGCGACTGGGCACGTGCGCCGTATCACGCGCGCAGCCGCATCCAGATTTCGGTGTACGTGCCGGCTGGCGAGCGCAGGATCTGAAAGACTTGCGCCGTCTCAGGCACTAGATGGCGATGTCCGGTGTGTGCGTTGCGGAATCTGCAGTGGGGCCATGTCACCTTTGGCGCCTGCGTGTCCATGCCGATGCGATACCGGTCGATACCGTTGGTGTCATGGGCGAACCGCGCCTGCAGCCGCGCCGCATCGTGCTTGGTCTGGTCGACGCTCGTGCCACGACCAAGCACGGTGCGATTGGCTTCGCGATCGCCAGTTTGCTGCGGGAGTCACTCAGCATTTCATCTTCCGGCAGCGAAGTGCCGCGCTAGCAGGCGCGAGGGGGCGCAGTTGTAGCAAATCAGTCGGGGTGGGGCTTCGCGCGCCCATGTCCCTGTCAGCATCGCATCGATCAGGTTGGCGCGCCGGCCTTGATGTTAGGCATCGCGTGCATAGCCTGCCTCGCGTTGCGCGCGGATCGCCAGGACAAAGACGGTATCCAGCGCAACCACGTATCGGTAGAGGGCAATATATCCGTGAGCGCCTTGGCCAATGACCAGTTCACGCACATCATGGCGCGTCAGCCGGCCGATCAGCGGATTGTCCGTCAGCACGTTCGATGCGCTGACGATCTCGCTCAGACGCTCTTGGATATGTTCGGCTTCGTGTTGTTCCAGATGGCCGATGATGCGCCGTAGGTCCTCGTTGACAGATGGCAGGAACTCGACGTGCGCCATGCTATTTCGCGAACTTGCGGGGGACGGGAGGGGGAGTGTCCTTGCCCTCAATGCGTTCCATCAGATAACGACGCATCTCGTCCCAGGGAATGCTCTCGCCGGTCTCGAGGAATTGGCCCCAACGGCGCTCGGCCTCTGCATGGAAGTCGACGCGCCGCTCGGCCAGCTCGGCCTTCTCGGCAATGGCTTCCAGGATGAAGTTGTGCGACGTGGTGCCGGCCGCTTCCGCAGCCTTGGCGATGCGGGCCTTGAGCGCGTCCGGCAGGCGGATGGTGGTGGTGCTCATGGGGAGCTCCAGGCGATTGGTGTGGAATCAATGTAGCACAGGTGTGGTACAGGCGGCCTGGCCGGACAGCCGCCTTCGGTCAGCTTGCCGGAAAGTCCGTTTGGAGCAGGGATTGGCTCAGCGATGCCGGCAGTTTTCGCTCGATACGAATTCCTAGCCTCCCGAGCATGTTCCTAGCCTCCCGACCATGCGCTCGCAGCACCGACCGCACAAAAAACGGGCGCCTCGCGGCGCCCGTTCTTGTCTGCATGGCGATGTCTTGCCAACGGCTCAGTAGCGGTAGTGCTCCGGCTTGAACGGGCCGTCGACCGGCACGCCCAGGTAGGCGGCCTGCGCGTCGGTGAGCTTGGTCAGCTTCACGCCGATCTTCTCCAGGTGCAGGCGCGCCACTTCCTCGTCCAGCTTCTTCGGCAGGCGGTATACCTGCTTCTCGTAGCTGTCCTTGTTCTGCCACAGGTCGATCTGCGCCAGGGTCTGGTTGGCGAAGCTGTTGGACATCACGAAGCTGGGGTGGCCGGTGGCGCAGCCCAGGTTGACCAGGCGGCCTTCGGCCAGCAGGAAGATCGCATTGCCGTTGGGCAGCACGAACTTGTCCACCTGCGGCTTGATGTTGATCTTCTGCACGCCCGGCAGCTTGTACAGCGCCTCAACCTGGATCTCGTTGTCGAAGTGGCCGATGTTGCAGACGATGGCCTGGTCCTTCATCTGCGTCAGGTGCTCGATGCGGATGATGTCCTTGTTGCCGGTGGTGGTGACGTAGATGTCGGCCTGGCCGAGGGTGTCCTCGACGGTGTTGACCTCGAAGCCTTCCATCGCCGCCTGCAGCGCGCAGATCGGGTCGATCTCGGTGACGATGACGCGGGCGCCGTAGGCGCGCAGGCTGTGCGCCGAGCCCTTGCCGACGTCGCCGTAGCCGCACACCACCGCGACCTTGCCGGCCAGCATCACGTCCATCGCGCGCTTGAGGCCGTCGGCCAGCGACTCGCGGCAGCCGTACAGGTTGTCGAACTTGCTCTTGGTCACCGAGTCGTTGACGTTGATCGCCGGGATCAGCAGGGTGCCGGCCTCGGCCAGCTGGTACAGGCGGTGCACGCCGGTGGTGGTCTCTTCGGAGACGCCCTTCCAGTCCTTGACCACGCGGGTCCAGTAGCCCGGGCGCTCCACCGCCACGCGCTTGAGCAGGTTCTTGATCACCTGCTCCTCGTGCGAGGAGGCCGGTTCGTCGACCCACTTGGAGCCGTTCTCCAGCTCGTAGCCCTTGTGGATCAGCAGGGTCACGTCACCGCCGTCGTCCACCACCAGTTCCGGGCCGGTCTGGGTGCCGTCGGGCAGGGTGAAGGTCAGCGCGTCGAGGGTGCAGTCCCAGTATTCCTCCAGGGTCTCGCCCTTCCAGGCGAACACGGGGGTGCCGGTGGCGGCGATCGCCGCGGCGGCGTGATCCTGGGTGGAGAAGATGTTGCACGAGGCCCAGCGCACGTCGGCGCCGATGTCCTTCAGCGTCTCGATCAGCACCGCGGTCTGGATGGTCATGTGCAGCGAGCCGGTGACACGCACCCCGGCCAGCGGCTTGGCGGTGGCGTACTGGCGGCGGATCGACATCAGGCCCGGCATCTCGTGCTCGGCGATGTCCAGTTCCTTGCGGCCCCAATCGGCCAGGGAAATGTCGGCGACCTTGTAGTCGCCCTCGGTGGAAAAGCGCTTGAGTGCAGCGTTCATCGATAAAGCTCCGGTCAATGGCGAGAAACTCGCGAAGTCCGGGCGCCGTTGTCGCTCAAGCCTCGCGCCGAGCCTGGCCGGATCTGGAGACGGAGAATCCGGTCTCGATCCGGTCGCAGCGCCCCTCGGCGCAAGGGGTAACCGATTATAGCGGCTGCTGCGTGTGGCGCTTGAACACGCGGTCAGAACATGGAGGACACGCCCAGGCCCAACCATCGACAGGGGGCGCCCGACGCCGGCCCTGCTACCGTCGTCGGTTCGTTCGATGGGAAGGAGAGGGGAGAGATGAACCAGATCACAGTGCGCGGGCGCCGCCGCGTCGCCAGGCCGGTCTGCGGCCTGCTGTGCGCGGCCCTGGCCGCCGCCGGCAGCGCCGCCGCCAACGCGGCCTCGGCACCTGCGGCGGCGGCCACCGCCGATCCAGCCGACAGCGGCTATCAACTGCCGTCGGCGCCGCTGCAGGCCATTGTCGACGCACCGCGGCCGCCGCAACTGTCGCTGAGCCCGCGGCGCGATCTGGCGGCGATGCTGCAGCTCCCCGCGCTGCCCGGCATCGCCCAGGTCGCCCAGCCGGAACTCAAGCTCGCCGGGCTGCGCATCCATCCGCGCACCCGCTCGCAGAGCCGGTTCGTCTTCGGCGACAAACTGTGGTTGCTGCGCATCGCCGACGGCAGCGAGTTGCGCATCGACGGCCTGCCGTCGCCGCTGTCGATCGCCGGCATGGCCTGGGCGCCGGACCAGCGTCATCTGGCCTTCAACCGGGTCGACGCACGCAACGGCGCCAACGAGCTGTGGGTGGTGGACATCGCCGCGCAGCGAGCGCGGCGGATCGCCGAGCGGCTGAACACGGTGTCCGGCGACGGTTACGCATGGATGCCCGACAGCCGCCAGTTGCTGGTGCTGCTGCAGCCGCAGGAGCAGGGCGCGGCGCCGCCCGCCGATGCAGTGCCGACCGGGCCGGCGGTGCAGCAGACCGCGGGCGGTGGCGCCACCGCCTTGCGCACCTATCAGGACCTGCTGAAGAACGAGGCCGACGCGCGCCAGTTCGACGATCAACTGCGCGCGCAGCCGGCGCTGGTCGATGTCGACGGGCAGGTGCAGCGCATCGCCAACCCGGACCTGTACCTGTCGCTGGCGCCGTCGCCGGACGGCCGCTATCTACTGGCGCAGCGCCTGCAGCGGCCGTTCTCCTACCTGGTGCCGGCCAGTGGCTTCCCGCGCACCATCGAGGTGCTCGACCGCGCCGGCAAGCCGGTGCACACGCTGGCGCAGCTGCCGCTGGTGGAAGGCCTGCCGACCGGCAACGATGCGGTGCGCACCGGCGTGCGCGACATCGACTGGCGCAGCGACGCGCCGGCCACCCTGGTCTGGGCGGAAGCCCAGGACGGCGGCGACCCGGCGCGCGAAGCGGCCGTGCGCGACGCGGTGATGATGCAGGCGGCGCCGTTCAAGGCGCCGCCGGTGACGCTGGCGCGCCTGCAGTCGCGCTTTGCCGGCATTGCCTGGGGCCGCGGCGATCTGGCCCTGATCGACGAGTTCTGGTGGAAGACGCGGCAGACCAAGCAGTGGCGCGTAGCCCCGGACCATCCCGCGCAGGCGCCGCAGCTACTGGCGCAGCGTTCGCAGGAGGACCGCTACGCAGATCCCGGCACGCCGGTGACGGAGCGCGATGCCGCCGGCAACCCGCGCCTGTTGATCGCCGCCGATGGCCACAGCCTGTTCCTGCGCGGCGAAGGCGCTTCGCCGCAGGGCGATCGGCCGTTCCTGGACCGCTACGATCTGGACACGCGGAAAAGCACCCGCCTGTTCCAGTCGCAGGCGCCGTACTACGCGGTGCCGCAGGCTCTGCTCGACGACAGCGGTCAGCGCCTGCTGATCACCCGCGAGACGCCGCAGGAGCCGCGCAATTTCTATCGGCTCGACAGCGCGAACGCCGAGCCGGTGGCGTTGACCCGCTTCACCCATCCCACGCCGCAGTTGCGCGACGTGCACAAGGAGCAGATCCGCTACCGGCGCAAGGACGGCGTGGAACTGACCGCGACCCTGCTGCTGCCGCCGGGCTACGACGTCAAGCGCGACGGCCCGCTGCCGATGCTGATGTGGGCCTATCCGGGCGAGTTCAAATCCGCCGACGCCGCCAGCCAGGTCACCGATTCGCCGTATCGGTTCAATGCGATCGGCTACTGGGGGCCGCAGGCGTTCCTGGCGCTGGGCTATGCGGTGCTCAACGACCCATCGATGTCGATCGTCGGCGAGGGTGCGCGCGAACCCAACGACACCTATGTCGAGCAACTGGTCGCCGATGCGCAGGCGGCGGTGGACGAGGTGGTGCGGCGCGGCGTCGCCGATCGCGATCGCATCGCCATCGGCGGGCATTCCTACGGCGCCTTCATGACTGCCAACCTGCTCGCGCACACGCGCCTGTTCAAGGCCGGCATCGCCCGCAGCGGCGCCTACAACCGCTCGCTGACGCCGTTCGGCTTCCAGTCCGAGGAGCGCACCTATTGGCAGGCGCAGCCGGTGTACCAGGCCATGTCGCCGTTCAACTACGCCGACCGGATCAAGGATCCGCTGCTGCTGATCCACGGTGCCGAGGACAACAACTCCGGCACCTTTCCGATCCAGAGCGAGCGCATGTACGCGGCGATCAAGGGCAACGGCGGCACTGCGCGGCTGGTGATGCTGCCCAACGAGGCGCATGCCTACCGCGCGCGCGAATCGGTGCTGCAGATGCTGGCCGAGAGCGAGCGCTGGCTGCGCACCTATCTGGGGCCGGCGCCCACGCCGACGTCCTTGCCGGCCGCGGCAGGCGCTGTGTCGCGCTGAGTCGTGCCTGTGCCACGGCCGCACGTTTTCGTGCAGCCGTGGCACAGGGCACTGCCGTGCGGTGCAAATGGTTCGCTTTGAAACCGTCGCCGCGGCCGACGGGAACGCGATCCCTTTTCGGTTAGGCTTGCGGCGCCCCCACTGCCGAGCCATGCGTTTCCCGATGAACGAGTCCCGCAGCAGTATCGTCTTCGCCACGCCCGACCTTCCCCTACGCGACGACGTGCGCCGCCTCGGCGCCCTGGTGGGCGACCTGCTCGCCGAACAGGTCTCGGCGCAGTTCCTGGACGAGATCGAACGCATCCGCACCACCGCGATCGCCCGCCGTGAGCGTGCCGCGCCGCTGTCCTCGCTGAGCGAGCAACTCGCCGGCCGCGCACCGCGCGACGCCGAAGCGCTGGTGCGCGCCTTCAGCACCTACTTCCAGGTGGTCAACATCGCCGAGCGCGTGCACCGCATCCGCCGCCGCCGCGACTACCAGCGCAGCAGTGCCGATACGCCGCAGCCGGACGGTCTGCACGACGCCTTGCGCCGGCTCAAGGCGCAGGGCGTCGGCCTCGAGGAGCTGCGCGACTGGCTGCCGCGCATCGACGTCGAGCCGGTGTTCACCGCGCACCCGACCGAGGCGGTGCGGCGCGCGCTGCTGGAGAAGGAACAGTTGATGGTGGCCAGCCTGGTCGACAACCTCGACGGCCTGCGCACGCCTGGCGAGCGCGCCACCGACGCGGCGCGTTTCCGCATGGCGCTGACCGCCTCGTGGCAGACCGCCGATTCCTCGCCGGTGCGTCCCACCGTGGAGGACGAGCGCGAGCACGTCGGCTTCTACCTGACCCAGGTGCTGTACCGGGTGATCCCGGTGATGTACGAGACCCTGGAGCACGCCATCGAGGAGACCTACGGGCAGGCGCTGACCCTGCCGCGGCTGCTGCGTTTCGGCACCTGGGTC